>JBOGIW010000620.1:0-31495 GCA_050748045.1 Vicinamibacterales bacterium | reverse complement strand
TACGGCCTGGTGGAATACACCGAGAAGGAGCAGCGCAAGCTGCGGGCCGGCAGGGGCGGCGTCTGGCGCATCCCGCCGGCGTTCGACGGTCATCAGCGCGCGCCGCTTCCGCGGTTCACGACGCTCGGCCCGAAGGATCTGGTGTGCCTGGAGGAATTCTTCTTTCAGTGGGCCACGCTCCTGACTCCTCCGCTCGTGCCCGGTGCTCACATCGCGATCGCGTCGAATCCGCTGGTGTCGTTCCTGGTCGCCAGAGCGGCCGCTCGTGCAGGGCTGGAGCGTCGTGGTGAAATCATCCGCTTGACGATGACCATGCGCGGAGGCGACCGGCCGAAGAACGCGCACGAGGAGTTCGCCGGCGTGACGGTCATGCCACGGTCGATGTACGAGCCGTGGCTGCTGTTTCGGAAGCCGCTCGAGGGGCGGGTGCAGGACAACTTGCGGAAATGGAAGACCGGAGGGCTGCGCCGCATTTCAGACAGGCGGCCGTTCGGCGATGTCATCCTGTCCTCACCGACTCGACCCCTCGAGCGCCGGATCGCGCCGCATCCGAGCCTCAAGCCGCAGGCGTTCTTGCGTCAGCTCGTCCGCGCCATGCTTCCGCTCGGCGAAGGCACCGTGCTGGACCCCTTCGCCGGAGCCGGTTCGACGTTGGCCGCTGCGAACGCTGTCGGCTACGACAGCATCGGGGTGGAACTGGACCCGGCGTACGTAAAGATGGCCCAATCTGGAATCCCCCAGCTGGCCGCGCTCACCGTGGCCCGTTCCGAACGCGAGCCGAAGAAGGTCCACTCGGTTTCGTCGCGCCCGGCGATCATGACGCGCTCTATGAGTCTCGGCGCACGGTCGTAAACAGGATCCTTCACGCGCTCATCGCAGAGGCCGCGGTTCGACACCGCGGCCCGCTCACGCCCTTCAGAATCGCAGACCCCAGGTTGCCTGAGTCCTGGGGTTTGGGAATTGGGAATTGGGAATTGGGCGTTGGGCGTTGGGCGCTGGGGTTTGGGAGTTGGGAATTGGGAGTTGGGAGTTGGGGTTTGGGAGTTGGAAGTTGGGAGTTGGGAGTTGAGTTAGGGAGTTGGGAGTTGGGAATTGGGAGTTGACAAGGATCAGAAAAGCAGCCGTGCCCCCAACTGCACGCGCCGCGGCGCGTCCGCCGTCAGCACCTGGCCGAACGTCGGCGACCCGAAGAAGTTGTCGGGCAGGCCGAAGTTCGCGCGGTTGAAGAGGTTAAAGACCTCGGCGCGGAGCTGGAGGCGTCTGCTCCCGCCGACGGTCACGTGCTTCATCAGCGCGAGGTTCACGTTGACGTAGCCGGGGCCGTCGAGGATGTTGCGACCTGCGTTGCCGAAGCTCCCGAACGCGGGGAGCGTGAACGCGCCCGTGTCGAACCAGCGGTCCGCGGCGGGATCGGACAGCGACGGATCCCCTGTGACGTTCGGACGGTCGTTCGCGCCGAACCCGAGGACGGTCCGGCCGGTGTTGCTGTTGTCGGTCTCCGGCAAGAGCGCCACCGTGAACGGCCGGCCGCTCTGCAGCGTCACGACGCCGCTGACCTGCATCTCCCACGGCAGCTCCTGCGACACGCCGGCCGACAGCCGATGCCGCACGTCGAAGTTCGACCGCCCCCACTCCGCCGCGACGTTGTGGCTGTCCTGCGGGAAATTCGGATCGCCGCCGCTGGTGAAGAACGCCGAGGCGTCATCCTCCGATTTCGCGAGCGTATACGCGGCCAGCATCGTGAAGCCGCGATCGAGCCGCTGCTCGAAGCGGAGCTGGAGGCTGTCGTAGCGCGAGCGGGCGCGCGACTCGATGAAGGTGATGTCGCCGAAGAGCGGATTCGGCCGGAGGTTCAGAGGCGCGGGGCTCGCAGCCGGCTGATTCAGGTCGCGCCCCGCGATCAGGTTGCGGCCGCGCGAGCCGACATACGCCGCCTCGAGAAGGCGCGACGACCCGAGCGGTCGCTGCACGTTGACGTTGAACTGGTGCAGATACGGCGTGCGCAGGTCGCGCTGGAACGCCGTGCCGCTCTGCGGGAAGAAGCCGGTCTGCGCGAACGGGTCGTGCACGAACAGTGGTGCCGACGCCGACGTGACGTTGACGCCAAGGTTGAAGTACGGCGCGTTGAAGTAGAGCCCTTCGCTCGGGGCGAGCGCCGACTGGTTGTAGTGAATGCCGTACGAGGCTCGCAGCACGGTGCCGCCGCCGCCAGGCGCCCAGGCGACGCCGACGCGCGGCGCCCAGTTGTTCGTGTCGGCGTCGTAGCCGGCGCGCGGGAGGTCGCCGCTCCCCACTGCCTGGAGCCGGCCGGTCGCGGGGTCGTACAGCGTCGCGCGATCGCCCGCGTCCACCGGCGCTGAGGTGACCTCGTAGCGCACGCCGAGCGAGACGGTCAGGTCGGCGCGCACATCGATGCTGTCCTGCACGAACGCCGCGTACGACTCGGTGCGCAGGTCCTGCGGGTTGTCGAGCCGGGCGATCGTCGTGAACGTCGGCAGCCCGAAGAGGAGGTCCGTGAACGGCGTGCCGGTCAGAAGGCCCGTGAACGTCAGGGCGCCGCGCGCCTGCACGTCGCGGAAGGCCCTCTGCCGCACGAAGCGCCCGTCTCCGCCGAGCTTCACGAGGTGCCGCCCGCGCGACCAGGTGAGGGTGTCCGTGACGTGAATCGCGTTCGTCGTGCCCTGCTGCGGGTTGTTGTACTCGGCGCCAATCGGCGAGAAGCCCGTGACGGTGATGAAGCTCAGCCCCGCGTCGCGCGGGTTCGTCCATGGCTCCGGCAGGCCGACGCTCCTGTTGGTCACGCCCGCCTCCGGCGTCACGCTCGACGACACCCGGTTGAAGCCGACGCGGCTCTCGTTGACGAGCGTCGACGAGACGACCTGCGTCGCGCTCACCACGGCGTTGTGGCCGCGCCGCGCCACGTCGGATCCGAAGCCCGGCAGCGCCGAGAAGCCCGGACCGCTGAACGGCTCGTAGAGCCGCCGATCGGCCAGGCTGTAGCGCCCCATCAGATCGAACGACTCGCCGATGCCGTGATCGAGGCGCGCATCGAAGGAATCGATGCGATCCTCCTGCACGGGCGACGAGACGACGTTGCCCGTCGCGCCCGGCCGGTTCGGCTCGGGATAGAGCCCTGCGATCGCACGCCCGATCGGGTGCGCCGGCAGGAACGCGGCAAGCGCTCGCGCCTCGGCCGTGGGGACCGTGGCGATGCGCGTGATGCCCTCCTCCACCCGCGTCCCCTCGTAGTCCGCGAAGAAGAACGCGCGATCGCGCACGAGCGGGCCGCCGATCGATGCGCCGTACTGGTGCCGCTCGTACTCGGGATCCGGCTCGTTCTCCGGCGCGAAGTGATTCGGCGAGTCGAGGGCGCCGCTCCGGAAGAACTCCCACGCCGTGCCGCGCAGGTCGTTGCTGCCCGACCTCGTGATGACGTTCACGTGAGCGCCGCCCTGCCGCCCGAACGTCGTATCCGCGGTGCTCGTGAGCACCTCGAACTCCTGGATGGCGTCCACCGGGGGCGTCACGCTCACGGTGTTGAGCTTCGGGTCCACGTTGTCCGCGCCGTCGAGGAGATACCCGTTGAAGTCCTCGCGCGCGCCGTTCACCGAGAACGAGAAGTCGCCGCGCACGGACCCCGCCGAGCCCTCGGCCGCGGGCACGGCGCCCGGAGCCAGCAGCGTGAGGTCGAGGACGTTGCGCCCGTCGAGCGGCAGGCCGACGATCTGCCGGTTCCCGATCACGGTGCCCAAAGCAGTGTTCCGGCGCACGTCCGCCCGAGGGGCCATGACCTCCACGCGGTCGGTGAGCGCCCCGATCTGGAGCCGCACGTCGATGCGGCGCTCCTGGTTGACGTCGAGCGTCAGCTCCTCGACGTGCATCCGGTGCCCCCCGGACTCGATGACGAACCGGTACGGTCCCGGCGGCAGTTCCGCCAGCGCAAACGTGCCCGTGTCGTCGCTGGTCACGGTGCGCTGTTCGTTCGTGTCCTGGTGCGTGGCGGCCACCCGCGCGCCGTTCACGGCGCGTCCCATGGCATCCGTCACACGCCCGCGGACGAGCCCCCGGTGCGTCTGTGCGTCGAGACTGGCAAGGCACAGCGCGAAGGCCGGAACAAGAAGACAAGAGGCGGTTCTTTTCATGGCAGACGAACTCAGCGTAATGAGACGCCGATTCGCACGATTCGGACTCAAAACTCTATCGCATATGCTGACGGGATGCGTCGCGAGCTCCTCCCCCTGCTGAAGCTCGCCGGCCCCGTCGTCATGGCGGAGATCGGCTGGATGAGCATGGGGGTCGTCGACACGATCATGGTGGGGCCGCTCGGCCCCGCCGCCATCGGCGCCGCCGGCATGGGGAGCTCCCTGTTCTTCGCGGTCGCCGTGTTCGGCATGGGGCTCATGCTCGGCCTCGACGCGCTGGTCTCCCAGTCGTTCGGCGCCGGCCGCCTGGACGACTGTCTCCGCTGGCTGCAGCACGGCGCCCTCCTGGCGCTCGCCATCTCGCCGGCCGTCATGCTGGTCTTTTACGGCGCGCTCACGACCATCGACGGATGGGGATTCCATCCCGAGATTCGCGACCTGGCGGTCCCGTACCTCCGCGTAATCGGCTCGAGCACCCTCCCGCTCCTCTTCTACGCCACGTTCCGGCGCTACCTGCAGGGCCTCCACGTCGTCCGGCCGGTGATGTTCGCCCTGCTGACGGCCAACGTCGTGAACGCCCTCGCCAACTGGCTGCTGATCTACGGCAGGCTGGGCGCGCCCGAGCTCGGTGTCGAGGGCGCGGCCTGGGCGACGGTGCTGGCTCGCATCTACATGGCGGCGTTCCTGCTCGTCGCCATCGTGCGCGAGCACAGGCGGCGCGGCGAGGGGCACCCACACGTGCCGTTCGCCTTCGACGCGTTGCGCGCCCGGCGGCTCTTGGCGCTGGGCGTGCCGGCGGCCTCACAGGTGACGCTCGAGATCGGGGTCTTCGCCGCGGCAAGCGGACTGGCGGGGAGGCTGGACCCGGTCTCGCTCGGCTCGCACCAGATCGCTCTCAACATCGCGGCGCTGTCGTTCATGGTTCCCCTGGGGCTCGCATCGGCCGGCGCGGTGCGCGTGGGCCATGCCGTCGGCGCCGGCGAGTTTCGTCCCGCCGTTCACGCCGGCTGGACGGCGCTGGCGGTCGGCGCCGTGCTCATGTCGGTAGTCGGCCTCACGTTCCTCCTCGCCCCGGGGCCGCTGCTCCGCGCGTTCACCGGCGATCCGCGGGTGCTCGCGATCGGAACGCGCCTGCTCGCGATTGCCGCGGCGTTCCAGCTCTTCGACGGCACGCAGGCCGTGGCCACGGGGGTGCTGCGTGGCATCGGCGACACGCGGACGCCGATGATCGTCAATGGCATCGGCCACTGGGTGCTCGGACTGCCCGTCGGGTACACGCTCTGCTTCCGGGTGGAGTGGGGCGTGGCGGGCCTCTGGATCGGGTTGTCGATCGGGCTCGTCTTCTGCGCGATCCTGCTGACGATCGAGTGGCATCGGCAGTCGCGGCATCTCGCGCTGCCCGTGACGCCCGCGCCCGTCACGCCCTGAGCCACGAGGATCCCGGCGCGCCCTGGACCTAGCGCGCCGGCGGAGGCGTGGTCGTCGCGGCGAACACCTTCATCGCCGCCGCGATCATCCCCGCGACGTCGGAGACGTTGGCCGGCACGACGAGCGCGTTCGTCTTCTGCGCGAGGTGGCCGAACTGCTCGACGTACTGCTCGGCGACGCGGAGCTGCACGGCCTCCATGCCGCCGTCGGTGCGGATCGCGGTGGCGACCGCGCGGATGCCTTCCGCCGTGGCCGCCGCCACCGCGCGGATCGCGGCCGCCTGGCCCTCGGCTTCGTTCATCTGCTGCTGCCGGCTCGCCTCCGACGCCTTGATCACCTGCTGCTTGTCGCCCTCGGCGGTGTTGATCGCCGCGTCGCGCTGCCCCTCCGACGTCAGGATCAGCGCGCGCTTCTCGCGCTCCGCGCGCATCTGCTTCTCCATGGCCGCCAGGATGTCGGCCGGCGGCTGGATGTTCTTGATCTCGTAGCGCAGCACCTTCACGCCCCACGGCTCCGACGCCTTGTCCAGCTCGCCCACCACGGCGAGGTTCATCGTGCTCCGCTCCTCGAAGGTGCGATCGAGGTCGATCTTGCCCACCTCGCTCCGCAGCGTCGTCTGCGCGAGCTGCGTGATGGCGAAGAGGTAGTTCGAGATGCCGTACGACGCCCGTTCGGCGTTCAGCACCTTCAGGTAGAGCACGCCGTCGACGCCCACCTGGACGTTGTCGCGGGTGATGCACACCTGCGCCGGGATGTCGATCGCCTCCTCCTTCAGCGAGTGACGGTAGCGGATGGCGTCGACGAACGGCACGAGGATGTGGAAGCCCGCGTTGAGCGTGGCGTGATAGCGCCCGAGCCGCTCGACGACGAAGGCGCTCTGCTGCGGCACGACGATGGCCGTTTTCGCGACGACGAAGATGACGAGGAGCGCGACGAGCACGAAGACGATGACGACACCTTCCACGGGCTACTCCTGGCGAAGATCGAGCATGAGACCCTTGACCGCGACCACCCGGCAGCGCTGGCCGGCCGCCAGGGCGACCGTGTCGACGTTGCGCGCGCTCCAGCTCGAGCCGCGCAGCTCCGCACGCCCGTGCAGACCGGGCGCGATGTCGCCCGACGCGACGGCCACCTCCCCCACGAGCGAGTCCACGGCGCGGCCCTCCACGCGCATGCGGCCGACGAGCGGCCGCCGGAACAGCCGCAGCGTCACCAGCGCGATGAGCGGAAACAGCAGCCACTGCGCCCAGACTGCCTCCACGACGCGGAGCAGCACGAGCCCTCCGACCGCCAGCGCCCCGATCCCGAAAAAGATGAAGAAGAAGCCGCCGGGGGTCGCCACTTCCACGGCGACGAGGGTCAGGCCGAGCACAATCCAGAACCACCAGAGCATGCAGTGAGCAGACGGATGATATCCGAAACGGTAGAATCCCGACGATGATCAGCGACGCGCACTGTCATTTTCTGTCCGAGGGATTCTTCGCGGCCCTGGCGCATCAGCGGGGCCGGGGCGAGGCGGGCACAGACCTGACGCGGGAACTCGGTTGGGAGGCGCCGGGACCCGCGGAACGGCTGGCCGATCGGTGGGTGCGCGAGCTCGACGCCCATGGCGTGTCGCGCGCGGCCCTCATCGCGAGCGTACCGCGCGACGAGGCGCTCGTCGCCGAAGCGGTCGCGCACCACCCGACGCGCCTTGTCGGGTTCTTCATGGTGGATCCGTCGGCGGCTGACGCCGTCGAGCGGACCCACCGCGGCCTCTCGGAGCTCGGGCTTCGCGCGGTGTGCCTCTTTCCCGCGATGCACCAGGTGCGGCTCGACGATCCGCGGGTCTACCGGATCCTCGAAGCCACCTCGAGCCACCCTGGCGCGGCAGTCTTCGTGCACTGCGGCATGCTGTCGGTCGGCGCGCGGCAGAAGCTCGGGCTTCCCAGCCGCTTCGACCTGCGCCTGGGCCAGCCGCTCGAGGTGCAGCCGCTGGCCATGGCGTACCCGCACGTCCCGTTCATCGTTCCCCACTTCGGCGCCGGGTTCTTCCGCGAGGCCCTGATGGCGGCCGAGGCGTGCGCCAACATCCACCTGGACACCTCGAGCTCGAACCGGTGGATCCGCTACACCCCGGGGCTGACCCTCGACGGCGTCTTCCGGACGGCAATCGAGGTGCTGGGATCGTCGCGCCTGCTCTTCGGCACCGACTCGTCGTTCTTCCCGCGCGGGTGGCAGAAAGCGGTCTACGAGCAGCAGAAGGCCGTCCTGGACGCGCTGCAGATCGCCGCCGGCGACCAGGCGGCGATCTTCGGCGGGAATTTCGATCGGCTCCTGGCGTCTGGCCCCGATGGGAACCACGACCCGGTCCCATAGGGGTCAGACCGCTCACGTCAATTGCTCGTCGGGATCTTCCCGATCGGCTTCAGCGGCGCCGGGTACAGGCCGCTCGTCGCCAGCTCCTTGTACAGCCCCGCGAACTTCGCCACGGCGCCATTCACGTCGTCGACGAGCTTCGTCGAAGCGGTGCGCGTCTCGCCGACCATGCGCGTCTGGGTTTCGGTCGGGAGCGACGTCGAGCCCATGATCGCCCCCTTGAGCTGACCCACTCGCCCGCGGACGTTGGCCGGGTTGAAGCGGAAGCCTCCGGCCCCGCCGACGCCCAGCCGCGGCTTCAGCGCGTCCACAGACTTCCGCAAGTCGCCGATCGCCGACTTCAACGAGCCCGGCACGTTCGCCTGCCCCTCGAGCGTGTCGTTCACGGTCGTGAGCTGGCGATCCATGTCGGTGACGAGATCCGCCGCCTCGTTCATCGTGCCCTGGAGCACGTGGAGCGCCATCACCGTGTCGAAGTGGGTCCGCCGATCGGCATCCGTGATCTGGATCTCGGGATCGCCGGCGACACCGACGTTGACGCTCTGCGCCTCGCGGCCGTCTACCGAGAGCGTCACGCGATACGCTCCGGGCGGCACCAGCGGGCCGTTGTTGCCGCCGCCGCCGAAGCCCCCGCCGCCGCCGCCACCCTGCTGGTTGCGCATCGGCGCGAGCGGCCTCACGCGGAGGTCCCACACGACGGTGTTCACGCCCGCGTGTCTGGCGTCCTTCGTCGCATCGCCGGCGAGCTGGCGCACGACGGCGCCCGCGTTGTCGCGAACCGTGAGCGTCACGTCCTTCGCCGCAGACTTCAGATGGAAGGAGACGCTCGCGCCGCGCGCGGGATTCGCGCCGAGGAACTGGCGGTCGCCCTCGAAGCCCTTCATGCGGTCGCCCGACGGCCGCCGCTGCGCCACGGCCTCGGGCTCGAAGAGGAACGCGTCGGTCTGCTGCGCCTTCGCGAACTGCTGGAACGGCGCCAGGTCGTCGAGGATCCAGACGCCACGCCCGTGCGTGGCGACGATCATGTCGTTCTCGCGCGGGTGCAGCGTGATCTCGTACACCGGCACCGTCGGGAAGTTTCCCCGGATGCGCGTCCAGCGCCGGCCGCGATCGATCGTCACGAAGAGGCCCGACTCGGTGCCGAGATACAGCACCTCGGGGTTCTTCAGGTCTTCGGCGATCGTCCGCACCACCTGCCCCTTCGGGAGATCCCCGGCGATCGACCGCCAGGTGTTCCCGAAGTCGGTGCTCGCGAAGACGTAGGTGCCGAAATCGTTCGTGCGGTGGCCGTCGAACGCCGCGTAGACGGTCCCGTCCTCGAAGCGCGAGGCCTCGAGCCGCGACACATACGTGTTCTTCGGCAGGCCCGGCACCCTCGCCGTGACGTTGGCCCAGTTGGCCCCGTCGTCACGCGACACGCTGACGACGCCGTCGTCCGAGCCCGTGTAGTAGATCCCCGGCTTGCGGGGCGACTCGGAGAACTGCACGAGGTTGCCGTACGACTGCACGCCGTCGTGCCTGGCGATCGTGAAATCCTTCGCGACGACGCCCATGAGCGACAGGGTCTCGCGATCGGTATTCGTGGTGAGGTCCGGGCTGATCGGTTTCCACGAGTGCCCGCGGTCGGACGACGTGAACAGCCGGTTCGCCGCCACGAAGATCGTCGACGGGTTGTGCGCCGAGATGCGCATCGGCGTGTCCCAGTTCCACCGGTACGGCGGCTCGCCCTCCGGCGCCTCCGGGCGAATCGCCTTGCGCTCGTTGGTGACGCGGTCCACGCGGTTCATGCGGCCGTCCTGCGACTCCGCGTAGAGGATCCGCGGATCGGCGGGATCCATCTGCGCCTGGAAGCCGTCGCCGCCGCCGATGATGTACCAGTCGTCGTTGGCGATGCCGTGCTCGTTGCGCACGTCGCTCGGCGCGCACCACGTGTTGTTGTCCTGCAGGCCGCCGCAGACGTGATAGGGCCGCTGCATGTCGTACGTCACCCGGTAGAACTGCGCAAAGGGCAGGTTCGGCATCCACACCCACGTCCGGCTCCGGTCGTACGAGATGCTCATCCCGCCGTCGTTGCCGATCATGACCATGTTCGAGTCGCGCGGGTTGATCCACATGGCGTGGTGATCGACGTGGATGCGCGACGCGCCGTCGTTGCGGAACGTCTTGCCGCCGTCATCCGACACGTGGAGCTGCACGCCCAGCACGTAGATGCGATGGTCGCTCATCGGATCGACGCGGATCTGGCTGAAGTACATCGGCCTCGGGTTCGTCGCGCTCAGCTTCGCCCACGTGGCGCCTGCGTCGTCGGAGCGGTACACGCCGCTCTCGCGCTGGTGCTCGATGGTCGCGTAGACGACGTTGGGGTTCCTGCGGTAGAGGTCGAGCCCGATGCGCCCGAGCGGTCCCTCCGGGATGCCGCGCGTCAGCTTCGTCCAGGTGCGGCCGGCGTCGCTCGTCTTGTAGATGCCGCTGCCGGGGCCTCCGCCGTTGAAGCCCCACGCCGCGCGGCGCCGCTGGTACATCGCCGCGTACAGCACCTTGTTGTTCGACGGATCCATCACGAGGTCCGTCGCGCCCGTGTCGTCGTCCACGTGGAGCGCGCGCGTCCATGTCTGGCCGCCGTCGGCGGTCTTGTACACGCCGCGCTCGCCGCCGGCCCCCCACAGGTTGCCGGCCGCCGCGACGTACACCGTGCTGTAGTCGACCGGGTCGACGATGATCCGGGCGATCGCCTTCGAGTCGGCGAGCCCCGCGTGCTGCCAGGTCAGGCCGCCATCGCCGCTCTTGTAGAGGCCGTCGCCCCACGAGGAGCTCTGGCGGTTGTTCGCCTCGCCCGTCCCCACCCAGACCAGGTTCGCGTCGTTCGGCGCGATCGCGACGTCGCCGATCGTGGACGTCGTGGCGCTGTCGAAGACCTGCGTGAACGTGGTGCCGTGGTTGGTTGTCTTCCAGAGGCCCGACGTGGCGCCGGCCACGTAGAAGATCGCAGGATTGCTCTCGAACACCGCCAGGTCGTCGACGCGGCCCGACATCGAGGCCGGGCCGATGTGACGGAACTTCAGGGAATCGAAGGGCGAAGCCGCCGGCGCCGGCTGTTGCTCCGCGGCGAGCCCGGCCGCGAGCGCCACCGCGATGGCGACCGCCGTCAGTGTACGTGTCATGAGCTACTCCGTCTTCGAGGTCAGCTCGTCGTACGCGCTGGTGAGCACGCCTTTGAGCGTCAGGATCTGGCCGCTGGAGGCGTGCTCCTCGAACTTCGGCAGCGCCTCGATGCCCGTGATCTGCTCCTGGGTCTCCCCCGCCTTGATGCCCCTCTGCACGTGATCCATCGCCGCCGTGAAGTAGTCGCGCAGGTGCAGCAGCTCCTGCGCGGTCCCGGTGACCGCAAGGCCCGGCTTCGCATGGCCGAAGATGAACGTCGCGTCCTTGTGCTTCTTCGCCACCCGCTCGAGGATCCGCATCCAGTTCCGGATCGAGGCGCCCGAGGGCCTGTCGATGCGCGGGTGCAGGCGGTTGAACATCAGGTCGCCCATGTGCACGGCGTTCGCCCGCTCGAAGAAGATCACGGCGTCGCCGCCCGTGTGTCCCGGCCCGTCGTAGTGAGCCCACACCTTCTCATCGCCGAGCGTCGCCGACCAGCTTTCGCCGAACGTCACGTCGGCATACGCCTGGTTCGCGGACGTGTTGTTCTTCGTGGTGAAGTCCTTGTGCAGCGCCGCGCAGCGCTCCTGCTGGACGATCGTCTTCACCGCGGGACGGAAGGCGATGTTCCCGGCGGTGTGATCGCCATGGTAGTGCGTGTTGATGAGCATCTGGATGCCCTTCGGCGATCTCTGCTGCAGCCCTTCGACGCACGCCTTCGCCGTGTCGGGGAACTGTGCGTCCACGGCGATGGCGCCGTCGGGGGTCGACAGGAAGCCGATGGTGCCGCCGCGGCCGACGAAGATGCCGATGTTGCGGCGCAGGTCCTCGAACCTGGTGACGGCTGGCGGGGCCGGCTGCGCGGGCGTCTGTGCGCCGGCCGGAAGGCGCAGCAGGGCGCTGCCGGCGACGGCACACGTCGAGGCATGAATGAACTGGCGGCGCGTGAACGTCACAGCGTGGTCTCTCCTTCGCGTGTCACGCCCCCAAGGGGCGGGCGCCGATTGTATCGCTAAACCGCGAGGGCCGGGCCTCCGTCCAAGCCTTCATGCTCACCGTTCCCAGCGACCTCAGGTACGGCGTTCGGCTGCTGCTGGCCACGCCCCGGGTCACGATGGCGGCGCTCCTGTCGCTCGCGCTCGGTATCGGGGCGACGGCGGCGATCTTCACCGTCGTGAATGCGGTCATCCTGCGGCCGCTGCCGTTCAACGAGCCCGACCGGCTCGTGGCCGTCTGGGAGACCTCCTCCGACAACGACCGGCGCTCGGTGGCGCCGGCGAACTTCCTCGACTGGCGTCGCGATGCCCGGGCGTTCACTGAGTTGGCCGCCTACGACCGCTACGGCGTGAGCCTCACCGGCCGCGAGCGCCCGGAGCGGCTTCGCTCGGTATCGGCGTCGGGCAACATGTTCTCCATGCTCGGCGTCCAGGCCCTCCTCGGACGGACGTTCACCGGCGCGCATGATGCTCCGGGCGCAGCGCCGGAGGCAATGCTCTCGCACGGCGCGTGGCAGCGGCTCTTCGGCGGCGACCCGCGCGCCGTCGGGGCGCGCCTCGTCATCGACAACCAGCCGCGCACGCTCATCGGCGTGCTGCCGCCGTCGTTCGACTTCTTCGGACCCGACGTCGAGGTGGTGCTGAGCGGCGATCGCGGGGTTCCGAGCTCGATGCCGCTGATGACCTCGGACCCGACGAAGATCCGCGACGCGCACATCATCTACGTCATCGGCCGTCTCCGGCCCGGAGTGTCCGTCGAGCAGGCGCAGGCGGAGATGAGCACCATCATGCGGCGCCTGGAGCGCACGTACCCGCACACGAACACCGGCCTCGGTGCGCGCGTCGTGCGGCTGCACGAGGACGTCGACGCCGAATCGCGGACCGCGCTTCTCCTCCTGCTTGGCGCCGTCGGGTTCCTGCTGCTGATTGCGTGCGTCAACGTCGCGAACCTTCTCCTCGCGCGCGCCGTCGCACGGCAGCGCGAGATGGGGATCCGCGTGTCGCTCGGCGCCGGCCGCGCGCGGCTCGTGCGCCAGGTCCTGACCGAGACGGCGATCCTCGGCGTCCTCGGCGGCGCGCTCGGGCTCGTGCTGGCGGCGTGGGGCGTGCAGGCGCTCCTCGCGCTCGCGCCGGAAGGACTGCCGCGCGCGGGAGAGATCCGCATCGACGCGGCGACGTGGATCATCGCGGCCGTCCTGTCGCTGGGCGCGGCGCTCTTCGTCGGGCTCGCGCCGGCGCTCCACGCCACGAGCCCGCGGCTGCACGCCCTCGCGCAGGCCGATACGATGCGCGTCTCCGAAGGCCGGACGCAGCGTCGCATGCAGCAGGCCCTGGTCGTTTCCGAGCTCACGCTCGCGCAAGTGCTCCTCGCGGGCGCGGGCCTGCTGATTGCGAGCTTCGTCAACCTGCAGAACGTGGAGCTCGGGTTCACTCCAGATCGACTGCTCGCCGTCGAATTGACGATGCCGCCTGGCAAGTACAAGGAGCCGGAACGGAAGCTTGCGTTCAACCGCGCCGTACTGGAAAAGATGCAGGCGTTGCCGGCCGTACGCGCCGCCGCCGCCACGCTCACCGTGCCCCTGCGCGGCGCGATCAACCGGGGCCTCTGGCTGCTCGACCGGCCCAAGCCGCCGCCGGGCCAGCAGCCGGACATCGACTTCATGATCGTGAGCCCCGGCTACTTCCGCACGCTCGGCATCCCGCTCGTCGCCGGTCGCGGCTTTGCCGACGAGGACGACTTCGATGCGCCGCGCGTGGCGATCGCGAGCGAGGCGATGGTGCGCCGGTACTGGCCGGAGGGCAACGTGATCGGGCAGCGCGTGCTCTTCGGCCGCGACACGGTGGCGGAAATCGTCGGCGTCGCCGGCGACGTGCGCCAGCGCGATCCGGCGCGCGCCCCGGAGCCGCTGCTCTACATCCCGCTCCAGCAGGACGCAGAGGGATGGAACTTCATCGCATTCGCGGTGCGGGCGGAGGGTGACCCGTCGCTTCTCGCCGCGGCGGCGCGAAACGCAGTGCTGGCCGTCGATCCTGATCAGCCGGTCGCGCGCATCCGCACGATCGACGAGATCGCCGACACGCTCCTGTCCGGGCGGCGCTTCAACACGATCCTCCTCGGCAGCTCTCGGCCGTCGCGCTGCTCCTGGCGGCGGTCGGCACCTACGGCGTGATGGCGTACTCCGTGATGCGGCGCACGCGTGAAATCGGGATGCGCATGGCCCTCGGCGCCAGCCCGAGCGACGTCTTCCGGATGGTGCTGGGCCGCGGCGCCGGCCTCGTCGCCGTCGCGATCGGCCTCGGCGTCGCGGGCGCGCTCGCCACGAACCGCCTGCTGGCGCGGCAGCTCTTCGAGATCACCGCGACCGATCCCGCCACGCTCGCCGCAGGCGCCGCCACGCTCAGCGCCTTCGCGCTGCTGGCGTGCTACATCCCAGCCCGTCGCGCCATGCGCATGGAGCCCTTGCACGCACTGCGGGAGGAATAAGGCGATCCGTGATCCGCCAGCTGCGATCTCCGCGATCCTAGGGTCCTCGTCGAGAGGACTTAAGTACCGATCGCGCCGGCGGCATCAGCGAGGATCCCACTGACGGCGCACGCGCGATCACACCAACCGCGAAGAGTAAAATTGCTCAATGCGTGCGATCGTCGTGAACGCGTTCGGTCCTCCGGAGGTGATGACGCTCGAGACGGTGGCGGATCCGGCGCCCCGGCGCGGGCAGGTGCTCGTCAGGGTCAAGGCCGCCGGGGTGAATCCCGTCGATACCTACATCCGCTCGGGCATGCATGCGATCAGGCCGCGGCTCCCGTATGTTCCCGGGTACGACGCCGCGGGTGTCGTCGAGGCGGTCGGCGATGGCGACACGACGGTGCGGCCGGGTCAGCGCGTGTACACCACGGGCGTCGTGCCCGACGGGCTGAACGGCGCGTACGCGGAGCTGGTGTTGTGCGAGGCGTCGCGGGTCCACGCGTTGCCCGACCGCGCTTCGTTCCAGCAGGGCGCAGGCGTCAGTACGCCTTACGGAACAGCGGCCCGTGCGCTCCTTCAGCGCGGCCAGGCTCGCCCGGGCGAGTGGGTGCTCGTCCACGGCGCCAGCGGAGGCGTCGGCACGGCGGCCGTCCAGATCGCGCGCGCGATGGGGATGCACGTGATCGGCACGGCGGGAACGCCTGACGGCCTCGACCTTGTACGGAACCAGGGCGCCCATCACGCGGTCAATCACCGTGAACCGGGCTATCTCGATCGGGTGATCCAGACAACCGGCGGCCGCGGGGTGGACATCGTGCTCGAGATGCTGGCCAACGTGAACCTCGAGAAGGACCTCGCCGTGATCGCTCCGCGGGGCCGCATCTGCGTCATCGGCAACCGGGGCACCATCGAGATCGACCCGCGCAAGGCGATGTCGAAGGACGCCTCGATCCTGGGCGTGCAGCTCGGCCTCACGCCGCCCGACGACCTGCGCAGTCTTCACGCCTTCATCGACGCCGGGCTCGAGAACGGAACGCTCAGACCCGTCGTCGGCCGGGAGCTCCCACTGGCGGACGCGCCAGAGGCGCACACCGCGGTGATGGCACCCGGCGCCAAAGGCAAGATCGTCCTGATGCCGTAGCCGGCGAGGGCGTCACCGCCGCTGGAGCTCGTCGTCGATCAACGCCTGGAACACCTCGAAGGGCTGCGCGCCCATGACGAGACGGCCGTTGATGAAGATCGACGGAGTGGAGCTCAAGCCGAGCTCGGTCGCCTCGCGCAACCCGGTTTGTACGCGAGCGGCGTGCGTGCCGGAATCGAGGCAGGTGCCGAACGCCGCGGCGTCCAGGCGGAGATCGGCGGCGTACTTCTTCAACTGACCGACGTGCAGCGCACGCTGGTTCATGAACAGGACGTCGTGGTACTCCCAGTACTTGCCCTGGTCGCCCGCGCAGTGCGCGGCCTCCGAGGCCTTCACCGCCTGCGGGTGAATGGACGTGAGCGGAAAATCCTTCCAGACGAACTTGACCTTGTCGCCGTAGACCTCACGGATCCTCGAGAGGGTCGGACCGACCCTGGCACAGTACGGTCACTGGTAGTCGGAGTACTCGACGAGGACCACCGGCGCGTTCCCGGCGCCGCGGGCGGGATCGGTCGCGGCGACGTCAACCTTCTGGCGCGGTGGGTCGAGCGCGACGCGCACGGCGGGCCCGGCCGCGCGCAGCTCGCCGATGAGCGCCTGGCGCGCATCGGCATACCGCTGCTGCTGAAGAAAGCTCCGGATGGCGCCGCGCATGTCCTGGAGTGGCTTTCCCTGCATGCGTGAGGCGTTCTGCTCGTAGAACGCCGCCACGTCCGCGTCGGTGATCGGCTTCGTGCGCCGGGCAATTTCCTCCTTCGAAAACTGCTCGGCGGGGAGGCCCTTCGCCTGCGCCGCCCGCTCGATGAGCATGTCGGCGACGAGCCGATCGAGCGCCTGCTTCCGGCCGTCGTACATCGCCTGCGCCGCCTGCGCCTGCGCGGCGGCGTTTTCCTGCCGCCACGCCTCGTCGAGCTCGGCCACGGTGATGACGCGATCGCCGACCCTCGCCGCGACGTCGCCCGGCGAAGGCGCGGCAGGCGCCGCCGGCTGCTGCGCGCACACGAGCGCCGGTATCGCCACCGTGACGGCGGCGGCGAGCAGTGTGAGTTGTTTCAGCATGCGGTCCCCATTATCGGCGGATGACGCTCGCCGGCGCATCAGACCTGGTTGAAACGCTGGACGTCGGGCGGCACGTCGACAAGGTCCGCGATCGCGGCGCCGACACGCGTCACGTGCTCGCTGGCCGCATGGGCATCCAGGCCGCGCTCCCCGTCCCATCGCTCGACGAAGCAGAAGTCCCGCGGATCGGCGATGTTCTGCAGGAGGTCGTACTGGTGGCAGGCGACCTCGCGGCGTGACGGCGCGATGAGGCTCGAGAGCGCCGCCTTCAACGCCTCTTCCTTGCCTGCCTTCGCCCGCACCCGCGCAATCACGTGAAGCGTTCTGGCCATGGAATTCACGGAAGAAAGAGGCGGAGACCCCCGCGCACGGTGCGCGGCCATCCGATCGTCCGGATCGGGGTCCGTCCCACGTCGTACTCGGCATCGAACAGGTTCTCGATCGCCAGGAAACCGTGCAGCCCGCGCCGCACCTCCTTGCTCCCCGTCACGTCCACGACGGTAAAGCCGTTCAGCTCGAAGTCGTTGAGGTCGTCGTCGAACTGGTCGCCGAGCGTGCGAATCTGCACGGCGGCGGTGAACCGCCGCGGATCGAGATACGTGATTGTCGCGCCAAGCTGGTAGGCCGGCACCTGCGGCACGCGGTTGCCGTCGAGCGCCGGCTGCGCCGGCGTGTTGGTGAACGTGGAGCGCGTCACCGCGACGAGACCGTCGATCGTCCAGCTCGGGTGCGGCCGCACGTCGGCTTCGATCTCGACGCCCGCCGCGCGGATGGTGTCCGTATTCTGCCGCTGGCGCGTGATCTGCGCGGGCGCCGTCAGGATCGTCACGTTCGTGATGGCGTCGGTGAGCCGGTTCCAGAATCCCGTCACGCGGGCCGATACGCGCCGCGAGGTGACGAGCGCGCCGACTTCGGCCCCGCCGAGCTGCTCGGGGTCGAGCTGCGGGTTCGGGTTGGTGACGACGTTGCCGACGCGGAAGCCGCGGTGCAGCTCGTTGAGCGTGGGCGTGCGCGACGCGCGGTAGATGGAGCCGTGCAGGGACAGACGGTCGTGGGCGCGATACGCCGCCGAGACCCGCGGGCTCAGAAACACGCTCGAGTGCTCCGGCAGCGCCGCCTCGGTCGGCGTAGACCGCCACACGTCGGCGCGCAGGCCCGCGACGACCGTGACCCGATCGGCCGGCGCCAGGCTGATCCGCGCAAAGGCCGACCCGATCGCCTCGCTGCCGCCCGCGAGGAACGGCCCGCTCCTCACGTTGGTGATCGAGTACCTGATCTCCTCGATGTCCGACGCGGTGTGCTTGCCCTCGGCGCCGAAGAGCAGCGCCTGCTCGCGCCAGAGCCCGGTCCACTGCGCGGAGACGTTGGCAAACGAGCTCGGCGTCGTCTGCTCGGTGGTGAGGCGCTCACTCGCGCGTCCGGCTGCGACGGCGGTGAACGTCTGGTAGTACGTCTGCGTCCCCCCGGCCGCGCGTGTGAGCCAGGCGCCGCCGAACGCCGTCCCGCCCCCTTCGCCCGACACTTGCGTCCACTCGGTGTCGTTCACCTGCAGCGGCGTGCCGTTGCCCCGGTCTTCCCGGTAGAGGCTCACGCGCCCCGACGCGTGCCAGGACCCGGCGTTATACCCGGCGCCGGCGAAGCCGGTGCCGTAGTCGCTGTCGGCGCGGACGTCCACGAGGCCGCGCGCCTCCGGCGCAATGGTCAGGACGCCCGCCGTGCGCAGCCACTCGCCCGACGCCTCGCCGTGCCAGTTGCCGCGCCGCAGGCCGCCGAACCCGGACAGACGCGCCGTATCGTGCGCGCCGACCTCGACGGTCCCGCGGAGCCGCGTCCGGCCCGGGGGAAACGTCAGCACCTGCACGACCCCGCCGAGCGCGTCGGCGCCGTAGAGATCGCCCGTGGCACCGCGCACGATCTCGACACGGTCGATCGCCGCCTGGGGCACCTTGTTCCAGTACACCCAGCTCCCAAAAGCGTCGTTCAACGGGAGCCCGTCTGCGAGTACCATCGTGCGGCTCGCGCCGGAACCCGACACGCCGCGCAGCGTCACGCCCTGCGTCGTCGGGTTCGACACGCGCGACGACGACCGGCGGAACAGGCTGAAGCCGGGCGTGTTCCGGAGCGCGTCGTCGAGCGATCCCGCCGCGGAGTTGAGCAGCTCCGCCGAGGTCAGCACGGTGGTGCTCGCCGCGGAGCCGAGGCGTTCGGCGCCGCGCGACGCGGTGACGGTGACGGTGTCGACGATCGGCGCCGGCTGCAGCACGAGGCGGGCCGTCGAGCCGGCGGCGACCGTCTGGACCATCTCGGCGAAGCCGGGCGCCGTCGCGCGCACTTCCACCTCGCCGTCGGGCACCTCGGGAAGGTCGAACCTGCCGTTGTCGTTGGTCGTCGCAGAACGATCTTGGCCTCCCACCGTCACGACGACGATGGCGCCGGGGACAGGCGCACCCGATGCATCGACGACCGTGCCGCTCAGCGGCGCGGCGCCGAGCGGGCGCGCGAAGAGACAAACGATGACAAGAGCCGCGAGCCGCATCCGGTCAAAGTACACCAAAACCATCCGCCTGTTGCCCATCGCTGCGCTCCTCGTCGTGGCCACAACGCGCGCCGCCGACGACGGTGAATGGCGCCATTATCACCGGGACCTCCACGGAACGCGGTATTCGCCGCTCGCGCAGATCACGAAAGACAACGTCCGCGACCTGCGCATCGCCTGGACCTGGAGGTCCGACAACTTCGGCAGCCCACCGGAGTTCAAGAACGAGACGACGCCGCTCTACGTGAACGGCACGCTCTATTTCACCGCCGGCTACCGGCGGGCCGTCGTCGCCGCGGATCCAGGCACGGGCGAAACGCTCTGGGTGTGGCGGCCCGACGAGGGCACACGCTACCAGCGCGCGCCGCGACGCAATTCCGGCCGAGGCGTGTCGTTCTGGTCGGACGGCGCGGGAGACGACCGCATCATCACGGTGACGCCGGGCTTTCACCTCGTCGCGCTGAGCGCGAAGACCGGCCGGCCGATCGAGAGCTTCGGCACCCGCGGGTACGTCGATCTGATGCAGGGCCTGGGCGTGCCCGTGAATGCCGAGGCCGGCACCATCGGCAACAGCTCGCCGCCGGTCGTCACGGCGGACACGATCATCGTTGGACCGGCGCACGAACAGGGAGGCCGCCCGCGCAGCAGGAAGAACACGCCCGGTTTCGTGCAAGCGTACGACGTGCGCACCGGGACGCAGGTGTGGCGGTTCTTCACGATCCCGCGTCCCGGCGAGCGCGGTTCGGAGACGTGGGAAGGCGACTCGCTCACGTATACGGGCAACACCGGCGTCTGGGCGCCGATGTCGGTCGATGAGGCGCTCGGGTACGTCTACCTGCCGGTCGAAGCGCCGACGAGCGATTGGTACGGGGGCCATCGCCTCGGCGACAACCTGTACGGTACGAGCCTCGTCGCGCTCGACGTGAAGACGGGCCGGAAGATCTGGCACTACCAGATCATCCATCACGACATCTACGACTGGGACAACACGACGGCGCCGATCCTGATGGATCTCGTCGTCGATGGCCAACCCGTGAAGACGGTGGTGCAGCTCACGAAGCAGGCGCACGCCTATGCGTTCGATCGACGCACGGGCACGCCGATCTGGCCGATGCCGGAAACGCCCGTGCCGCAAAGCGACGTGCCGGGCGAGCGCGCGGCGAAGACGCAGCCCATTCCCTCGACGCCGAAGCCGTTCGATCGCGTCGGCGTGAGCAAGGCCGACCTCGTGAGCTTTACACCGGAAATCAGAGCCGAAGCGGAAAAGGTCGTCGCGCCGTACCGGCTCGGGCCGTTCTTTGCGCCGGCGTCGCTGGCCGACGCGCCTGACGGAACGAAGGGCACCATCACGTTGCCCGGCTCGACCGGCGGCACGGGCTGGGAGCATGGCGCCGTGGATCCCGAGACTGGTTACCTTTACGTCGGGTCGGCGACGCGGCCGACCCTCCTCGCGCTCGGCACGGATCCAAAGCACGACATCGACTACGTCAACCTGGGCGGACCGATCCCGGCTCCGTTCGGCCTGCCGCTCATCGCACCGCCCTACGGACGCATCACCGCGATCGACATGCACCGCGGTGAGCATATATGGCAGGTCCCCAACGGCGACACGCCGCGCGAGATCCGCAACCACCCGATGCTCAGAGGTATCGATATCGGCCGCACCGGCAGCCGATCGAAGGCGGGCCTCCTCGTGACAAAGACGCTCCTCTTCGCGGGCGAAGGATGGGATGGCCAGCCGTACTTCCGCGCGCTCGACAAGATGACGGGCGCGATCGTGTGGGAGACACGCATTCCGGGCGTGCAAACGGGCCTCCCGATGACCTACCTTCACCGCGACAAGCAGTACATCGTCTTCAGTGCCGGCGACCAGGATTCCGGTGTGCCGGCGATGCTCGTGGCCTTCGCGCTGGCCGACCGGCCGGAGACGACGGCTTCGATGCTGCGGGGCTGGTGGCCGACGGGCGGCGCGACGTGGAAGGAAGAGAATGGCGAGATCGTCGCGACGGCGAAAGGCGGCCCGAGCTACCTGCGCTCGACGGAGACGTACTTGAATCTCGAGCTGAAGGCGGAATGGTGGGCCGACCCCGGCGTCAACAGCGGCATCCTCGTGCGCTGCCCGTCAGGCGATACGCCGCCGGTCAGCCAGCGAAGCTGCTACGAGCTGAACATCTCCGATTCGCACGAGACGTATCCAACCGGCAGCATCGTCGACGTCGCCGCCGCGCCGCGGCTGCAGACGGCGGGCCGGTGGAACACGCTCGAGCTCGTCGTCAACGGATCGCATCTCGTGACGAAGGTCAACGGCACGGCGGTCGTCGATGTCCACGATGACAAACTGACCGCACCGGGAACCGTCGCCCTTGAGGCGGCCGGTACCGGTACGGTCAGGTTTCGCAACCTCTCGATTCGGCGACCGGGACTGGCTGCTCAACTCCCAACTCCCAATCTCCAACTCCCAACTCCCAACTCCCAATTTCGCACTCCCAACTTCCAACTCCCGACTCCCAATCTTCAACTTCCAACTCCCCAATCTCCAACTCCAAACTTTCGATCTCGAATTCCCAACTTCCAACTCCCAACTTCCAATTTCGACCTCCCAACTCCCAGACTTCCAACTCCCAATCTGGAGGTTGAGAGTTCAGAACTTCAGGACGAGCGCCGCGCTGGCGCGGCCGAAATCGAGCTTGGTGTCGCCGAGCGTGAACCCGAGGACCTCGAGATCCTGGAACGAGTGGAAGTAGCGGATATCGCCGCGCACGCCCACGTGCTCCCCGAAGAAGATGAAGAGGCCGCCGCCGACGTCCCATCCGAGGTCGTTGTTGTCGGCGCTCAGCAGCCCCTCCGGCGTCAGCTCCACATGGCTCTTGATGAGTCCCAGCCCGGCGAGCACATAAGGCCGCACGGGACCCAGGTCCGGCACCAGCATGACGTTGCCCATCACCGTCAGCACGCTCGACGTATATCCGGGGGCGCTGCCGAAGAAGTCTTTCGCGTAGGCGAGCTCGGTTTCGAAGCCGACGACCGGGCCGAGCCTGCCGATCCCGACGCCCGCGTTGAGCCGCTTGTCCTCGCAGCCGCTGACCGTGGGACACCCGGAGTCGCCGCCGAAGTTGAATCCGATGAGCGGGCTGATGAAGCTCTGCGCGCGAAGGTCCGAGGCCGTGCCCACCACGAAAAGAACGACCAGGCCACACCTCACGATCACGGCGCGATTGTGCTCTGTCATCGAGTCTCCGTCACAGGGGGTCGCGGCGGAGGAAACAAGGCTCGTGCCACCGCGCGCGGCGGTGTTTATCGCGGATTTCGGGCGTTTCGCGATTCGAGGGCGTCCTGGATCGCGTGCACGACGGCATCCAGTGGCTCTGACGCGTCGATGACAATTGCCTGGGCAGGCTCCTCGAGCGCCTCGAACTGGCTGTCCAGGAGATCGGCGGGCATGAAGTGCTCCAGGCGATCCTCGATGCGGGCGCGTGCAACGCCGGGCGGCACTTTCAGGTAGACGAGCGTCATCCGCGACGGATCGCGCAGGAGGCGCGCGCGATACCGCGCTTTCAGGGCGGAACAGGCCAGCACGACGTCGGTCCCGTCGCGCAGCCAGGTGTCGATCGCCGAGGCCATCGCCCGCAGCCACGGTTCGCGATCGATGTCATCCAGCCGCTCGCCGCGGCGCATCTTCTCGACGTTCGCCTGTGGGTGAAACGCGTCGGCGTCGCTGAACCGATATCCACGCGCCTCGGCGAGCATCCGCCCGATGGTCGTCTTGCCCGCGCCCGCGACGCCCATGACGAGCACGATCACGATCGCCGGCTGCCCCGGTCCTGCGCAAGCGGCCGGATCACGTGCTCCTCGAGAGTCGCGCGAGCCGCACACAGCACGAGGCACTCGGCGACGGCTCGGTCATCGCTTCGCTGGCGCGTATCGCCGGCTGTGTCCGTTTCGGTCGTTCGTAACGGTGAAGCTGCCGTCCGGACGTGCCGTGATCCGGATGCCGTGCGCCGTGGTCTCGTCGAGATTTGCGAGGAAGGGCGCCGGCGAGTTGTGATCCGCGCCTCCGGCGACCGCATGGTGGATCTGCCACAGGTCCCGGAGACCTGGCGCATCCCGGATGATCCGCCAGGCCGACCTGGAGCCGCCTTTCGTCGCTCCGTTGTTCATGACCGCCACGCGCGGGCGGATCGCGTGCACGATGACCGCCGGACCCGACGTGTCGGTCCCGTGGTGCGTCGCGAGGTACACGTCGAACGTGCCGAGAAGATTGGTCGGGCAGACGAGGTCGTGCTCCTTGTTCCAGGTCAGGTCGCCGAGGTCGAGCATCCGGAACGCCCCGTAGCCAATCGCCAGCCCGACCGATCGCGCGTTCTCGCCGGGGTCGGGCGCGCGGGGCGTGAAGCTTCCACAGAGCGGGTTCGACGAACCCATCGTCAACGGGCGCGAGATGAGCTCGCCGTCGGAGGCGACGACGCGGATGTCGACGTCCCGCATCGGCAGGACGTCGCCGGGCTTTACCTGCAGGTGGTGGCCCGTCTTCCGGACCTCGAGGTAGGCGTTGAAGAGCGCCGCCGCCGCCGGGCCGGTCTCGACGCTCGGTCCGTGATCGACGAACGTCTTCACCGGGACGCGCGTGACGAGCTCGGGAACACCCCCGACGTGATCGCGGTGGTAGTGCGTCACCACGAGGTAATCGAGGTGCGAGAGGCCGGCCTGCTTCACGGCCGTGGCGATCCGGTCCGCGTCGCGGCCGTCGAAGCCCGGCCACCCGGCGTCGACGAGCATCGATTCGCCGGCGGGCGACACGACGAGCGTCGCCTGGCCGCCTTCCACGTCGATCACGTAGATCTCCAGCGCCGGGGGCGCCTGCGCGCGGGACGCCGCCGCAAGCACGAGCACCAGCAGCGCCACGGCGGGTCGCGTGGCGCCCTTCGCCGCCGCGATGACTTTCCGCATCACGTCGTCTCGCTTTCTGCCGCGTCCTGTTCCGTCGGCCTCCGAACCAGCCCCCGGATCAGCCACAATGCGCCGGCGACGATCAGCAGGAGCATGAGCCACCGCATCGCGCTGGCAAGCAGCCGCGCGTCGAAGGCCGGCCACTCGAAGCGGTACTGCAGCAGCGCGCCGCCCCGCTCCACCAGCCAGTGCCAGCCGGTGTGGGCCAGCAGCGCCGACAGGATGATCATCCCCACGCGCTCCGCGACCGCGAAGCGGAACAGCAGGTGCAGGGCGGGAACGAGCAGCACGAGCACGAGCACCTGGCCGATCTCGACGCCGACGTTGAACGCCAGGAGCGACGTGATCACGTGCGACCCGGCGAGCTGGAGCGTCTCGCGAAGGGCGAAGGAGAACCCGAAGCCGTGGACGAGGCCGAACGCGAAGGTGATCAGCCACCGGCGCTGCAAGCTCGGCGCGGCGATGTTCTCGAGCGCCATGTAGACGATCGAGGCCGCGATGAGCGTCTCCACGAGCGGCGGGAACCAGAGCGCATCGGGCGCCAGGCCGAACGCCGACGCGATGAGCGTGATCGAATGCGCCACCGTGAACGAGGTCACGATCGCGACGAGCGAGAGGAAGCGGCGGAACGGGATCACCAGGCAGAAGAGGAAGAGCAGGTGATCGATGCCGTCGAGGATGTGGAAGAACCCTTCCTCGACGAAGCGGAAGGCCGCCTGATGCCACCGGGGATCGAGCTCCACGATCCCCGGGTCGCCGTGCAGGTCGAACGCCCGCTCGGGCCCTCCCGGCAGCAGGAAGCGCAGGACGACGTTGACGCGCAAGCCGAGGCCCGTCAGCCCGGGGCTGATCGCGAACTCGGACCGATCCGACTCGATGGGGTACGCGAACGCCACGTCGAGCAGTCCCTGTTCCCAGTACAAGTCAGTGTCGTGCGGCAGCCCGGGCCCGGTCACGTGCGCCAGCGCCCGATCGTAGGACTCGAACGATCGGTCCGAGGGCAGCGAGACCCGAGCAGCCACGACGTCCGGCCGGCCGAGCTGGCGGTCGCCTTCGTAGAGGCGAACGAAGTCGCCAATCCAGAGCACGGCCGCGTCCCGGATCACCGGATCCACCCGCGCGAGATCGAGATAGCCCGGCCCTCGCCTCGGCACGTCCATGTCGCGCATCGCGTCGAGCGGCGCACGGACCAGCAGGATCATTCTGCGGCCTTCAGGCTTGAGAAAGGTGTGAACCGTGACCTCGTTGGGGATCTCGTGGGCGAACAGGGGCTCTCCTCCCAATCCCCAACTCCCAACTCCCAACTCCCAACTCCCAAAGGAATCCAATCCCGAGCTCCCAACGTCCAGCCTCCAACTTCCTCCCCAACCCGAGCACACCAATACGATGCCCAGCACAAGGCCCGAACCCGGACCGCGGCGCCAACCCCTGGTCCATGGGGCGCGAGCCCCGGGTTTTGCGCAGTTGGAGATTGGGGATTGGGAGTTGGAGAGCGGGTCCCTTTGGGAGTTGGGAGTTGGGAGTTGGGAGTTGGCGAGCGGGTCCCTTTGCGAGTTGGGAGTTGGGCGTTGGGCGTTGGACCGAGGGTTGCCTTGGAAGTTGGGCGTTGGGCGTTGGGCGTTGGAGTTGACCACCATGGTGCAGAGTATACTGACGCCTCCTGCGGGAGGGGATGATGGACCGTTTGAAGCGGAAGCAAGTCCTGATGGGCGCGACGCTGGTGGCGCTTGTCGTGGCGCTCGGCGTCGGGCAGATGCGAGTCGAGCAAATCGCGGCGGCACAGGCCAAGGCCACCGTCCAGGCGCCGGTGTTCGAGGTCGATCCCTTCTGGCCCAAGCCGATGCCCAACAACTGGGTCCTCGGCCAGGCCATCGGCATCACGGTGGACGATCGCGATCACGTCTGGATCGTTCACCGGGGCAACGACCCGAACAACCTCGACCGGACCGAGTATGCGCTGCCTCCCGGCGCGGCCGGGCGCGTGAGCGAATGCTGCGACCCGGCTCCCCCGGTGCTCGAGTTCGACGCCGAGGGCAACCTGGTCGGCCACTGGGGCGGACCCGGAGCCGGCTACGACTGGCCGCAGTCGAACCATGGCATCGCGGTCGACCACAAGGGCAACGTCTGGATCGGCGGCAACGGCGCTGACGACGCCCACGTCGTCAAGTTCACGAAGACCGGCAAGTTCATCGCACAGTACGGAAAGCCGGGCTTCCATCGCGCCGCGGCGTGGACGAAGGAAAAGCCCGTCTACACGGGTCACAGCAACGACATGGAGAACTTCGGCCGCGTGGCCAAGATCTTCATCGACCCGAAAGCGAACGAGGCGTACCTGGCGGACGGCTATTTGAACAAGCGCGTCGCCGTCGTCGACATCGATACGGGCAAGATCAAACGCTACTGGGGCGCCTACGGCAACAAGCCCGAAGACGTGAGCCTCGGACGCTACAACCCGGCGGAGCCGCCGGCGAAGCACTTCCGCAACCCCGTGCACTGCGCCGAGCTCTCGCACGACGGCTTCGTCTACGTCTGCGATCGTCCGAACGACCGCATCCAGGTCTTCACGAAGGACGGCAAGTTCGTCAACGAGACCTTCGTCGAGAAGCAGACGCTGTCGGACGGGTCGGTGTGGGACATCGCGTTCTCGAAGGACGCGGACCAGCAGTTCCTGTACGTGGCCGACGGCGCCAACGAGCACGTCTACATCATCGACCGCAAGTCGATGCAGATCGTGACGCACTTCGGCCAGGGCGGCCGGCAGCCGGGAATGTTCTTCGGCGTGCACAGCATCGCGGTCGACTCGAAGGGCAACATCTACACGACCGAGACCTACACCGGCAAGCGCCTGCAGAAGTTCGTGAACCGCGGCCTGCAACCCGTGACCAGCCCCCGGCAGGGCGCCCCCTGGCCGCGGCGCAGCACTAACTGAACAGGGAACCAGGAAACAGGAACCAGCAACCAGGAACACGAACCACGAACCTGGAACCAGGAACCACGAACCTGGAACCAGGAACACGAACCTGGAACCAGGAACACGGAACCGGGAACAGAGACGTTAGGTCAGCGTGCTAAGCTCGGATCATGAGATCCGGCGTGACCGCTGCCCTTGCTCTTTGCCTCGGCCTGAGCCTGCTCGCGCAGGAGCCCACCTTCAAGTCGGGCACACGGGTCGTGCCGGTCGTCGCCACGGTGCTGGATCCGACGGGCCGTCTCGTGCCGGGTCTCGAGAAAGAAGACTTCTCGATCCTCGACAACGGCAAGCCGCAGGAAATCTCGTTTTTCCTCAGCGAGGCCACGCCGTTCACCGTCGTCGTGATGCTCGACTACAGCGCGAGCATGACGGCCAACCTCGAGCTCCTGGAAGCGGCCGCCGAGCAGTTCCTCCTCCGGATGCTTCCCGCCGACAGGGGGCAGGTCGGCGCGTTCAGCGACAAGATTCAACTCAGCGGAACGTTCACGAGCGACCGGGACGATCTGATCGGCGCGCTCGACGACCTGCAGTTCGGCAACCCGACGCGGCTCTACGACGCCATCAACGAGAGCATGGCGGCGCTGCGGCCGGTCGAGGGACGCAAGGTGGTGCTCGTCTTCACCGACGGCGACGACACCGCCAGCCGGCTCGGTCTCCGCGACGTGCTCGAGCGCGCGCGCGAGGAAGAAGTCATGGTCTACGCAATCGGCCTGGAGTCGGAGTACTTCAACATGCAGCGCATGGTGCGCACGCGGCCCGATCGCGGCCTCAAGCGGCTCGCCGAGGAGACCGGCGGCGGCTACTTCGAGCTGAAGAAGACCGACGATCTGGCGCCGACCTTCACGCGCGTGGCCCAGGAGCTCCACAGCCAGTACACGCTCGGCTTCACGCCGGCGGTGCTCGACGGCAGGGAGCACAAGCTCGTGTTGAAGATGCGCGACCCGCGCATGACGGCCCGGGCGCGCAAGTCGTACATCGCCTCGCCAGAACGGCTCACGGAGACGAAGTAGGCGGCGCGGCGCGGCATCGGCCGGCGCACTCGAGCAGCGCGTGGCAGCGGCGACCGCTCCGGGCGGGGATCAGCGGATATCTGGCGGGCGACGTCGAAAGGGCGATTTCGAGGGGGAATCGAAGGGCGTGGGCCGGGCTCCTCGGCCCACGGTGTCAGGCAAAGGTGCTGACAACGAGCGCAATCGCGAGCAGCGCGCCGACGACAGCTTCTGCAGTTCCCGAGAACGTCCAGTCGTAAAGCTTCAAACGCTCAATCACTGATGTTTCCGATCGCTGTCGCGATCGGCCTCCATTCACACGGTTAGACGACCCGTGCCACAAAAAGGTTTAGCGCCAGACCGATCGCGCCGCAATCACCGCAAACGGCGCGATGCGCCACACCACATCCGGCGCCAGGCCCGCATCGCGCAACATCGCAAGCTCGTGCACGAGCGGAAGATACACGTCCTCTCCGGCCCACGCTGCGAAGTACCCTTCTGTATCGGCCTCCGAGTACGACTGCAGCAGATGCGCGCGCCACGTATCGTGCTCGAGCTCGGCCAGGCGCGCGTCGGCGGAGACAAAGCAGTCGGCCGTGATCAACAGCCCACCCGGCGACAGCGCAGCCACGCACTCGCGATAGAGCTGCTGTTTGCGTTCAGCCGTGCGCACATGATGGAGCGCGAGCGACGCCACGATCGCATCACAGCGGGGCGGCGGCGTCTCGAGGAAGCTGCACTGCAGGAACGAGGCCAGGGCGCCAGCGCGGGCCAGGCGCTGGCGCGCCATGTCGAGAATGCCGGCATCTTCGTCGATCGCGATGACTTTCGCGCCGGATCTGACGGAAAGGCAGCGCGCGGCCAGCGCTCCGGTGCCAGCCCCCAGATCGACGATGACGGGCGCCGGTGTGTCGAGAGCGCACAGGGCGTGCGCCGCGGCGTCGAGCATCTGTTCGTATCCGGGAATGAACGTCCGGATCCGGGCATCATAATCGTCGAGCCGGATGTTGAGATGAGAGGCAACGCTCATCGGTGCATGTCCCGTCCAATTAGACTACCCGCGGCGTCCCGCGGATCGATGAACGCGCGCGCTCGCTCCTGAAGGGAGAACGCCGATGCTCGCCTCGCTCGCCCAGGATGTCCGCTACGCCGCCCGCACGCTCCGCCGCTCGCCGGGATTCACGCTCGTGTGCATCGCGACGATGGCGCTCGCCATCGGCGCCAACAGCGCCATTTTCAGCGTCGTCAACGGCGTGCTGCTGAAGGGGCTCCCTTACCGCGACGCGGATCGCATCGTCGTGCTCGGTCACCTGAGCGACGGCGACACCGCGCTGAGCAGCACGACGCCGGGAAACTTCTACGATTGGCAGGCGCGCGCGACCGCCTTCGAGTCGATGGCGGCGTTTTCGTACACCGAGCGCATTCTCACGTGGAGCGGCGCCGCCGAGCGCGTGCTCGGTGCGCTCAGCGCCGGCAGCGTCTTCGACGTCCTCGGTCGCACGGCCGCCGACGGGCGAACGTTCACGGCCGCCGACGATCACCCGGGCGCGCCGGCGGTGGTCGTGTTGAGCGCGCAGTTGGCTCGCCGCCTCTTCGGCGAGCCGTCGCCGGTCGGCCGGAGTGTCGGCCTCGGCGGCGTGCCGTTCACGATCATCGGCGTGATGCCACCCGACTTCGCCTTCCCCGACTACGACGCGCAGTTCTGGATTCCGGCGCGCTTCGACGCCGCGTTCCGCGACAACCGCGATCAGTACTTCCTGCGGGCGGTTGCACGGCTGAAGGCCGGCCTCACGGTGGAACAGGCGCGCGCGCAGCTCGATACGGTCATGGACGCGATCCGGCGGGACCATCCCCTGTTCACCCAGAATGCCAGGGCGGGCGTCGTGCCGATGAAGGACGTGCTGGTCCAGAACGTCCGGGCGCGGATGCTCACGCTGATGGGCGCGGTGGCGTTCATCCTGCTCATCGCGTGCGCCAATCTTGGCAACCTGCTCCTCGCCAGGGCGTCGTCGCGGCGCCGGGAAATCGCCGTGCGCCAGGCGCTCGGCGCCCGGCCCGGACGCCTCGTCAGGCAGGTGCTGACCGAGAGCGTGCTGCTCGGCCTCCTCGGCGGCGCCGCGGGTCTCGCGCTCGGCTACGCGCTCGTCGATCTGCTGGTCACATGGCTGCCGAGCAACCTGCCGCGCGCGAATGGCATCGGGCTCGATCTCACCGTGGTGGGCTTCACGGCGGTGGCGTCGCTGGCGTCGGGCCTCGCCTTCGGCCTCGTCCCCGCGGTACAGGTGACGAGCCGCACGCCGATGGAGGCGGTACGGGAAGGCACGCGCGGGTCGCCGCGCGGCGCCAGGGTGCGCACGGCGCTCGTCGTGTCCGAGGTGGCCCTCGCGCTGATGCTCCTGGCGGGCGCGGGCCTGCTCATGCGCAGCTTCGAGAAGCTCCTCCAGGTCGATCCCGGCTTCCGCGCCACTGCGCTCCTGACGCTCCGCGTCGGCGTCCCGACGGACGTGTACAACACTCCCGCGCGGCGGGTGGCGTTCTTCGAGCAGTTGCTCGAGCGGATCACGCTCCTGCCGGGCGTGGAGTCCGCGGCGATGACGAGCTACCTGCCGGTCACGGGCTACGGCACCGGCGCCTGGTTCAACATCCTCGATCGACCCACGCCACCCGATCGCACACCGCCGGGCGTGGCCTACCGGGTCGTCAGCGCCAACTACCTTCAGACGCTCGGCATTCCGCTGGTTCGCGGGCGCCTGCTCACCGAGCAGGATCGCGTGGACGGCACGCGCGCCGTCGTCATCAGCAATGCCGTGGCCAAACGGTTCTGGCCGGACGAGGATCCACTCGGGAAGCGGATCTACCTCGGCGCTCCCGACAACCGCCTGTTCCCGGACGCCGAGATCGTCGGCATCGTGGGAGACGTGGCGCAGCTCTCGATCGACAGCGGCGGCGGTGAAACCGTGTACGGCACGCATCGCCTGATGCCGTTCTGGAGCACGTTCACCTTCGCCGTGCGCACGGCAACGGAGCCTGCCAGCCTGACGGGCGCGATTCGCGCGCAGCTCGCCGACCTCGATCCATCGGTGCCGATGTTCTCCGTGCGGACGATCGACGAGGTGCTGGCGCAGTCGCGCGCCCCGGCGCGGTCGTCCATGCTGCTTGTGGGCCTCTTCGCCCTCCTCGCGCTCGTGCTCGCGGTGGTCGGCGTGTTCGGCGTCCTGTCCTATTCGGTGAGCCAGCGCACCAGGGAGCTCGGTATCCGGATGGCGCTCGGCGCGAGCGCGCAGCGTGTCAGGCTGCTCGTGCTCGGCCAGGGACTGGCAC
>JBOGIW010000619.1:0-6812 GCA_050748045.1 Vicinamibacterales bacterium | reverse complement strand
CGACGAGACCAGGGAGGCGAAGACCTGCCCGCGCTGCGGTGGGCCCGCCGTCTACCAGCCCGAGGCGACCGTGCCGGGCGATCCCCTCGCGCCCCGCGGCAGCCGCCGCGCCGCCGCGCATCCGCAGCCGGCCTGGGCCTGCTTCGTGTGCGGCTACCTCGAGCCCGAGGAGCGCCGCACGGCCCGTATTCCGCAACGACAGGGTGCGTAGGATCTACCAGGCGAGGATGGCGACAACCAGCAGACGCCCGCTCCCGGTGTTGCGCACACCGTGCGGCACGCCGTCGGGAGCCACGAGGAGATCGCCCGCGCGCATCGGCAGCTCTCGATCCTGCAGCAGAAAGACGCCCTCGCCTTCCGCGACGGCGTAGACCTTGTCCATCCCCGCGTGGGCGTGCAGCGCGTGGGACTGCCCCGGCTCGAAGGCGTTCAGGCCCACCAGCAGTCGCGCCGATTCGAAGATCGTAGACTTCCCCATCTTGTCAGGCCGGTAGGACGCGTGCAGCGACGGTCTGATGACGCATGGATGCTCCATGCAGGCAAGGCTACAAGGCTCGGGACGGGAGCTCAAGGCCCGCGGTGCGGGCGACCGAACGGATCGGGGCTCCCGCGCGTCCAAATGCCGATTCAGAGGGTCACGGGGACTGCTTGCCCACCGATCTCGCTGCCTTCGAGACCCTCTTCCAGTCGCATGGATCGCGAATGAAGAGCCTCGCCTTCAACATGCTGGGCAACGTCGCCGACGCGGAGGACGCCGTCCAGGAAGCCTTCCTGCGGGCGTACCGGAACCGCGGCAGCTTCCGCGAAGGCGCCACGCTCTTCACCTGGGTGTGCCGGATCCTCATCAATACCTGCCACGACGCCGGCCGCCGGCGCGCCGTCCGCCGGGACCGGGACACACTCGACAGCCGGCGCCCCGATCCTCCGTCGCCATCGTGCGATCACCCGCTGCGCCTGATGCTGGAACGCGCGCTTCGTGACCTGGCGCCGATCTACCGCGACGTGTTCCTGCTCTGCGAAGTGGAGGGGTACACCCATCGGGAGGTGTCGGCCATCCTGGACATTCCCGAAGGCACCTCGAAGGCGCGGCTCTTCGAAGCCCGACGGCAACTGCGGGCCGCCATGGGCCGCGGTCAGGCGATCGACTCATGATCGACGACGACGATCTCTCCGCCGCCGCGCGGTCGCTCCACCGCGAGTGGGAGAGCCCGCACCTGTGGCCAGCCATCGCCGCCGGGATCGCCGTTGGCGCGCCTGTTGCCGGCCCTCGCACGAGGCAACCGCGACCTTGGCACGCCTGGGCCGCCGCCGCGCTGCTCGTGCTGGGCACGGGCGCGGCGACGTTCGTTATCCGCGATCGGCTGGCGGGCGACGACCTCTCGGCGCCGCTCGCGCCGCGCACGGCGGAGCGGCTCCTGAGCGACGAAGCGCTCAGGGAGATCGAACGCGCCGAGGCGCGCTACATCGCGGCGATTGACGCGCTCGCGACGAAGGCGGCGGCGACGGAAGCGTCGGTTTCACCTCTCATCGCGAACCTGCGGGAGCGTCTGCTCGTCATCGACGCGGCCATCGCCGACTGCCACGCGGAGATCGAGCGAAATCGACACCACACCCACCTGCGGCGCCAGCTTCTCTCGATCTATCAGGAAAAGCGACGCACGCTCGAGCAGATTCTGGACGAGGGGCAGCATGCGTCCTAGCAGCCCATGGTGCAAGTCCCGGCGTGGCCTCGAGGCCGGCGACGCGCCCCGCTGGCAAGACGCGACGACCGACAATACCGGGCCGGCCGCTGGCCATCGTCGAGCCATCGGTTGCGCCCTCGTCACGCTCGGATTGCTGGCCACGGGATCCGCCCCCGCGACAGCGAGCCAGCGGCAGGAAGCGTCACGGACCTTCGATCGGACCCTGCCTGTGGCGCCCGGCCAGCGCCTCCGCGTGGAACACACGCTCGGAGATGTGCGCATCACGACGCACGCACGCGGAGAGCTGCGGGTCCAAGCCGAGATCCGCGTGTCGGCTGAATCGCAACCGGCGGCCGCCGAGCTCGTGGAGCAGATACGCATCGAGGTGGTCGAAGACCCGGCCGCCGTCACGATTCGAACGCACTATCCAGACCGCGCGTCGCGGCGTTCCCGCCGCGACGTTTCGTACTCCGTCGATTACTCCGTGGTGATGCCCGAGCGGATGCCGCTCGACGTCCGCAACAGCTTCGGAGCGGTCACGGTGACGGGGGTGCAGGCCGACGCCGCGATCGTGAATGCGCATGGGACGCTTCGTCTGGCCGATGGCGCCGGGCGCCACCGGCTCGAGAACTCGTTCGGGCCCGTCGACGTGGCGCGCCTGGCGGGAGACGTGACCGTCACGGGAACCAATGGCCACGTGTCGGCGGCGACGATCGGCGGCCAACTGACCGTCACGAACCGGTTCGGACGCGTCACCGCGACCGCCGTGCGCGGATCGGCCCACATCGTCAACAGCAACGGCCAGGTCGAGGTGACGGATGCCGGGTCGGCGAATGTCACGAGCTCGTTTGGTGCGGTCACGCTCCGGGACGTCCGCGCGAACGTTGTCGTGGCGAGCTCGAACGGCAGCGTGACCGCGGCGACGATCGCCGGGGCTGCCCGGGTGAAGGGCAGCTTCGGGAACGTCCAGCTCACCGGCGTAACCGGCGACGTCACGGTCGAGAATGCCAACGGCGACGTGCGGCTCGCCAACGTCGGGGGCGCCGTCGATGTGCGCGGCAGCTTCGGCCGCGTGGAGGCGCAGGGTGTCAAGGCGGGCGTGCGGATTGCCACGGCGAACAGCAGTGTACGTGTCACCGATGCCGGCGGCCCCGTGTTCATCAAGACCACCTTCGGCCTCGTCGTGGCAGACGGGATCCGCGGCCCGCTCACTGTCGACAACGCAAACGGCGGCGTGCAGGCCAGCGGCATCACGGGTGGAGCCGAGGTCAAGACCAGTTTCGGCCCCGTGATGCTCAGCGAGGTCGACGGCAGAATCGACGTGCGCAACCAGAACGGCGCGATCGACGTGGCGCCGGCGGCGAAGCCCGGATCCTGCCACGACACGACGCTCGTCACCTCGTTCGCACCGATTCAAGTCCGGCTGCCCCCCGGCGGCTACGTCGTCTCGGCGCGGACCTCGTTCGGCAGGATCCACAGCGAGATTCCCATTACGGCCACCGGTGCGCTCGGTAACGGCGCCCTCTCGGGAACGATTGGGCCGGGCGGCTGCGCGTTGCAGTTGACGAACTCGAACGGCGACATCCGCATCCTGAAGGGCGTCCAGGCGTCCCGGTGAACGCCGGGCACGCTGGTCCGGACGCCGGGGCCGGCGGGACGTGGCGTCACTCGGCGCGCAGGGCGAGCAGCGGATCCACCGTCGTCGCACGCCAGGCGGGGCTGAGGCACGCCAGCCCCCCGGCGATGAGGAACGTGGCGCCCACGCCGGCGTAGATCAGCGGGTCGGTGGGCGGCGTCTCGTACAGGTACGCGGCCAGCACGCGCCCGGCCGCAATCGCGCCGGCGATGCCGAGCGTGAGGCCGAGCGCCACGAGCACGAGCCCCTGACGCGCCACCATGGCGAGCACGCCGCCGCGGCTGGCGCCGAGCGCCATGCGCACGCCGAACTCCTGCGTCCGCGCCGACACCGACGTCGCGATGACGCCCGTGATGCCGGTCACCGTGACGAAGAGCGCCAGCGCGGCGAAGAGGACCAGGAGCGTCGCGGTCAGCCGCGGCGTCGTGAGGAACGTGTCGCGCAGGTCGCTGAGCGTCTGCGTGTTCTCCACGGGCATGTCGGGGTCGAGCGCATGGATCGATTCACGGAGCACGCCGGCGGCCAGCGCCGGGTCGCCGCTCGTACGCACCATCACGCGGCCGGCGAGGCCGAAGGGCATCTGCCGCAACGGCACGTAGACCTGCGCCTGCGCCTGCTGGTCGAGGCCGAACTGCCGTACGTCGGCAACGACGCCCACCACCGTGGCCCACGTCCGGCCGTTGTTGACGGAGATGCGCGAGCCGATCGGATCCTGCGCGTCCCAGTAGCGCGTCATCGACTGGTTGATCACGACGACGACGGGCGCCTCGCGGTGATCGAGCTCGCCGAAGACCCGGCCCCGCACGAGCGGAATGCCGAGCGCCTCGAAGTAGCGCGAGCTGGCGATCCGGATGTCGGCCGTCGGCCGCTGGTCCGGGTTGTCGGTCGTGCGCCCCTCGATCTGGAATGGCGTGCTGCCAGGAACGACGCCGCTGAGCGGCACCGCGTTGGTCACGGCGGCCGTCATGACACCCGGCTGCTGCTCGAGCCGTTCGATGAGCGGGAGGTAGAAGCTAAGCTGCGCTTCAGGCGTCGGGTACTTCGTGAAGTTGCCGAACGCTTCGGCCGTGAGCACGCCGTCGCCCCGATAGCCCGGGTGCACCTGCTGCAGGCGATAGAAGCTGGCGAGCAGCAGGCCCGCGCCGATGAGGAGCACGACGGACACGGCGACCTGCACCACGATCAACGCGCCCTGCAGGCGGCGATGGCCGGCGGCGTCCGCCGAGCCCTTGCCTCCCTGCTTGAGCGAGGTGACCAGGTCGACGCGCGAGGCGAGCGCCGGAAGCGTCCCGAAGAGGAGTCCGGTGGCGACTGACACGCCGAGCGTGAACGCGAGCACGCGCGGATCCAGACCGATGTCGCCGGTCCGCTCCGTGAACCGCGCCACGAAGAGCGTGAGCATGTCGATCGTCGACGCGGCGATCAGCAGTCCGATGAGGCCGCCGGCGAGCGACAGGAGGGTGCTCTCGGTGAGGAGTTGCCGGATCAGGCGGCCGCGTCCTGCGCCCACCGCCGCGCGGAGCGCCAGCTCACGGTCGCGCCGGAGCACGCGCGCCAGCGTGAGGTTGGCGACGTTGGCGCAGGCGATGAGCAGCACGAGCCCCGTGGTGCCCATCAGGATGAGCAGCATCGGCCGCGCCTGCCGCGTCAGCTCGCCGCGCACGTCGAGCGCCGTGGCCGTGAAGCCGGACGAGGGCCGATAGTCTTGCGGGTGCTCGCGGGTGAAGCGGCCGCAGATCGCCTCGACGCCCCTCGCCGCGCGCTCGCGCGGCACGTCCGGCTTCAGCTTGCCGAAGACGACCAGGGCGCCGAAGATCCGCCTGTTTTGCGCGATGTTCGTCTCGGCCGCCGACCGGAACGGGCACGCGTGCACCGGCATGTACACGTCGTTCTCCTGCGGGTAGTGCGGCACGTTCGGCAGCACGCCGACGACGGTGTGCGGCCGGTCGTTCATCTGGAACACCTGACCGACGATCGCCGGGTCGGCGCCGAACTTCGACTGCCAGTACGAGTGGCTGAGGACGAGCACCGCCTCCGCGCCCGGCTCGTCGTCGGCGGCGATGAAGGTGCGTCCGAGGATCGGCCGGATGCCGAGCACGTCGAAGAAGTCGTGCGACACCACGCCCGTGTCGACGCGGTCGGGATCGCCGCGCTTCAGCAGCACGAAGCTCATCTGGTGGTACTCGACGAGAGCATCGAAATCGGGCGACTGCTCGCGGTAGTCGAAGTACTCGCGGATCGACAGGTTGACGATTGCCTGCCCCGCGCCCGGGGCCGACTGGCGGACGAGGACCAGCCGCTCGGGCTCGCCGTAGGGCAGCGGCTCGAGGAGCACGCCGCTGATCACGCTGAAGATCGCCGTGTTGGCGCCGATGCCGAGCGCCAGCGTGAGGACGGCGAGCAGCGTGAAGGCGCGGTGCGTGACGAGCGTGCGGACACCGTACCTGATGTCGGCCATCACACTGTCCATGGCATCTCCCCATCACCCGCTGGCGGCATCGCGCCCGTCACCAGGAGGACCTGCTCGCCGGACGCCACATGGCCACTGGCGCGGTTCTTGTCGACGCCCGACAAGAGCGAAGATCGTGCCCGTGCGGTCCGGCTGTCGGAACTCGCGGCCGGCGTGGTACTTACCCCGCAGACCACCCGCGACGCCCCGACGCGCGCTGTTCGGCCGCGAACGCCGCGCGTCCCGGAAGCGGACAACCGCCGGCCCCTGTTGAACATCTACAGGACTGAGCGGGATACTGAACCGCGGATGGACATCGATGAGCAAGCTGAAGACCGACATCCTGCAGGGCACGCTCGACCTCATCATCCTCCGGGCCCTCGACGCGGGACCGAATCACGGGTGGGGCATCTCGCAGCGCATCCAGCAGGTCTCGCAGGACGTGCTCCGCATCAACCAGGGATCGCTGTACCCCGCTCTCTTCCGCCTCGAAACGCAGGGATGGATCACGTCCGAATGGGGGAGCTCCGACAACAACCGGCGCGCGAAGTACTACCGCCTCACGCGCGCCGGCCGGCGACAGCTCGCCGATGAAACCGAGAACTGGGAGCGCATCGCCGCCGCGATTGCGCGTGTGCTCAGGACAGCGTAAGCAGGAATCAAGAATCGAGAAACAAGAATTAAGAATGCCCATGTGGTCCCGCCTCCTGACGCTCGTCCGCGTGACGCTCCGGCGCCGTGACCTCGAGCGGGAGCTCGACGAGGAGCTGCGCTTCCACCTCGAGATGCAGGCGCTCGAGTACGGGCGGCGCGGGGTGAGCGCGGCCGAGGCGCGCGACGGCGCGGCCGGCGTCTTCGGCGGCTACGACCGCGTGAAGGAGCAGTGCCGCGATGCGCGGGGCGGGCGGTTCCTGGAGATGCTGGCCCGGGACGTCCGGTTCGCGGCGCGCACGCTCTCCGCGAACCGGGGCTTTGCGGCGGCGGCCGTGCTGACGCTCGGCCTCGGCATCGGCGCCAACACCGCCATCTTCAGCGCCGTCAACGG
>JBOGIW010000618.1:0-4986 GCA_050748045.1 Vicinamibacterales bacterium | reverse complement strand
CCGAGGTACAGTGCGCTGGCGATGACCGCCGAGTACGCCCGTCCGAACGGAATGTCGCGAACGAGCACGCTCTGCATCCCGAACGCGATCGCCGGAGCGCCGAAGACGAGCGACCCGTCGACGTAGCCGCGCAGCTGCGGCGGCTGCCGATGGGCAAAGAGAACGGCGACGGCCACGAACAGCAGGAAGAAGCCGGCGAGAAACGGCCCGGTCGTCGCGAAGAGCTCCGGCTGGTAATACTGCCGTCCCCACACGAACCCGATACCGAAGGTGAAGACGAACGCCAGCCAGTTGAGGAAGCGCCACGCCCGGAACCACGCGATGCCGAGCACGCCGGCGTTGAGCACCGCATAGTACGAGAACAACCCGACGTGGCTGCCGCCGCCGGTCGACGCCAGAATCGGTGCGAGAAACCCGCCGCTCGTGCCGAGCACCGCCAGCGGCATCGCGTTCTGCAGGACCGCCAGCAGTCCGCTGACGACCACGACGACGATCAGCAGTGCGAACGTGAGAGCCGCTGGCAGCAGCTCGTAGAGCCGGAACGCTGCGAAGATGGTTAGGTACAACAGACCGACTGCGCCGCCCTGCAGCACCATCGCGTACTCGGGCTGCGAGTGGCGAAGGCGCCAGCCCACGCCGAGGAGCACGAGCGCGCCGGCGACGGTGGCCGTCAGCCGGTACTCGATCGGGAGCAGGCCGCGGTCGGCAGCGTATCGCACCAGGAAGGCGACGCCGAAGAACACGACGACCATGCCGGCCTTCGCGACGACGTTGCCGGTCGTGAAGAACTCGATGAGCCGATCGATTCCTTCCGGCGGTCCGGCGGCGCGATCTGCGGGCGGCAGCGCGGGTTGTTCGACGTGGGGTGTCGGAGGCAGCGGGAGTGGTACCGGCGAGGGCCTCGAAACCGGCTCCTCGCGATGAGGCGGTGGCGCCTCACGGCGCGTGGGCAGGGCCGGCGCCTGTGCAGCGGCGGCCGCGGGCTGCCGCTTCAGCGTTCGAATCTCGCGCTCGAGGGTCCTCTGGCGCGCTCGCAGGCCTGCGTGCTTCTTTCGCAGCGCGGTCACCTGTTCGCTCAAGTCGCCCAGGCGATTCCAGAGCAGGCCCAGGGCGAGCCCGAGCGCGGCAGTGCCAAGCGCACCGTACACGGCGCCCAGTAGGGCGCCGAGGAGCCCGAAGATGACCGGCATCATTCAGGGCGTGGAAGCGGCCGTTTCGCTCCGTACCAACACAGCACGGAAAGCAGCCGGCTGAGCTGTGGCATGACGACATACTAACGCTGCCGTTCCCGGGGCCAAAGAAGATCATCACAAGGGTCGTCACGCAGCACATTGGCGATCGCGGCGATGGTATTCCAGTTACGGGTCGTGGCTGGCACTCCGAACAGCCGGTCCAACGTGCCGAGGTAGCGAATGGCCCTCATCTGGCGGCGGTACAGGCCGATGACGAACCGGTCCTCGCTGGCGAGAATCTTCAGCAGCCACTGGCCGGTGGGAGGAAAGCTGACCGGCGTGGGCGGCCTCGAGCGGGGGGTCCTGGCCAGGACGCTCAGGAAGCGCACGATATCCGGCCGCATGGGCTGGCCTGCGAAATGATCCCGAGACGCCAGCCTGACGATCTCCCGTCCGTTGCAGATCATGACTTCGGCGTCGAAGGGAAGCCTGCGCGTCAATTCGGCGCGGAGCTGCGCCCGGGTGATCGGCCGCCGGATGACGAACGTGCCCGCGGCGCCGATGTTGACCGGATCGAGATGCGTCAGGGTTTCGGCGAGCTCGGTGGGCCGGAAGGTCCTGTGGCCGCCGACGTTGACTCCCCTCAGAAGAACCACGAGCGCCACGAGTTCCCTCCTGCTGGCGTCATTGAAGCCGAACATCTGGCCGGCACCTGGCGACGATGAGCGTCACATCGTCGCGCTGATCGGGAACGCTGAACCGCGTGACTTCGTCCAGGATCGCCGCGACGAGATCGCCGGTGCTTCGTTCGCGGCAGCGCTGCAGCGTGTCGATCAGGCGTCCCTCGCCGAACTCCTCGCCGCGGTGGTCGAGCGCCTCGGTGATCCCGTCGGTGTAGATGGCCAGCAGATCCCCGGCGAACAGATGGAGCTCCTCCGTGGGACATTCCCACTCCGTGAAGAGGCCGAGCACGGGCGCCGTCGAGTGCAGACGGCCCACCCCGCCGTTCTGCCGGAGGACGAGGCCTGGAAGATGCCCGCAGTTGGCGTATCGCAGGCGGCAGGTCCTGGCGTCGAACTCCGCGTAGAACAACGTGGCGAAGGCATTGTCCGCCGTGTTCTCGTAGAAGAGCCGATTGACCGACTTCAAGAGCTCCTCGGGCTGCTCGAGGGCAATCGCGCACTGGCTGCGCAGGTTCGCCTGCAGGTTGGCCATCAGCAGGGCAGCCGCCATGCCCTTCCCCGCGATATCGCCGATCACCAGGGCGAGCCGCTCCCGGCCGAGATCGAGGAAGTCGTAGTAGTCACCGCCGACCTTGCGCGTCTGGACGCACGCGCCCGCGTACTCGAGCGATCCCACCTCCGGCAACCGCTGGGGGAAGAGCCGGGCCTGGACCTGGCGGGCGATCTCGAGCTCCCGTGCGGCGCGGCGGTCGGCCTCCTGCCTGGCGGCCGCCGCCCGGCGCTGCCCCTCGATCGCGCGGCTGACTTCATCGAAGCTGACGAGGGCGAAGGAGTTCCGATCGATGTCCTCGAAGCGGGCGAACGCGCCACCCCATGCCGTGGCGTGCTCGTCTGTCGGAGTCGCCCCGGCGCGCTCCGCGAACGGCCCGGCCTGCTCGTACGCGACGCGCCGCAGCCTCGGCATCCCGCGGAAGCGGACGCCGCGCCTGCTCCAGTCGCGGAAGGTGGCCGGAAGGTTCTCGGTGACGAAGACGACCTGCGTCGCGCGGCCAATCAGCTGGTATTGCGGCGACGCCGGGTCGGGCTGAACCAGCGCGAGCACGGCCGTGCCATCGGGCGGCGCCACGGCCACGAGCCGCTGCCCCGACTCCACGCGCGCGTCGAACGCCAGCCGGAATCCAAGCACGTCCAGGTAGAACCGGAGGCTCCGCTCCTGATCGCGGACGTACACGTTCACCGCGTGCACGCGCAGGAACGGATCGCGTGTGACGTCGGCCTGAGACGAGGGTTCCATCGCAGTCGACCATTATCGATGCATCGGGCGCAGCCGAGATCGTTCTCGTCACGGCGTCTGGACGGCGGATGGATGAGCTCGTACGTCAGCCGCTCCTCACACTGTATGGGCCGATTCCGCGGGCGGTGGCGGCTCAGGCCGCCGGCCGGGAGTCTATACCGGTTCGCGACCAACACGAGGATCGGCCAGAGCGGCAGCAGCAGACCGAGGGGGCAGCCGGAACCTCCACGAGGCGACGAGCACCGTGAATGCTCAGCCCGCGTCGCCGGACCGGAAGCGGCCCTGGGCCGGCCGCGAGCAGACCGTGGCGAACGCGGCACGGGCTGCTGGTTCTACGGTTGGCTCAGAAGACGAACCGGCGATAATAGTTGCCCTGACTCCACAGCAGCTCGAAGAACGTCTTGGACGACGAGTGCAGCTCGTGACAACGGAGGCGCTCTCGCCGTTCATGGGGCCGAGAATATTGGCCGAAGCTCAGGATGTCCTTCGAGCCGCATGATTACCTCCGCCACAGCGACCATCCGGAGTACTGCAGCCAACGCCGCTTTGCCGTCCTGACGCGGCGCGGCTGAGCGCCGACCGTCAGCCGGACAAGTGTGAAGTGTCGATGATCTCAGCGCGAGAAGCACTCGAACGCCTCAGAGACGGAAATCGTCGTTTCGTCTCCAACGTTCGGAGCCGGGACACGCTGACGAGCCCCGCGCGCCGCTACGAGTTGGCGGCGGGGCAGGAGCCCTTCGCCATCATTCTCGGCTGTTCCGACTCTCGGGTGCCGGCAGAGATTGTCTTCGACCAAGGCCTTGGCGACTTGTTTGTCGTCCGCGTCGCCGGAAACATCGTCGCGTCGTCTCAAGTGGGCAGCGTGGAGTTCGCCGCAGCGCGGTTCGGGACGCGGCTGGTGGTGGTATTGGGACATTCCCAGTGCGGTGCAGTTCTGGCCACGCTGGAAGAACTGCAGCAGCCGACGGAGAGCCAGTCGCGACATTTGCGTTCGATCATCGACCGTGTTCGGCCATCCGTGGAATCGCTGATGGCGACAGAGCTCAGGCACGACCCGGATGCCCTGGTACGGCAGGCCGTTCGCGCGAACATTCGCGTCTCTGCACATCATCTGCGCCACGGATCGGAGGTCCTCGAGCACCTGATCCAGAAGGAGGGGCTTCTCGTCGTCGGTGGCGAGTATTCGCTGGAAACTGGTCTCGTTGAATTCTTCGATGGAATGCCGGAGGCCGGCTGAGACGGCGTTGGCTTCAGCGCGGCGGCGCACGTCGTCCCAGGCGAGGCCGCCGGACTCGTCTGCCAGAGCCCGGCGGGCGTTGGGAAGTCGGGCGTTGGACGTTAGGAGTTGGAGATTGGGAGTTGGGAGTTACTCCAGATCGCCCCCCCTCGGCCCAAGCGCCTCCTCCGGCTCCACGAGATACTCCATCTCGCGGTCCAGATCGAGGTCGTCCTCCGCCGGCTGCGGGATCACGGGCGGCGGCGGCGGCTCGTCGGGCGGGATCCGCACGTGCCGGTACCATTCGAAGCCGGTGCCCGCCGGGATCAGCCGGCCCATCGTCACGTTCTCCTTCAGCCCGCGCAGGTGGTCGATCTTTCCGGAGATCGACGCTTCGGTGAGAACGCGCGTCGTTTCCTGGAACGAGGCCGCCGAGATGAACGAATCCGTCGAGAGCGACGCCTTCGTGATGCCGAGCAGCAGCGGCTGCGCGGTGGCCGGACGGCCGCCGTCGCCGATGACTCGCTCGTTCTCCTCGAGGAAGCGGAACTTGTCCACCTGCTCGTCGATCAGGAACTCCGTGTCCCCCACATCCTCGATCTTCACCCACCGCATCATCTG
>JBOGIW010000617.1:0-9931 GCA_050748045.1 Vicinamibacterales bacterium | reverse complement strand
GGCGGCGGCGGCGGCGGCGGCGGCGGCACGTCCGGCGCGGCGGTCGGTGCCCCGAGTGCGCCGCAGTCCACGACGATGTATGGCGGCGGTGGTGGCGGCGGCGGTGGGTCGCTGACGGACGGTTCCGGCGGCAGCGGCGGCGCGGGGTTCAAGGGCATTCTCGTGATCTCGCACGTGCAAGGCACATAGGCAGGCGGGGTGAAGGATGGCAACACCGCAGGAACTCTACGACACGATGCTCGTGGCGGTCCGACGCGTCGCCAGCGCACGGCAGGCGCGGCTCGAGGCGCGCAGCGCCCTGCAGCGCGCGGAGGACGAAGTCGCAGCAGCGGACGCGGAGCTCGCGAGCGCCCGGGCGGCGGTCGACGAGGAGATCGACTTTGCGACTGGACGGCGGCAGCGTGACCTACCGGCGCCCGTCGACGTGCGATGACGCCGCGCGACCACGGCATGGCGGAACAGCCGGTCACGCTCGGCGAGGTGTATCGCATCTGTCTCCGGACGTTCGAGCGCGTCGAGGCAATCGATCGGCGGCAGCAGGATCTCGAGCAGCGCGTCGCCGTGCTCGAGGACCGCGAGGATCGCGGCGCGCGGCTCGGCGGGATCTGGGGCGCCATTGGCGGTGTCCTGAGCGGCTTTGTCTCCGGTTTCCTGGGGCAGCGCACGGGATGACAGTCGAGCGGATCGTCGATGACATCCTGCGCCGCGAGTTGCATCCGACCGAGCGCACGTGGGCGGAGGCGCGCGCCCGGCAGCATGCGGCAGACCGCGGCGGGTGGACGCGCGGCGGCATCACTGCATCCCGCTGGGGCCAGTACCGGCGGCTCGGGCGATCCGCGACGGCCGCCGAACTGAACGCCATCACTGAGGTGGAGGCGCGCGCGTTCTACGTCGCATGGTACGTCATGCCGTTCGATCGCTATCCCGAGCCGCTGCGGATCCTGCTGATCGATTTTGGCGTCACGACGTCGCACGTCACGGTGTTCAAGTGTCTGCAGCGGGCGTTGCGCCACATGGGGCGGTACCCGGGGGCGATCGATGGCGTGGTCGGGCCGAGGACGCGCGCGGCGCTGGCCGAGGCCGAGCCGCGCGAGGTGTACCTGCGCACGCTCGAGCATCGGGCGCGGCATTACATCGCGCTGTCGCACGACAGCTACGTCCGCGGGTTCCTGCGCGCGACGCCGAACACCCAACTCCACTTCTTGCGCGGCTGGCTGGCGCGCTGCCTGCCGTTCGTGTACGAGGCGGAACCGTGAAGGTCATCCTCGTCCCAGGCACGCACAGTTGGCGAGGCGAAGCCAGCCAGGACTGGTTCAGCCCGACGTCGGCCTTCGTCGGCTACTTGGGCGGGGTAGGGTTCACCCTGCTGGACACAGTCCATCCCTATACCTGGGACACGGGCCTGGGCGGGGTGGGGTTCGGGGACGATGACCTGATCGGATGGCAAGCGGCCGGGATCAACCTCCTGCATTACGTGGTTCCGCCCCGGTGTAAACCGATGCAGGTCCCTGGGGGCCTGACGATCCTCATCACGCATTCGCATGGGCTGCAGCCGGTGCTCTTCGCAGCGGCCGCCGGCCTGAAGGTGGACCTGTGCATCGACGTGGCCGGGCCGGTGCGGCAGGACATGATGCCGACGGCCGAGCGGGCCCGTCAAAACATTCGGCGCTGGGTGCACGTGCACGCGGGCAAGCGGGATTGGTGGCAGGTGTGGGGGGCATTGTTCGATGGCCGCTGGGGCATCGTCCGGGAACATCGCCTGGCCGACCTGAACATCCCGGTGCCGGCAGCCGACCATGGCGACGTGCTGCGGAATCCGGCCTACTTCCCGGTCATCGGCAGGGCGCTACTGCAGGAGTGCCGCGAGGCGCCATGAGACGCACGGCGATGACGTTCGAGTTGCGGATGCAGATTGCTGGGCACGTGGCCGCCGCGTGCGCCGCGGTCTACATCCAACGCCACCAGGCCGTGCTGCCGGAAGTGTGCGCCGACATCGGCCTGGCCGTCGCCGACGCTCTCGAACGACGCGCCACGGTGGCGACGTACCCGTTTCCACTCTGGGAGGAGGAGGAGCCGCATGACGCTATCTGACTTGTGGGAGTCGACGAGGCGAGCGCTTCTCCTCGTCACTGCGTTCCTGGGCTTGGTCGGGTGCGCCGCGCACCGGGTCGACACGCCTTCGACACGTGCGCCCGACGTCACGAGTGGCATCCTGCGGTTGATCTCGGCACACAGCCTCGGCCAAGGGTGCCCCATCGATGCGCACGTGTTACTGACGGCGCGCCATGTCGCGACAAAAGCCAGGATCGTCGGCCCACCCGAGCCCGTGCCGGTGATCTGGTCCGATCCTGCGGGCCATACCGGGTCGGCATGGTTGGTCGCTTTCGACGCGCGCCGCGATTTGGCGATGATGCAGAGCGATCGCCCATTCCACAAGTGGTATCCACGCGCCACGACGGAGCCACCGATCGACGAACGGGTGCAGATCGTCGGATATGACTACACGACGCCGCTCCGCCCGCAGGTGGCGCACGTGCGCGTGCTCAACATCGTCTCCGCGCATCTCGTCCTCTCGTCCGGCGCCGCACCTGGCTTCAGCGGCTCATGTGTTCTGGACAGCCGCGGGGCTGTGGTCGGCATTTTCGTCGGACTCGTCGGGGGCGCGCGGCAGCACGGCCTCGCTGTTTCGGTGTATGGCGAGTGGAGCGACGTCGGCCGCGGCCGGAAATGATTGGGCTGCTCGCGGGGTTCCTGCTCGGGCTGATCTTGCCGCGGGCCTGGCGCATCGCCCGTGCTCTGCGCGACGCGCGGCGCCGCGACGGTCTCGACATGCAGTCGAGGGAGCGGCGTCAGATGCTGACGAAAGCTGGGGAGTTGTGAGCTGCTGCCCGTCGTGCGCCAGTCCTTCTGGCCTACTCAACTCTGAGAGTAGTCGTAGCGCTGGCCGGCGACGTGACACGTCATTGTCAGTCTCTCTTTCTTCTAGCTCAGTGCCGACTCGTCGATTCCAACGCCCGGTAACCCTGCCCAGAGCGCACGCTCCTTGGCCGGGAGTTGCTTCACGACTTGAGTCAGCCCGGCTGGCTTCACGTAGAACTGGTATGCGTAGCGCTCCTGCAGCGGCGCATCGGCCGGCAATTCCGCACCGTGCGCGGCCTGCGCATTCAGGAACACAAGGAGGCGGTTTGCGCGGAACTCGACGCGCTTGGCCAGCGTGCAGGTGTAGCCCTCCGTTTCGGGATAGAACGTGCGGACGAAGGGTTGGACGAACGGACGATCGACGCGGTAGAGCGCCGTGCCGTAATCCTCTGAATCGCCTGGCTTGGCGAGATAGATCAGGCCCGTGAACAGCACGCGCTTGGGATCCAGGTGCGGATCCTGACGGTAGCCCGGGCGCCGTAGCAGCACGCGCCCGTTCGCGGCTTTCGGGAGCGCGGCGGCGGCCGCCGCCCGCGCGTCGCCGAGCAGGCGCACGTAGTGCGGCAGGATGACGGGCGCGAACAACTCCAGCAGCGCTGGCATCAGCACGGGGCTGACAACGTCGCGCTCGAACCCCTGCCACGCCAGCCGCGCGAACGGCGGCACCACGTCGGGTTCGTCGAAGTAAAAATCCTGCTTGTAGGCGTCGTGCACACGGAAGCACTCCGCCGGCGGAAGCGTAGCGAGGAGGTAATCGTAGAACGCGCGCGGCAGCACCTCATCGATCACCGCATGAGGCGCAGGATCGTGGTGGAGCGTCGCGCCGACGATTGCGGCGCGCGCGTGCGCGGCGATCGCATCGAAGTCCCGGACCGCCGCCGGCGGCGCGAAGAGCAGGGGCGCCATCCGGTCGGTCGCTTCGACAATGCGCTCGAGCTTTGACAGGCGCACCGTGAGCGCGGCCAGTTGCTCCGGCAGATCGCGAAGGCCCTTCACGCGACCGGCGACATCGCTCACGCGCTGGTGTTCGTGGTCAGCTCGCGAGGCGAGCTTTCTCGATGCGCCCGGCGGCCATCACGATCGCCTTATCCATAACGGCCGCTCCGCGCGTGGACTCGTCGGCAGCTGGCTAAGGTTCTGGATCGCCAGGCGCTTCCACGCCGACGACGAGTCGTTCGACACGCGTCCTGATCATGTCCCCCGTCACTCCACAGGATCGAGCCACCACGAGTGCAGAGAGCCCTCGCGGTGTTCCCCGTCCGCGAACGTCACTTGGTACGCCGCTCGGCCGACGCGGCGGGCAATCATCCCGATGCGGCCACGGTAGTCACTTGGCGCCAGATCGTTCACGCGGACGCGGGCGCCGAGTAGGAACTTGGGCTTGCGGCCGCCTTTCGCTGCATTGCGTCGCAGCGCCTGGATCTTCTTCTCGGTGACCACGCGGCCGCCGAGTCGCCCGAGCGCCACGGCGGCGGGGTTTTTGCGCACCATTTCGGATTACTCCCGCGCCCCTTTGGCCGCAGCAAGACTGGCGGCGACATAGTCGCGGACCTCGTGCTTCACGCCGGCGGCGATCGCCGCGTTCGCGAGCTGCTCGAGCTCCCCGGCGATGTCGATGCCGATGTCCTCGGCGCCGCACACGTCGCACACCCTCGCGGGCACGCGTCGAAACACAATAGTGGCCTCGTCGCGCTCGAGCGTGATCGTGGTGAAGCCGTCCACACATCGGCCGTCGGGGCACATGACGCACCGGCCGGCCGGGGTGGCGATCCCACTGCTGGTCATTGGTCGATCCTCCGTTTGAATTCCGCGCGGTCAAACCATTTCTGCAGTTCCCGGCTGGGCACCGGCTTGCGATTCGGCCACTCCGCGACAATCGTCCCTGTTTGAACCGCCGCGAGCACCTGAGCGATCGTGATTCTCCGCTCGTACATCCGACGGAACGCGTAAGGAGTGATGCGCACGTTCATCATGGAGAAGATGATAAAACCATACCGCTTTAGTTTGTCAATTAGTAGAGGTGGGCAAGCGGGGCCGGCGGAACCTGACGGGGAAATCAGCTACTTTTGCTGGTACCGGATCTGCCCCCGGAGCCATCAGCTTTCATACCCCCGCCGATCTGCGTAAGTTGTTGGTGCGGAAGGGGGGACTCGAACCCCCACGGTCTTGCGACCGCCAGCCCCTCAAGCTGGTGCGTCTGCCAATTCCGCCACTTCCGCGAGGAGGGTCTTGGGTCGTTCGTCTCTCGTCTCTGGTTCGACTGTGGACGCTCGTCTTCGGTCGGGATCGGTCACCGCAGACCAGAACCCTACTTCGGCGCCGCGGGCGCCGGGGCGCTCGACTGGGCCGGCGCCGGGGCCGCGCGGCCACCCAGGACCGAGCCGGGACCACGCTGGCCGAGGATGCCGAGCAGGAGCGCCAGCACCATGAACAGCACCGCGCACACCGTCGTCGCTCGCGAGAGCACGGTCGCGCCGCTCCGCGCGCCGAACGCCGCCTGGCTCGTCCCGCCGCCGAACGCCTGCGCGATGTCGCCGCCCTTGCCCTGCTGGAGCAGGACGACGAGCATCAGCACCAGGCAGATGATCACGTAAAGCGCCGCTATCGCGTAGTACATTCGTCTGGCTGCCGCAAAACAATCATTATACGACGGCTTTCCGGCTCCGCGAGACGATGTCGAAAAAGCTCCGGACCTCGAGGCTCGCCCCGCCCACGAGCGCGCCGTCGACGTCGGGCTGCGACACGAGGTCACGGATATTGTCGGGCTTCACGCTGCCACCATAGATCACATGGCACGCGCTGGCCGCCTCCTCGCCGAACCACTGGCGCAACCGCTTCCGGATGTGCGCGTGCGCCTCGCCCGCCTGCGCCGGCGTGGCGTTCCGGCCCGTGCCGATGGCCCACACCGGCTCGTAGGCGATGACGAGTTGCCCGAGCTCCTCGCCCGTCAGCCCTTCCAGCCCCTGCTTGATCTGGCGGTCGAGCACGTCGAAGGTCTGGCTCCGCTCCCGCTGGTCGAGCGTCTCCCCGATGCACACGATCGGCGTCAGGGACGCGGCGAACGCCGCCGCCGTCCTGCGGCTCACCGTGGCGTCGGTCTCGCCGAAGTGCGTGCGCCGCTCCGAGTGGCCGATGATCACGTATTCGGCGCCGGCCTCGCGGATCATGGGCCCGCTGACCTCCCCGGTGAACGCGCCCTCGCGCTCCCAGAAGAGATGCTGCGCGCTGATGCCGACGTTGCTGTTGCGCGCGGCTTCGGCCGCCGCGTGGAGCGCCGTAAAGGGGGGCGCGAGGACGATCTCGACGTCGTCGACGTCCTTCACCATCACGCGGAACTCCTTCACGTACTTCACCGCGTCGGCGACGGTCTTGTACATCTTCCAATTGCCCGCAATGAACGGAATCCTCATGGCGATCCTTGTAATTCAAAAGTCAGGATTCACAAGTCAAAACCAACAACGAACACCTCATGCGTCGGGCAGCACCTCGACGCCGGGTAGTGTACGCCCGCCGAGGAACTCGAGCGAAGCCCCGCCGCCGGTCGAGATGTGCGTGATGCGGCCGGCCACGCCGGCCTTCTTCACAGCCGCGATCGAGTCGCCGCCGCCGATGATGGTCGTGCCCCGCACGGCGGCCACGGCCGTCGCCACGGCCATCGTGCCGCGCGCGAAGGCGTCGATCTCGAACACGCCCATCGGGCCGTTCCAGACGACGGTCTTCGCGTCCGCCACGGCGTCGCGATAGGCCGATGCCGTCTCGGGGCCGATGTCCAGTCCCATCCGATCGCCAATGGCCGGGTCGACGACCTGCAGGACCTCCGCCGGCTGTCCGGCCTCGAGCTTCGCCGCGACGACGTGATCGGTGGGGAGGCGCAGATCCATGCCGCGCGCCTTCGCCCGCTCCACGATCCCGCGCGCCGCGTCGAGCTTGTCGTCCTCGACGAGCGACCGGCCCACGAGCAATCCTCCGGCCTTGAAGAACGTGTAGGCCATGGCGCCGCCGATGAGCAGCCGATCGACCCGGGCGAGCAGGTTCTGGATCACCTCGATCTTGTCCGACACCTTCGCGCCGCCGATGATGGCGACAAACGGCCGTGCCGGGCTCCCGAGCACCTCGCCCAGGTACTTCAGCTCGCGCTCCAACAGGAGGCCCGCGCCCGCCTCGGGGACGAACCGCACGATCGCGTCGACCGACGCGTGCGCGCGGTGCGCCGCGCCGAACGCGTCGTTCACGTAGACGTCGGCGAGCGCCGCAAGCTGCCGGGCGAACCCCGGATCGTTCTTCTCCTCCTCGGGATGGAACCGCAGGTTCTCGAGGAGCACCACGCCGCCTTTCGGCGCCCGCCTCACCGCATCCTCGGCGGCCGGGCCCACGCAGTCGTCGGCGAAGACCACGCCGAGGCCGGCGAGCTCGCCGAGCCGGGCCGCAACAGGCCGCAGGCTCATCGCGGGATTCGGCTTGCCCTTCGGCCGCCCAAGGTGCGACGCGAGGACGACGACGGCGGCGCCCTGCTCCCGGGCGTAGGCGATGGTCGGCAGCGTCTCGCGAATGCGCGTGTCGTCGCCGATGACGCCGCCGTCGAGCGGCACGTTGAAATCGACGCGCACGAAGACGCGCCGGTCCTTCAGGTTGAGCTGCCGGATCGACCGCTTGGGCATGAGTGGGCGGGCCGACCCGAGCCGGCCCCTCCGGCTGATTCTACAAGCCCCGCTTCGCGATCTTCCTGACGAGGTCAACGCACCGGCTCGAGTAGCCCCATTCGTTGTCGTACCACGAAAGGACCTTCACGAAGTCGCCGTCCATCACCTTCGTGTACGGCGCGTCGACGATCGACGAGTGCGGGTTGCCCTTGAAGTCGTTCGAGACGAGATCCTCCCTGGAGACCGACAGGATGCCCTTCAGCGCGCCCCTGGCCGCCTCCTCGAACGCGGCGTTCACCTCATCGGCGCTGGTCTTCCTGTCGACGAGCGCGTTCAGGTCGACGACCGAGACGTTGGGCGTCGGCACGCGCATCGCAAAGCCGTCGAGCCGCCCCTTGAGCTCCGGCAGCACTTCGCCCACTGCGACGGCCGCGCCCGTCGTCGTCGGGACCATGTTGATCGCGGCGGCGCGCGCGCGCCGGAGATCCTTGTGTGGAAGGTCGAGCAGGTTCTGATCGTTCGTGTAGGAGTGGATCGTCGTCATCCACCCCTTCCGGATGCCGAAGCGCTCGTGGATGACCTTGGCGAGCGGCGCCAGGCAGTTCGTCGTGCACGAGGCGTTCGAGATGATGTGATGCTTCGCCGGATCGTACGTGTCGTCGTTCACGCCGAGCACCACGGTCACATCCGGCCTCTTCGCGGGCGCGGTGATGACAACCTTCTTCGCGCCCGCCGCCAGGTGCTTCGCCGCCGCGTCGCGGTCGGTGAAGAAGCCGGTCGACTCGAAGACGATGTCGACGCCCAGGTCTTTCCACGGCAACTGCGCCGGATCCTTGAGCGAGAGCACCTTGAACTCGTCCCGATCGACGGTGATCCCGTCGCCCGAGGCCTTCACGTCGGCCTTCAAGTTGCCGAGCACCGAGTCGTACTTCAGGAGGTGCGCGAGCGTGGCCGCGCTCGTCAGGTCATTGACCGCGACGAAATCGATGTCCTGCTGACCCATTGCGGCGCGCATGATGTTCCGTCCGATGCGCCCGAACCCGTTGATGCCCACCTTGACCGCCATCAGTCCTCCCTCTCGACCCTGCTGTGCGAATGATGACCGCAAAACAACGATTCTAATGAGGCGCCTTGAACGGGGTCAATTGCCGGGCTATACTTCGCGCATTGTAAGGTCCAGATTTCAAACGGTTTGTACCTCTTCTACAGCATCGCCTCGTTCGTCGCGTTCCTGGCGGTCTCGCCGTACTTCCTGTACCAGGCGATCCGCCACAAGAAGTACATCGGCAGCCTGGGCCAGCGCCTGGGGTACCTGCCGGTGTCGTTCAATCTCGATGGCGATGAATCGATCTGGGTCCACGCGGTCTCGGTCGGCGAGGTCCTCGTCGCGCGAACGCTCATTCCCGACCTCAGGCGCCGATACCCGCGGCTGAAGGTGTTCCTGTCGACGACCACGCTGTCGGGGCAGCAGCTCGCGCGCCGCGACGTGCGCGACACCGACGGCGTGTTCTACTTCCCGTTCGACTGGCGGTTCACCGCCAGGCGTACGCTGAGCCTCGTGCGGCCGCGTCTCTTCGTCATGGTCGAGACCGAGATCTGGCCGAACCTGCTGCGCGAATGCCGCCGCCGCGGCGTCAAGACCGTGGTGGTCAACGGGCGCATCTCGTATCGCTCCTACCCGCGCTACCGCCTGGTACGCCCCTTGTTCAGCCGCGTCCTCGCCACCATCGATCACTTCTGCGTGCAGGGGGAGGAGACGGCGCGCCGGCTCGCCGCCCTCGGCGCCGATTCGGCGCACGTGACGATCACCGGCAGCGTGAAGTTCGACTCGCTCGGCCTCACGCCGCCGCCGGGGCGCAATCGGGTGCTCCGGTTCTTCCGCATGTCGCCGAACCGGCCGGTGATCGTGGCGGGCAGCACGTCGCGCGGCGAGGAGGAGGCGGTCGTCCGTGCGTTCAACCGCGTGCGGACGGGCGTCAACGGGGCGCTGCTCGTCATCGCGGCGCGCCACCCCGAGCGGTTCGCGGAGGTCGAGCGGCTGTGCCGGCAGGAAGGCCTCCTGACCGTGCGCCGCAGCGAGCTGCCGATCGACGCCGAGCCCCGCGCCGACGCCGTGATCCTCGATACGATCGGCGAGCTGGCGCAGCTCTATCAGATCGCCACCGCGGTCTTCGTCGGCGGGAGCCTCGTGCCGGCGGGCGGACACAACATCCTCGAGCCGGCGGCCTTCGGCAAGCCGATCGTCTTCGGCCCTCACATGCAGAACTTCTCGGAGATCGCCGAGACGTTCCTGCAGAACGGCGCCGCCGTGCAGGTGCGCACGGATCGCGAGCTCGAGGAGGCGCTCGTGAGCCTGATGACCGATCCGGTGC
>JBOGIW010000616.1:0-12459 GCA_050748045.1 Vicinamibacterales bacterium | reverse complement strand
GGCGCGCTCCCCACGATTGCCGTCGGGGGCGGTGTCGACTACGCGCGGCCGAACCCCCGGATCTTCCCGAGAAGCGATCGCTGGGACGATTCCTGGGACGCGTCCATCGGGTTTTCCTGGTCGCTCTGGGACGGCGGCCGTACGAAGGCCGAAGCGGCCGAGGCGGCGGCGTCCGCCGACGCCGTGCGCCGGCGGCTGGCGGAGCTCGACAGCGTGCTCGCGCTCGAGATCCGGCAGCGGCTGCTCGAGATCGAGTCGGGGCGCGCGGCCGTGGCCGCCGCCGCCGACGCGGTGCGCAGCGCCGAGGAGGCGCGCCGCGTGGTCGCCGAGCGCTTCGCCGCGGGGGTCGTCACGCACATCGAAGTGCTCGACGCGCAGGTGACGCTGCTCCAGGCCGAGCTCGATCGCATGCGGGCGCTCGCCGGCGTGCGCCTCAGCGAGGCGCGCCTGGCGCGCGCGATGGGCCGATGAGCGCGATCCGCGTCGAGCACCTGACGCGGCGCTACGGCGACTTCGTCGCCGTGAACGACCTGTCCTTCGACGTCCGGCCCGGCGAGATCTTCGGCTTCCTCGGCAGCAACGGCGCCGGCAAGTCCACGACCATCCGCATGCTGTGCGGCCTGCTCCGGCCATCCTCCGGCACTGCGCGCGTCGGCGGCATCGACGTGGGCCGCGATTCCGAGGGCGTCAAGCGGCGCATCGGGTACATGTCGCAGCGCTTCTCGCTCTACGAGAAGCTCACCGTCAATCAGAACATCGAGTTCTTCGGTGGTGTGTACGGTCTCGCCGGCGATCGCCTCGAGGCGCGCCGGAGCTTCGTGCTCGACATGGCGGGTCTCCGCGGCCGCGAGCACACGCTGACCGGCGCCCTCTCCGGCGGCTGGCGGCAGCGGCTGGCGCTCGGCTGCGCTCTCCTTCACGAGCCTTCGATCGTCTTCCTCGACGAGCCGACCGGCGGCGTCGATCCGCTGTCGCGCCGGCGATTCTGGGTGCTCATCGACGAGCTGGCGCAGAACGGGGTCACCGTGCTCGTGACCACGCACTATCTCGACGAGGCCGAGCACTGCCACCGCATCGCGATCATCCAGGCCGGCCGGCTGGCGGCGCTCGGCACGGTCCACGAGCTGAAGCAGGTGTTCGCCGGCCGTCCCATCCTCGAAGTGCGCGCTCCCCAGCCCGTGCAGGCGATGCGGACCCTCGACAGCCTGCCGGAGGTGGAGAAGACGAGCATCTTCGGCACCGCCGTGCACGCCGTGCTGCGGTCGGCCGAGGCCGACGTCGACGGGCTGGGCTCGCGCCTCCGCGACGCCGGTGTGACGGGCGCCTCGTGGACGCTCGTCGAGCCGTCGCTCGAAGACGTGTTCCTCGACGTGGCGGAGCGGAACGTGCCATGACCCGCTCGACTCGGCTCGGGGCGCACGCGCGGAAAGTCCGGGCCATCGGATTGAAGGAGCTTCGCCAGATCGGCCGCGACCGGCGGACGCTGCTGATCCTGCTCTTCGTGCCGGCGTTGTTCCTGCTGCTCTACGGGTACGCGCTCAACTTCGACATCCGGAACATCCGCCTGGTCGTCAAGGACCAGGACCGGAGCACGGCGAGCCGCGAGCTCGTCTCCGCCTTCGTCAATTCCGGCTACTTCGACCTCGTCGCGATGACCGACCGGGACGACGACATCGTCCGGATGATCGATCGGAACGATGCGCGCGCCGCGCTCGTGGTCCCGCCGGGCTTCGGCCGCGATGCCACGACCGGGACGCCGACGGCCGTGCAGGTGATTATCGACGGCGACAACGCCAACACCGCGACGACCGTGATGGGATACGCGCAGGCGATCGTCGGCGGCGTGTCGGCCGCCTACGAGGTGCAGGCGGCGCCCGCCCTGCAGCTCGAGCCGCGGGTCTGGTACAACCCCGAGCTTCGGAGCGCGCTCTTCCTCGTGCCCGGGCTCATCGCCTACATCGCGATGCTGACGGCCGTTGTCTCGACGTCGCTGTCGATCGTCCGCGAGAAGGAAGTGGGGACGATGGAGCAGGTGCGCATGTCGCCGGTCGGCCCGCTGGCGTACGTCGTGGGGAAGACCGTGCCGTACTTCGGGATCTCGATGGTCTCGTCGATGGGCATCGTCGCGCTCGCGATGCTGCTGTTCGGCCTGCCGATGCGCGGCTCGTGGCTCATGCTCGTCGGCGCGGTGTCGTTGTTCCTCGTCGGCGCGCTGGCGTTCGGGCTGCTCATCTCGACGATGGCGGACACGCAGCAGGTGGCGTTCCAGATTGCGCTCCTCACGTCGTACCTGCCGACGCTGATGCTCTCGGGGTTCATCTTCCCGATTTCCAGCATGCCGGCGTTCCTGCAGGTGATCACCTACATCGTGCCGGCCCGCTATTTCCTGGTCGCGCTCCGCGGGATCGTGCTCAAAGGCGTGGGTCCCGAGGTCCTCTGGCGCGATCTGGTCGCGCTCGTCGTGTTTGCGGCCGTCATCATCGGCCTGGCGTCGCTCCGGCTGAAGAGGGAATGGGCGTGACACGCGTGATGCACGTCATGCGCAAGGAGCTCCTGGAGCTTCGGCAGGAGCCGAAGCTCTTTGGCATCATCATCGTGGCGCCGATCCTCCAACTGACGATGCTCGGCTACGCCGCCACGACGGACGTGAAGGACGTGCCGGTCCTGGTGGTCGATCTGGATCGCTCGGCGGAGAGCCGCGATCTCATCAGCCGCTTCGAGGCGTCGGCGAACTTCGTCATCGCCGGGTCCGGATCGTCGATCCGCGAGGTGGACGACTACCTCGCCGACCGGCGCGCCTGGATGGCGCTCGGCATCCCGGCCGACTACGGCGGACGCGTGCGACGCGGCGAGCCGGTCACGGTGCAGGTGGTCGCCGACGGCACCGACGCGAACTCGACGAACGTCGCCCTCGGCTATGCGGGAAGCCTCGTGCGCGGCTACGCGCGGGAGCTGGCCGTATCACAGGGGCGCGCCGCGGCCGAGCCGGTCGTGCGGGCCGACGTCCGGGTCTGGTTCAACCCGCGCCTCGAGAGCCGCGACTTCATGATCCCGGGCATCCTGGCGCTGCTGCTGCTCGTGGTCACGACGAACCTGTCCTCGATGGCGATCGTGCGCGAGAAGGAGCTCGGCACGCTGGAGCAGCTCAACGTGACGCCCATCGAGCGCTGGGAGCTCGTCGTCGGGAAGCTCCTGCCCTATGCCCTGCTCGGCATGCTCGACGTGCTGCTCGTGATCGCGGTGGCGGTCTTCTGGTTCGAGGTGCCGCTGCGCGGAAGCGTGCTGCTGCTGCTCGCGATGTGCGCCGTGTACCTGCTGACGACGCTCGGCCTCGGCCTCTTCGTGTCGACGATCTCGGCCACGCAGCAGCAGGCGATGATCACGACGTCGTTCTTCTTCCTCCTGCCGATGGTGTTCCTGTCGGGGTTCATCTTCCCCATCGAGAACATGCCCGCGGCGATCCAGCCACTGACCTACGTGATCCCCTTGCGCTACTTCCTCGTGATTCTCAGGGGAATCTTCCTGAAAGGCGTCGGTCTGGAGACGTTCTGGCCCGAGGCGCTCGCGCTGCTCGTGTGGGGCGTGGGGATCCTCGTCCTTGCCACGCTGCGCTCGACGAAGCGGCTGGCGTAGGAATCGGACGGAGCCCGTCAGCCCGTGGGCGGGGCTGCGGTCGAGAGGACGACCGCACGCCGACTCCGGCTGTTCAGGGCGCCGGGACCAGCCTCGCGATGCGATCGTCGGCGCTCACGGGACTGCCGCGGCCGTCGCGGTTGCTCGTGCAGAAGTAGAGGAGGCCGTCCGGACCGGCGACGACGTCGCGGATGCGCCCGTAGCGGTCGTTCAGCAGCCGCTCCTGGGCCGCCACGCGAGACGACCCGGGGTCGATGCGCAGCCGCAGGATGTGCGTACCGCGAAGCGTGGCGACGAACAGGTTGTTCACGAAGGCGGGGAACCGCGAGCCGCGGTAGAACGACGCCCCGGACGGCGCCACGGCCGGAGAGTAGAAGACGACGGGTGTCCGCATGCCGGGCATCGACTGCGATCCCTCGATACGCGGCCACCCGTAGTTCACTCCCGCCTCGATCACGTTCACCTCGTCGTTGCCGGAGTTGCCGTGCTCCGCGGCCCAGAGGCTGCCGCCGGCGGGGTGCCAGTCGAGCCCCTGCGGGTTGCGGTGGCCGTAGGTGTAGACCGGCGACGTGAACGGGTTGTCGCCCGGCGTCGTGCCGTCGCGGTTGACGCGGAGGATTTTCCCGGCGACCGACCCGAGGTCCTGCGCGAGCGATGCATTCGCCGCATCGCCTGTCGTGACGTAGAGCAGCCCGTCAGGTCCGAAGCGCAGGCGTCCTCCGTCATGGATGGCGTTGGCGGGAATGCCGTCCAGCAGCACGGCGGGCTCGCCCAGGCGGCCGGCGACTTCGCGGTGGCGCACGACCCGGTTCACGGCGCCGCCCCCCGCCCGGGCCGTGTAGTACACGTAGACGAAGCCGTTCGACGCAAACTCCGGATCGAGCGTCAACCCAAGCACGCCCGCTTCGCCCTGTGTGAACGCGTCGTCCAGCGTCAGCGCCAGCTCGGAGGTCCCCGCCTGCAGATTGAAGATGCGGACGCGTCCCGGCCGCTCGGTGACGAAGAGCCGCCCGTCGGGCGCAAAGGCGAGCGACCAGGGAATCTGCAGGTTGCTCGCGACCACCTCGACGCTGAAGCGGACGCCGTCCTCCGTCGTGAAGACGTCGCCGGTGGGCGCCGGCGACGGGATGGGCGTGGGCGAGTCCTCCGGCGGCGTGGGACTGCAGGCCGCGAGGCTGAGGGCGCTAGCGCCGACGACGAGCGCGAGGGTGAAGGCCGGCGCCCACATGAGCCGATTCTAGCGCGGCTTCCTGTTCGCCTTGCGCCACGTCCACGCGGCGCAGCACGACCGCGCCGGCGACGAAGAAGACGATCACGGTCAGCACAGCCGGACGGCTCGAGCCCGACAGGGTGACGGCCGCGGCGAAGATGGCGGGGCCCGCGATGCCGGCGAACTTCTCGAAGACCGAGAAGAAGCCGAAGTACTCGGATGACTTGTGGCGCGGGATCATCCGCGCGAAGAGCGATCGGCTGAGCGCCTGGCTGCCGCCCTGCACGGTGCCGACGAGGAACGCGAGCGCGAAGAAGTGCCACGCGCTCGTCATGAAGTAGCCCAGCAGGCTGATGCCGGTGTAGACCACGAGCGACACGTAGATCGCCGTCTTCGCGCCGATGCGGCCGGCGAGCGCGCCGAACAGGAACGAGCAGGGGACGCCGACGAACTGCACGATCACGAACGCGGCGATCTGCGCGTTGAGGTCGATGCCGACTTCGGCGCCGTAGATGCTCGCCATCTTGATGATCGTCTGGATGCCGTCGTTGTAGAGCATGAAGGCGACGAGCATCAGGAAGGCGTTGCGATACGTGCGGAGCTCGCGGAGCGTCTCGCGCAGGCGCACGAACGCCGCGACGGCCGGGTTCTCGTCGCCGCGCTCGTCGGCCTCGAGCGCGCGCGGCGGCTCGGGCACGCGCCTCAGCAGGGGAATCGAGAAGAGCAGCCACCAGACCGCGACGCTCAGAAACGACAGCTTGATGGCGGCCACGCTGTCGGGGAGACCGAAGGTCGCCGGGCTGAGGATCCAGGCCAGGTTCACGGCGAGCAGCACGCCGCCGCCGAGGTACCCGACGGCGTAGCCGCTGGTCGACACGCGGTCCATTTCGCCGGGCGAGGCGATGTGCGGGAGGAGCGAGTCGTAGAACACGAAGCTCGCCGCGACGGCGACGTTCGAGATCATGAAGAGCAGGAGGGCCCACCGCCACTCGCCCGCCTCGATGCTGACCATCGCCGCCGTCGTCACGACGCCCAGGACGACGAAGGCGGCGAGCATCTTCTTCCTGGCGGCGCGGTAATCGGCGATGGCGCCGAGGATCGGGCCGAGGACGGCAATCACCGTGAGACACGCCGTCGTTCCCCACCCGAACACCGCCGTCGCCTCGGGCGGCGAGAGCAGCGGAGGAGCGCCGGGCACGGCACCCGCCGCCGCCACGCGCGTGAAGAAGTTGGGGAAGACGGCGGTGATGATCGTGGTCTGAAAGGCCGAGTTCGCGACGTCGTACATCGCCCACGCCCGCAGCTCCCGGCGATGCAGCCCGAGTCTCTCCGTCAGCGTCACGGCGGCCTCAGTATGTCTTGCGCGCGACCCACTCGCGCAGGAGCGAGTCGACGACGACGTAGCGCTGGTCTTCCTTCAAGAGGACATCCTGTTTCTGCAGCGCCGCGAGCGACGCCTGGACGCTCGACGGGCCGCCGAGTCGGCGGCGTGACCGGGTCTCGGCGGAGAGCAGCTCCCGGCCCTCCTGGAGCACCACGGCGCGCAGCGTCGCGCGCTGCGCGAGCGTGAGGCGCTGCCACACGGCCTCGAAGATCGTGTCCTGCTCGGCGAGCAGCCGCGCGAGCGTCGCGTGCAGGTCGTCGAGGCCCACCCGCTTCGCCCCGGCGCCGCGCACGTCGTCCCACGTCTCATGGGCGAGGCGCTGCACGTCGTAGGGCAGGTTCCCCGCGAGGTCGACGATCGCCGTGCCCAGCCCGGGCTCGGGGCGCATGCCGGTCTTTGCGAAACGGTCCTCGATGAAGGCGGCGAAGGTGTCGGGCGGAATCTTCTGCAGGCGCATCACGGGACCGGCCTTGTAGAAGGGCCGCCGCGGTCCGATCATCCGCTCCATGAGGCTCGGCTCCGAGCCGGCGAAGACGTAGCCGACCTGGCGCTGCTGCTGGGCCGCCGCGCGGAGCGCGTGTTCCACGCTCCCGCCGTCGAAGCCGCCGATGGCCTGGAACTCGTCGAGCGCGACGACGACGGGCCGCTTGCGCTCGGCGGCGAGGCGGGCCGGGAGCGCGAACACCTCCACCGCGAGCCGGTTGAGCTCGCGCGCCGTGCTGACGGCGGGGAACGCGACCGAGAGCCGGCCCCCGCCCGTTTCCCCCGGCTCGTACCGGATCTCGGGCCGCGTGGAGGTGACGACGTCGATGAGCCACTGCCGCGCACGCTGCCATCGGGACTCGACCGAGGCGAGGGCGCGCGCGTAGCCCTCGAGGAACGCGAGGTAGGAGCTGTAGCTGCTGACGGTGACGTCCACGGTGAGCGCCGCCCGCCGTGACAGGGCCACGATGGCCTGCCGGATGAGCGACGACTTGCCGTAGCGGCGCGGCGAGATCAGGAAGACCTTCTGGCCGTCTGCGAGGTCGGCGATGAGCCGATCGAGCTCGACCTCCCGGTCGACGAAGGCGTCGCCGGGGACGATTTCGCCGTAGACGAAGGGGTTCTCCAACGCGGCTCCATTACGTTGAGTGCCGTAACGATTACGGCACTTAACGTAACAGGGTCCGCGCGCGGGCGCAAGCCGCCATCGCGGCGGCGGCTACCGGCCGAGCCGCACGTCGCCGGAGAAGGTCTTGACGCGCACGTCGCTCCCGCCGCCGTTGAGCGTGGCGTGCAGGTTGCGGCGCGACTTGCTGACGAGCGTAATCGGAAGGTCCGTGCGGATGTCGCCGCTGAACGAGTTGAACCGGATGTCGGCGCCGGCGTCCTGCGGCAGGACGAGCTCGATGTCGCCGCTGAACGTGTCGAGGTCGAGCGCGTGGCCGGCGTCGGCCGCGTCGAGGCGGATCGTGCCGCTGAACGTCTTGGCGCGGACGGGGCCGCCCATGCGCGTCAGCCGCACGTCGCCGGAGAAGTTGCCGATGCGGTGCCGGCCGTTCACGTCGTCCACGGTGATGGCGCTGCTGAAGGAGTTGACGTCGAGACTCGTGCGGCGTGGCACGCGGATCTCGAAGGAGGTCTCGACGACGTTGTCGCGATCGCGTCGCCGGCGGCTCTCCCGATCGTTGGCGTTGATGCTGATGACCGACCCGGTGGTCTCGATCGTCAGCCGGATGCGATCGAGGCGCTCCCGCGTGGCGCGCCGGACGGCATGAATGGTCACCTCGGCGGCCTCCGCCCCGGTGATCCGGATGTCGCCGGAGAAGTTCTTCAACCGCAGCGTCCCTCCCTCCTGGAAGGGGATGGTCCGGTCCACCCGCTCGGTTTCGCGCGGCTGCGCGACGGCGACGGGAGCGGCGACGGCGACCAGCAGGAGAGCGGCGAGAATCGGGCGAAGGTGGCGTGTCATGGCACCTGGATAGACGGATTCCGGCGCTCAGGGGTTGCCGAGATCGAGCCGTCCCGTGTAGATCGCCATGCCGACCACCGCGTCCACGCCGTGCGCGTCGAGACGGTCGATCTCCTCGCGGGTGGCGATGCCGCCGGCGGCGGTCACGCGCCGCGTGGTCGCGGCGCGCACGGCGAGGATGGTCGCCATGTCCGTCCCGCGCATGAGCCCTTCGGTGTCCACGTGCGTGTAGAGGAACTCCCCGCACCAGGGCTCGAGCGCTCGGACCGCGTCCACGGCGGAGATGGGCAGGGCGGTCGCCCACCCGTGGATGACCACCTGGCCGCCGCGGCTGTCGACGGCCGCGATGACACGCTCCAGGCCGACGGCGCCGGCCAGGCGCCGCGCGAACTCGACATCGACGCGTCCCTCCTGAAACAACGCCGACGACACGATCACGGCGTGGGCGCCGGCGTCGAGGACCTCGCGGGCGCGATCGACGGTCCGGATGCCGCCACCGGCGCGGCACGGGAGGCGGCGGCAGATCGTCTTCACGAGCGGCAGGTTGTCGCCTCGCCCCTTCGCGGCGTCCAGATCGATGAGCTGGACCCTGGGAAACGCGGCGAAGCGCCGGATCCAGCCTTCGGTATCGTCTGTCTCGAGGGCCAGCGCCTCGCCCTGCACGAGCTGGACGATCCGGCCGCCTTGCAGGTCGATGGAAGGGATCAGCATTGTCTCGATTGTGTGATTGGTGATTGGTGATTTGGGAGTTGGGAGTTGGGATGGTCGATTCAGAGACGCACGGCGATGCCACGCGCGTGCAGGTGGCGCTTCAGGTCGGCGACGCTCGACTCGGCGTAATGAAAGATCGACGCGGCCAGCGCCGCGTCGGCCCGCCCGTCCGTGAACACGTCGGCGAAATGGTCGAACGTGCCGGCGCCGCCGGAGGCGATGACGGGGATGTCGACGGCGGCGGAGACCTCCGCCGTCAGGGCGCAGTCGAAGCCGAGCTTCGTGCCGTCGCGGTCCATCGACGTGAGGAGGATCTCGCCGGCGCCGCGCGCCTCAGCCTCGCGCGCCCACTCCACGGCATCGCGCGACGCATCCGACTGCCCGCTGCGCACGTAGACGGCATACCTCCCGGCGGCGCGCTTCGCATCGATGGCGACGACGATCGCCTGGCTGCCGTACCGCCGCGCGAGGGTCGTGATGAGGTCCGGGCGTCGAAGCGCCGCGGTGTTCAGGCTGACCTTGTCGGCTCCGGCTTCGATCGCCGCCGCGGCGTCCTCCTCGGAGCGGATGCCGCCGCCGACGGCGAGCGGCAGGAAGATCTCGCGCGCAACCGACGCGATCGTGCGGGCGAGCGCCTGACGCCGCTCGAGGGTCGCCGTGATGTCGAGCACGACGACTTCGTCGATCCCCTCGACGTTGTAGCGTCGCGCCAGCGCGGCGGGATCGCCGGCGGGCCGAAGCTGCTGGAACTGCACGCCTTTGACGACCTGGCCGTCGCGGACGTCGAGACACGCGATGATGCGCTTCGACAGCATCTAACCCTGTGCTCGCTCGAGCCGGTAACGGAGATCACGGAGGAAACTCCCTGTCATACCGTTGCCTCCCTCTGCTCCGTTGACTACGTGATGTGTGTCGTGCCGAGCGGATCGCGCGCAACCTCCAGGAAGTTCCGCAGGATGCGCAGCCCGACGTCTCCCGATTTCTCCGGGTGGAACTGCACCCCCATGACATTCTTCGCCCCGACGGCGGCCGCGAATCGCGCACCATGCGTCGTCGCGGCCACGCCGTCGGCTGTCATGGGCGCCGCGTAGGCATGCGTGAAGTACACCTGGTCGCCGTCGTGCACGTCCCGGAGGAGCGGTGAGTCGCTGGCGATCTCGAGCGTGTTCCAGCCGACGTGAGGCACTTTCACGCGCGTGCGATCGTCTCCCGGCAGCCGCGTGCAGCGGCCGGGGAAATAGCCGAGTCCGGGAAGATGCGCCGCTTCGTCGCTCCCCTCGAAGAGCCACTGCATGCCCAGGCAGATCCCGAGCAGCGGCACTCGCTCGCCGTGGCAGAGGTCGCGGACCATCCGCCGCCACCCGTCGTCGAGCGCCGCCGTGGCGTCGAAGTGACCCACGCCGGGCACGATGATGGCGGATGCCTGCAACAGCTCCTCCGGCGCCGCCGGCGTGAAGTGTCCGGCCCCGAGCGCCGACAGCGCCTTCCGGACCGACGTGAGGTTGCCGGCGCCGTAGTCGACGAGCGCGATCACAGGAGCCCCTTCGTGCTCGGGAGCATCTTCGCGAGCCGGGCGTCGCGGGCGCAGGCCACGCGCAGCGCGCGGGCGAACGCCTTGAACACCGCCTCGACGTGGTGGTGGCTGGAACGCCCGTAGAGGACGTTCACGTGCACGTTCGCCCGCGCGCCCATCGCGAACCCCTCGAAGAAATCGTGCACGAGCTCCGACTGCAGATCGCCGACCCGCCGGACCCTCAGCCTCAGGTTGACGACCGCATGCGGCCGTCCGCCAAGGTCGACGGCCGCCACCGCCAGCGTTTCGTCCATCGGCATGACGAAGTAGCCGGCGCGGTTGATGCCCTTGCGGTTGCCAAGCGCCTGCAGTACCGCTTCGCCGAGCACGAGGCCGATGTCCTCGACGGTATGGTGCTGATCGACGTCGAGGTCTCCGTCGGCGGCGAGCGTCAGGTCGAAGCCGCCATGCCGCGCGAAGAGATCGAGCATGTGATCGAGGAAGCGGATGCCCGTGCGCACGTCGTAGCGCCCGCGGCCGTCGATCGCGAGCCGGCCGCGGATTCGCGTCTCGGTGGTCACGCGGTCGAACGCCGCCGATCGCGGGCGGGCGCTCATTCGAAGATGGCCTCGAGCGCGGCAATGGCGGCCTCGGTGTGCGCCACCACTCCCGCGGTGATGCGCACGCATCCCGCGGTGTGAGCGTCCGTCGAGCGATCGCGGACGTGGACGCCTCGGGCCGAGAGCGCGTCGACGGCGGCTCGGGCCTGCTCTCCGACCCGGACGAGCACGAAGTTCGCCGCGCTCGGCCAGTACTCGAGCCTGAGCCGCGCGCAGGCCTCGTAGAGCCGGCGCTTCGATTCGCGCACCTCGGCGGCATACCGGGGCAGGAAGTCGGAATCGCGAAGCGCCGCCTGCACGGCGGCAATCGCCACGATGTTCAGGTTGAGCACCGGCGTCACGGCGCGGATCGGCTCGAGCGTGTCGGGGTGCGCCACGAGGCAGCCGATGCGCATGCCGGCGAGCCCGTAGGCCTTCGAGAACGTCCTGCCGACGACCGCATTGCGATGGTCCGGCAGCTCCGTGAGAAAGCTGGGACCGCCGAACTCGACGTAGGCCTCGTCGACGAGGACGAGCGCCTGCGGCGCGGCCTCGATGACGGTGCGGAGGTCGGGCGCGCCGATCTCCTGGCCGGTCGGGTTGTTCGGCGTGTTCAGGTAGACGAGCCGCGTGCGCGGCGAGAGGGCATCGAGCACACCCGTCAGCGGGAACCCGAAGCGCTCCCTCGGCGGCACGCGGATCACGGTGGCGCCGACCGCGTCGCTGGCGGCGAAGTACGGATCGAAGGCCGGCACCGGGACGATCGCTTCGGGGGCGCGCGTCTTGTCACGGCCGAGACGCGCCACCGCCAGCATCAGGAGACCTTCGTCGAGGCCGTTGGTCAGCAGGACCCAGTCCGGATCGACGCCCAGGTGCCCGGCGCAGGCGAGCACCGCCGGGCGGCAGTCTGGATATGCCGCGATGTCGCCGGCCGTGAGGGCGCGGATCGCCTCCAGCACCCGCGGAGAACAGCCGGAGGTGTTCTCGTTGAGGTGCAGCCGCAGGCCGGGTCCCGGGTTGCGAAAGCCCTGGATCATCATGTCCGGCCGCCGTCTGTCCGGATTTCTATCGAGCGCGCATGGGCCTCGAGGCCCTCGGCTCGCGCGAGATCGATCACGGTGGGTCCGATGCGGCGCAGTCCTGCCCGCGTCAGCCGCTGAACGGTGATCTGGCGCACGAAGTCGGCCGGCGAGAGGCCGCCGCGCCCGCGCGCGGCGCCTGCGGTCGGCAGCACGTGGTTCGACCCGATGGCATAGTCGCCGGCTACCTGCGCCGTCCACGGCCCCACGAAGAGCGATCCGGCGGCGCGGACGCGGCGCGCCATCGCGTCGGTCTCGACGACGAGATGCTCGGGGGCTGCCTCGTTGGCCAGCGCGATCGCCTCGTGCACGGACTTCGTCACGATGATGCCGCCGTGGCGGCCGAGCGACGCGCGCGCGGGACCGCGCGGGGGCACCT
>JBOGIW010000615.1:0-20473 GCA_050748045.1 Vicinamibacterales bacterium | reverse complement strand
GTGCAGGCCGGGAACCCTGCTCATGCTCGCGAGGCAGTTCACGAGCACCCGATGCGACACCATCACGCCCTTCGGCTCTCCCGTGCTGCCTGACGTGTAGATCACGTATGCCAATTGCCGCGGGCTGGAGGGCTGCGCCTCCGGCGGCGCGTACGGGGCACGGGCCGCCTCGCTTCGCACGTCTGCAAGCGATTCGATCCGCACTTCGGCCGGCGAGAGCTTCACGAGCCGGCCCGACATGCCTTCGCGCGCGAGCACACACGCCGCACCGCTGTCGCGAATCATGCCGGCCAGGCGATCGTCGGGATACTCCGGGTCGAGCGGCACGTAGGCGGCGCCCGCTTTCAGGATCGCCAGGAGGCCCACGACCATGTCGAGCGATCGCTCGAGACAGACGCCGACGAGCGAGCCCCGGCCGAGGCCGAGCGCGCGAAGACCGCGTGCGATCTCAGAGCTCCGCTCCTCGAGCTCGCGATAGGTGAGACGGCGCTCCTCGCAGGCCACCGCAACCGCTCCCGGCGTGCGCCGTGCCCGCGCGTCGATCAGGTGATGCACGCAGGAGTCGTCCGGATACGGGCCGGCCGTGGCGTTCCACGCATGCAGGACCGTCTGGCGTTCCTCGCCGGTCAGGATTGAGTGCTCGCGCAGCGGCCGGGAGGGGCACTCCAGCACGAGGTCCGCCAGGCGCACGTAGTGACCGGCCAGATGCTCGATCGTGTCGGCGTCGAAGAGCGCGGTCTGGTACTTGAACGTGACCACGCACGCGTCGGTGTCGCACCGCACGTCGAGCTCGAGCTCGAACGCTCCTTCCTGATGGAGGTCGTCGATCGGCTCGAGCCGGACGACACGTCCCTCGTCGTCGGACAGCTCCACCGATGCGCTCGCGCGAGACTGGCTGGTGAAGGCGAAGGTCGTCTGAACGAGCGGCGCGCGGTCCGATGTGCGCTCGACGTGGAGGTCTCGCACGAGCCGCGGCAAGGGGTACTGGGCATGCTCGAGACCTTCGAGGAGCGCGACGTGAACGTCCTTGACGAGCGATTCGAAGGTGTGCGAGCCGACGCCACGGGTCCGCACGGGAATCGCGTTCACGTAATAGCCGACGAGCGCATCGACGGCCTCGCGCGGCCGGATCGGCGTGGGCACGCCGACGACCAGGTCGTCCTGGCGCGCGTAGCGGCAGAGCACGGCCTGGTAGAGGCTCAGGAAGACCGTCGCGAGGCTCACGCGGTGGGATTCGGCGAACGAACGGAGCCCGCGAACGAGCGCCGGCGCAAGGGGCCGGGAGACGCTCGCCCCGTCGAAGACCTGCACGGCCAGCCTCCGCCGGTCGCTCGGCAGCTCCAGCGTGGGATGACCCGCGAGACGCTGGGACCAGTACTCACGGCACGTCCGCCCGGCCTCGCTCGCGACGAAATCCTGTTCCCAGTCGGCGAAGGCTTCGTACGCCGCGCGCAAGGCGCTCTCCGCCGCCTCGTCGCGCATGTCAGGCCTGCGATACGACTCGGCCAGCGCCGCCATCAACGGCGACACGGAGCCGCCATCCACGACCAGGTGGTGCATCGAGAACATGAGGACGTGATCGCGCTCGCCACGCGAGACGACGAGACACCTGGCCAGCGGGCCGCGAGCGGGATCGATCGGCCTCTTCAGCTCCTCGCGGAGCGATGCGATGAGCTCCGCGTCGGACACGTCGCGGCGCGCGACGAGCTCCACCTCGACGTGGCATGGGCCGGTGACGAACCGTGGGACGCCCTCCTCTACCTGCACCGTGCTCGCGAGCAGCGGGAAACGCTCCAGGACGCCTGTCCATGCGCGCCGGAGCCGCTCCGCATCGATCGATCCGATGGCGCGATACAAGAGCGGCACGTTGTAGGCCGTCATGGCGGGCGTCGTCCGCTGGAGTGCCCAGAGCCCGATCTGGCCTTCCGACAGGCGGATGCCTCGGCCGTGCTGGGGCTCCCGAAGCTTCTGCTGGGCCTCGGCCTTGGCCAGCCCGCCCTCCTCGTGGGCGACGAGCGCCTCGTGCGTCGTCACGTCGGCGCCGAGCGCCTTCAGGATGTGCTGCTCGAGCGCGCGCGGTGTGCCGTGCTCGAAGAACGCGCTCGGCCGCACGCGAATGCCGTGCTCTTCCCGAAGCGCCACGCTCGCGTGCACCACGGAGATCGAGGTGAGGCCGAGCGCCGCGAACGTGGCGTCCATGTCGACCGTCGAGGGAGACATGCCGACGGTATGACCGATGGCGTGGCGCAGCGCTTGTCCCACGCCGGCGGCCACGCCGCTCGGCTGCGACGAGGCGGCCGCCGGCACGGCGCGTGGCGACGGAGCGATCTCGCGATACGCGACGGCGACGTGCTGCGCGCTGCTGCGAGCAATGTCCCGCAGCGCCTCGAAGCCGGCGGTGGCCGGCAGCGGCGCCAGGCCCTCGCGTTCCCGAAGCAGGTCCACGAGATCCGGCGCCAGGTGCATGCCCCCCGCCTCCCAATGCGGCCAGTCGATCGAGATCAGGGAGACGCGGCGCCCGTGCCGGTTGAGGAACGGAGGCGGTTCGCCTGGTCCGAACTCCAGCGCCAGGCCGTTCAGAAAGCCGTTCGCCGCCGCGTAGTCGGCGTTCCGGTGCGCACCGCGGCTCGCGCGCGACGAGAAGAGCGCAACGAATCCGCACGACAGCCTCCCGCAGTGACGCAGAAGATTCAGCGCTCCTGATGCCTTCGGGGCGATCACCTCGCGCATCTCGGCGGCGGTCTTCTCCAGCGTGACTCCAGGGCGCAACCGGCCGGCCGTGAAGAACATGCCCTCGATGTCGGCGTGCTCGAGCCTCGCGACAAACCGGTCCACGGCGTCCCGGTCCGTCACGTCCAGCGCCACATACGTGACGCCGCCGGCGTCGCCCGGTGGATCTGCGGGAGAACCGGGCTGCGCGCCTGCGGTGCGGCTTGCCAGGATCACGCGGGCACCCAGTCGCTCGACGAGAAACGTTGCGAGCTGACCGCCAAGGATCCCGCCACCAATCACGCAGTAGCACTGCCCACGCGCGGCAAGGCGTGCCGCATGCGCGCGGTCGAGCGAGCCGAGCGGCACGGCCTGGCGTATGTACCTGCGCCCGTCCTTGTAGGCGACCTCCGGCGGCATCCGCGCGTCGGCGTGTTCCGTCGCGAGAATCGCGCGAAGCACCTCGGGCGCGGGATTGCGCTCACGGCCGTCCGAGTCGAGGCGGAGGACCCTGCCCTGCACGTGCGGGTGCTCGGACCGGATCGATTTCAGAAAGCTCACGATCCCGTCGCACGCCGCCGAGGGAAGGCTTCGATCGCACCACACCTCGAAAAGGTACCGGCCGTGGACGTCGGCCGCCATGCCGGCGCGCAAGCGGTGCACCAGGGCCTCGCACACCTTCACCAGCGCTTCGTCCGGTGGCAGCGCGTCAACGGAAACCAGGTCGCCGTCGGGAATGTCCAGATGGCTGCCGAGCCGCAGGCGGATTCGCTTCAGCTCGGCGCCGGAGTCGTGCGCCACCGCCCCCGGCGCGGGACCGCTTTCGACCCAGACCAGTTGCTCCAACGCGATCCGTGGATGTGACGACGCCTGACCAGGTGTTCCGGCCACGCGCTTGTCTTCTGATTGGTCGCTTCTCAGGTACAGCCCGTGCACCGACACGAGCACCTCGCCCGTGTAACTGCACACGTCGCTGTCCAGCACGAGTGATCGCGCAGACGAGGCGGGCGACGTCCGGGAATGCACCACGAACTCGCGAGGAAGCGGACCGTGAATAACGATCTCGTCGATGGAATAAGGAAGCGGCGGCGCGGCGGCGCCTTCCGCGTCGTTGCCGCTGTCCGTCAACGTGAGGTGCAGCAACACCGCGCTCTGCAGTGCCGCGTCGATGAGCGACGGGTGCAGGACGACACCCGGCTCGAGCGGCAATCCGGGTGGCAGGGCCACTCGCGCCAGCAGGTGGGTGTCGCCGAACCGGCACTCCTGCACCGCGCGAAAGCGCGGACCATACCCGAATCCCGCGCGGGCGAGGCGCGCATAGAGCGTCTCGGCCGTGACCACCGCGCCGCATCGGCGCGCGATCGCGGCCAGATCCACGGCGGATCGCGGCGGCACGGGCCGGCCGGACAGCGTCCCGCGGCCATGAACGACGCGAGGAGCGTTGGCGCGGGCCGGCGCCGAGAAGGTGACGTGCGCGTCGCCGTTGTCCTCGCGCACGAGCTCCAGATCGAGCTCGGCCGACGCACCGTCCACGACGAGCGCCCTCTGCCAGGCGAGATCGGTGAACGTCGTCACGGGCGTTTTACGTCCGGCGGCGGCGGCAGTCCGGGCGAGCTCGAGATAGGCGGCCGCCGGGAGAATCTTTCGCTGCGTCACGCAATGGTCGGCGAGAAAGAAATCCACGCCGTCGAGCCGAACGCGACAGCTCGCCGCGTCCTCGCCGAACCGCTGCAGGTTGAACAGGGGATGATCGAGCCTGCGGCCGGCCGGCTCCGATCCGCGCGCGCGATCCCCAGCCCAGTACCGCTGCTTGTCGAATGGGTACACCGGCACGTGGGCTCGGAGCTGGGGACCCACGGCGCCCCCGATCGAGTCGAGCGCCCTCGTGCTGCCGGCAGCCCATTCACGGGCGAGGCGATGCAGACGGCCGATGGGCGTCTCGGCCTCGCGGCCAGGTGATTGACCGCCGGCGGACCGCGGCTCGCAGAGGTTCGCATCGCCGTGATAGACGCCCGCCACCGTCCCGTCCGAGCAGTACGCGCGGAGCTGCTGTTGAAGGGCGGCGACGCTCTCCGCCACGAACGCCACGCGGTAGCGCATGTGGTCGCGCCCGCGCTGCAGCGTGTGCGCCACGGCGTCGAGGGACCAGGACGACTCCTCGTCGAGCGAGGCGAGCAGCCGCTCGGCCATCTGCACCCGCAGCGCCTCGGTTCCAGCCGAGAGTGGCAGCAGGGACGGCAGAGCAGGTGGAACAGGCGAGGCGCTGCGGGAGCCGGGATACTCTTCGAGCACGAGGTGTGCGGTGCTGCCGCCCGCGCCGTAGGAGTGCAGCGCCGCCAGCCGCGGCACCGCGGTTCGGGGCCATGCCTCGGTCGTGTCGGCGAGCCGGCAGGGCTGGTCGCGCAGGTCGAGGAACCGATTGGGAACCTCGAATCCGATGATGCGGTGAATGCGGCCGGTCTGAAAGCTTCGAAGGATCTTGAACACCGCGCCGAGCGCCGACGCCGCGTGCATGTGCCCGATCATCGGCTTCACGGTGCTGACGCGGCAATGACCGGGCGGCAGTTCGGCGCCTCCGAGCGCCGCGAGACGCTCGAGCGCTCGATTGCACGCGTCCCATTCGGCGATGTCCGCCACCTGGTTGCCCATGCCCTGCGCTTCGATATAGGTGAGGGACGCCGGATCGATCCCGCCGCGCGTGTAGCAGCTCAGCATCAGATCGGCGTGGCTCGCAACGTCGGGCGCCGCCGTGGACGGGCCGCCAGGCCCGTTGAAGTTGACCGCGCTCGCCCGGATGGTGGCGTAGATCGGATCGCCGTCGGCCTCGGCCCGCGGCAACGGCTTCAGGAGCACGCTCGCGACACCCTCCGCGCGGAGGTAGCCCGCGGCGCCCTCGCCGAACGACTTCACCGTCTCGCACGGGCTCAGTTGCTGGAGCCGTGACAGCGCCACGAACAGATCGGGCCGAAGCATCAGGTTGGCCGCGCCGACGATCGCCTGGTCGATCTCGCCGGCGCGAATCGCGAGCACGGCCCGGTGCAGCGCCACCGCCGCGCCCGAGCACATCGTGTTGACGATCTCGCTGGCGCCGCGGAAGTCGAAGAAGGCGGAGATGCCGCTCGCCACGGCGCTCGGGGCGTGCGTGAAGGGCTCCACCGGAGCCATCCCGGCCTCCGCGAGCGTCTGCAGGTATTCTTCGTCCTCCACGGCGACGAAGACGCCCGTCGCGCTCCGCGCCAGGCTCCGGGGCGCGTAGCCGGCGTCCTCGAGCGTGTTGTAGACGGACATCAGCAGGAGGCGCAGCCGCGGATCGGCGCGCTCGGCGTCGGCCCTCGACATGCGGAACAGCTCGCGATCGAACGTCTCGATCTCCGGGATGAAGCCGCCCCACTTCGTGTGGCTCTTCGCCGGATCCGACCCCGACGGATCGTAGACGCCCCGCCAGTCGAAGCGGTGCCGCGGGATCTCCTCGATGAGCGGCCGGTCCTCGTCGAGCGCCCGCCAGAACTCGGCGACCGACATGCACCCGGGCAGGTAGCCGGACAGCCCGATGATGGCGATCGGCATGCAGGCGTCGGGCCGGCGGCTCCGGTGCGTACGGACCGCGTCGGCGAGTCGTTGGCGTTTGGTGTCCACGAGAGCCACGAGTGATGCGGGCGGCCGGGCCGCCGCGCGGGCGCGGGAGAGAGGACTACCGGTACGACGAGACGAGCGTTTCGAGATGCGGCAGCGAGTCCTTCACGACGCCGTAGTCGACGCCGAAATCCACGAGGCACGCGATTTCGTTCACGCCAGCCTGAATCGCATGCTCGACGACCTGCCGGCCGTCGTCCACGCTCCCGAAGAGCGCGCAGGTCGAGAAGTAGCGCTCGTACGCATAGTCCAGCATCTTCGCCTTCTCACGCTCGCCGATGTCCTCGAGCCCCACCCGGCCCGACGTGCCCAGGCCGGCGGCGACGTGCCCGTCGAGCGAGCTCCTGATGTACTCCTTGAACGGCCGCTCGACGACCTGTCGCACCGTGTCGAGGTCGCGATGCACCAGGGTATGCAGCATCAGCGAGACAACCCCCGCCGCAGGATCGAGCCCCGCCTGCGCGCGTGCTTCCCGGTAGATCGCGATCCGGTGTCGGAGCGCCTCCAGGTCGACGCCGTAGAGCATCGTGAAGACGTTGAAGCCCTGCTTCCCCGCGTAGGCGAACGCCTCGTCGTTCTGCGTGATCAGCAGCCAGACGTTCAGCTCTTTCTGGACCGGTCTCGGATAGACGGTGACCGGGATCTCGACGTGGTCCGGCCCCGGAAAGTACACCGTGCCGCCGCGCCAGAGCTCGCGGACCATCTCGATGCGCTCCGCGCAGATCTCGCGCCGGTTCTCGTAGGCGTCCGGCGCCAGGATGAAGTCGGGCTTGCTCCACCCCGAGCCGAAGCCGAGATCGACCCGGCCGCCCGAGAGGTTGTCGTTCATCGCCCACCACTCGACCACCTCCGCCGGATGATGCAGCGGGAGGCTGATACCGGCGGTGCGGAATCGAATGCGGGTCGTCTGCGGGATCAGGTACGCGGCGACGATCGCCGCGTTCGCATAGATTGCTCCGAACTCGCTGAAATGACGCTCGGGGATGTACACCGCCGTGAACCCGGCGCGGTCGCCGAACACCGTGATGTCCCGCATGAACCGGTACTTCTCGGCAACCGGCACATCGCGCCGGACATCGGAGAAGAACAGGAAACTGAAGTTAATCGGCGGACGGCAAACCTTCGGCGGGGTCTTGACGCCCAGCAGCTCCTCTATCGAGACCGGCATGTCCGCGTTTCCCTGCCTGCGTCCGGAAAGACCAGCTTCACAGCGGGCCGGCCGCGGACCTCCAGACGCGTTCGCCATCGCACGGAAGATGGCGCAGGATCATGGCCTGCACGCGGGCCCGGTCGTACCCGGTCTGCTCTGCGACGTGGGCCACGACCTCCTGCAAGCCGGCGCGGCCGCCGGAACTGCCCAGGTAGGCGTGCGCTTCGGCGATGACGCGCGAGGCCGCGGGCGCAACCGGCATCGCCGGCGGTGCCTGATCCTCGTACACGCCGAAGAACCGCTCGAGCGCCTCGCGGGGAATCTCCTCGAGCCGTGCCACGTCCGCGGCCTCGCCGGCGCGCCCGTTGGTGTGCAGCGGAGCCGACGAGGCTTGCAGGAGCGCGTCCGACAGCGCATGCGACGCCGTGACCGCGTTCCGCCACATGCCTTCGATCACATCCAGCCAGAACCTGGCGGCGGCCCCGCGCGGATCGGATGCAGGAGGCTTCGTCATGAACCCACTCGCCGCGATAGCGCGTTCTGAGGCACACTCTATCCCGGTCGCCCGGCCGGCACAAGGTCAGAGGACTGTGCGTGGACGACCTGCGCACCCATGTTTCCGGTCAAGCGGCTGTTCCAGATCATCACGGTTGCCACACGACGGCTCTCGCCGCCTCTGGTGCCGATCTGCCTGCGCGCGCTGACGTTCGGCCTCGTGAGCGCGCGCGCCGAGGGCGAGCTGCCACGGGCGGTGCGCGAGACGTTCGAGGAGCTCGGTGGCGCCTTCGTCAAGCTCGGGCAGATCCTCGCGATGCGCGCCGACCTGCTCCCGCGCGAGTACCTGCTGGAGCTCGCGGCCCTCCTCGACGCCGTGCCGCCCTTCGGCGGCGACATCGCCGCGCGCGTCGTCGAGCAGGAGCTCGGCGCCCCCCTCGACAGCGTCTTCCAGTCGTTCGACCACGAGGCGATTGCCGCCGCGTCGTTCGCCCAGGTGCACACGGCCACGCTCGGGAGCGGCGAGCGCGTGGTCGTCAAGGTGCAGCGCCCAGGGCTTCGCCGGCAGGTGGATGCCGACGTCCGCTTCGTCATGCTGCTCGCCCGACTCGTCGACTTCCTCGGGCTGCTCAACCGCGTGCGCGTGCGCGTGCTGGCCGAGGAGTTCAAGGAGTGGACCGAGGAAGAGCTGGACCTTCGCACCGAAGCGACGTACGCGCAGCGGCTGCGCGACGCGACGAGCCGCGATCCCCACTGCCGCATTCCGAAGGTCCACTGGGACTACACGACCCGCTCCATCTTCACGATGGAGTATCTCGACGGCGTCTGGCTCTCCGAGGTGCTCGCGCGGATCGACGCCGAGGGGCCGGAGGCGGCGCGGACGGCGCTGGCCGAGCGCGGCATCGACCTCGACGCCGTCGCGTCGAACCTGCTCGACAACCAGCTCCGGCAGACCTTCGAGCATCAGCTCTACCACGCCGATCCGCACGCCGGAAACCTGGTGATCCTGAAGGACAACGTCATCGGGTACGTGGACTTCGGCATCACCGGGCAGCTCGACGCCGAGTTCCGGGACATCCAGCTCCAGCTCTACGACGCCCTGCACCGGCGCGACCTCGGCGATTACATGCGGAGCGTCTACCGTATGATCAAGCCGCCGCCGGACAACGTGGACCTGGACGCCTTCGAGCGCCAGATCAAGCGCGCAACGGTGGCATGGCAGAATGTGTTGAGCAACCCCCGCGCGAACCTCCAGGAACGCTGCAGCTCCTGGCTGTTCATGCGGAACATCAAGGATTTCCGCAAGTACGGGATCGAGGTGTCACAGGTCGCGCTGCGCTATTACCGGGCCTTCTCGATGTTCGAGCTCCTGATGCTCAGGTTGAGCCCCACCTTCGACATCGTCAAGGCGCTGGCCACGTACATGCGGCAGTCGGAGCTGCGGACGCTCGCCCGCGAGGTCAGGATCGAGGCCCAGATCCGGCAGCTCTTCCAGAACCGGCGGCTGCTCGACGACGGCCTGGCGGGCTTGCGGCGAGCGCTCGATACGGCGGAGCGGCCCGGCGTGGCGCGCCTGAGGGTCAGCCGCTGGCGCCTGGCCATGGCGGCGGTCTTCAGGGTCGCCGCCGTCGTGGCGGCGCTGACCCTGGCGGGCGTGGTGGTGCGGCCCGCCCTGTTCGACGGGATGGCCCCGTGGCTCGCGCAGATGGGACGCCCGCGCGGCGCGGCGCTCCTCGTCGCCGCGTGGCTGTTCTGCGCGTGGATGGCACGGCGACTGTATATCAGCGGCACCCGGCACGGAACCGTGGAGCGGTATCTGTAAGATTCGTCACCAGCATGGACCCGCGAGACACAGCAGACATGACGACACGAGAGAAGCGTTGGAAGCTGGGCGCCTTCGCCGCCACGGTGTTGATGGTGCTTGCGATAGCGCAAGTGGGCAGCTATCTCGTCCACACGCGCCTCGCGCTCCACGACACCTACGTCGTGAGCTCGTTCCTCCACTTCACGCATATCCGGAACACCGGCGCCGTCTTCGGCCTGTTCCCGGGCAACACGACGCTCTTCGCGGTGACGAGCACGCTCACGATTCTTGCCGTCTGCGTGTATCTGCTGAAGAACCTGCAGCTCCATCTCTACCAGTACGTCTGTTTCGGCTTCATCGTGGGGGCGGCCGCCAGCAATACCTGCGACCGTCTTCTCTACGGGGCGGTCATCGATTTCATCGACGTGCAGGGCGTTCCGTACTGGCACTACATCTTCAACATCGCCGATACGGCCATTCACATCGGCGCGTGGCCGCTCGTGATCGGCACCATGCTCTGGCCGAGCTCCGAACGAGGCGCCGCGCCGACCGAGACGGCGCGCGCCGAGTAAAGGCGCGCTCACAACGCGGCGCCCTCGTTCAGGGCGTCGAACCGGCGCGTGAGGTACTCGGCCGCTTCCGTCATCATTTTCCGTGCGATGTCGTCGGCGTGGCGATTCGCGAAGGGCTCCAGCTCCGTTCCCTTGACCCACTGGTTGAACGCCCCCAGCGCGGGTCCGGTCTGCACCTGGTAGTTCACCCGGTCGTCGCGCCGCCCGTCGAGCGCCAACTGGGTCGAGTACCAGAAGTACCACCGGAACACCAGCGCCATCTTGTGTTTCGGGTTCGCCTCCGCCTTCGCGATCTCGGCTTGCTGTCCCTGGCGTTCCAGGTACTGCTTCATTTCGTCCCAGACAGCCGCGAAGCTCCGCTTGAAGTACTGGTTCTGCAACTGCTGCTGCTGCTTCGGTGGAAGGTCGTCGAGGCTGTCGTACTGCGCGTACAGCGCGTAGAGCCTGTTGGCCCGGGCGGGAAAGAACACGCCTTTCCTCAGGACCTGGACCTTCGCGCCGATCTCGAACATGTCGCCGGCCGGCGCGTAGTCGGTATCCTGGATGTTCATCTCCTGCAGCAGCGCCTTGGCGTCGGCGCTCAACCCCGACTCCGCCGTGCACTGGTTGATGGAGCCGGTCACGACGAAGTCCGCGCCCATGACGAAGGCGGCCGCCGCGGCTTCGGGCGTCCCGATGCCGCCGGCGAGGCCCATGCAGATCGGTTCGTCGTACGCATGTCGGCGGATCATCGCGTCCTTCAGCCGGAGCATGGCCGGCAGAATGACGGTGGGAATGGCGCCATCGGTGTGGCCCGCCGAATCGGCTTCGACGCAGATGTCCGAGCTCATGGGGACCGCGGTCGCCAGCGCGCTCTGCTCGCGCGTGATGCGGCCTTCCTGGAGCAACTGCTCGACCACGGGCCGCGGCGCGGGGCTCATGAACGCCTCGGCGACCTCCGGCCGCGAGACCTTCGCGATGACGTGGTTGTCGCACCGCACGCCTCCGTCGCCGTCGCGGCGAAGGCCACGGAGGCGGTACAGCACGAGCGGCGGCGTCATCCGCGTGAAGGCGGCGGCCTCGACCGCACGCACGCGATGCCGCAGGTAGAGATCCACGGTCTCCCGTTCCCGCGCGGGGTGAACCGGGTTGGCGAGCAGGTTCATGCCCCAGGGCTCGCCGTTCGTCAGCCGCGTCTGGAGGTACTGAATCCCGCGTTCGATCTCGGGCAGCGAGAGGCCGCCGGTCCCGAAGAACCCGATGAAGCCGGCGCGCCCCATGCGCGCCACGAGCTCCACCGACGCGATCCCCCGGTACATCGCCCCCGCGGCGTACGCGTACGTGAGCCGATAGCGATCGCGGAACACTTTACTGCCGAGAGATTCGGCAGTAATACGCCCCGTCCTCATCTCCAGCATCGATGCTCCAAGCGGATCGCCACGAAGGACTCGAAGATCTTGAAGCCACGAAGAACACGATGATCACCGTGGCCAGGATCCGCATCCGCGCCACCTGCGCGTGCTCGCTATGCGCGCTTCGGCCGGTCGGCCCACGACGAGATTACGTGCAGGGCCAGCGGGAGGTTGCCGATCTGGCAGTGCGCCTGCGCGAGATCCCCGGCGGTGAAGACGCGCGCCGTGATCGATCGCGCCCCCGTGAGGAGGCGCCCCTGCTCCCAGAGCTGCTCCAGCGGAATGTAATGGTCGTCGGCGCCAGCCATCAGGAGCACGTCCTGCCGCACCCGCGCCGAGACGTCGCGGGTCTGGAACGCCTTCGCCTTCTCCAGCGCTTCGGACGGCGTGGCGCTTCCGAAGACGTGCATCGCCTGCGACAGCGCCTGCTCGACCGCCTGGCTGTGCTGGGCGAGCGTGCTCGCCGAATCGTCGATGGCCCGGCGCGCGCCCACGGCGAGGAGCCCACGGAGCGCGGCCGCCACCCTCACCGGCTGGTCCCTCGCGATGCATTCGAGCAGATCCGTCATCGCATTGAACGCGACGACGCGCGTCACCCTCGGCTCGAATGCCGCCGCGCGAATCGCCAGACACCCACCGAATGACACACCGATGAGCGTGACGTCGTTGAGGTCGTAGGCGTCGAGCACGGCGCGCACGGGCAGGTGCCAGTCGGTCGACATCGGCGCGTACTGCTCTTCGAGCACCGATCCCTGACCCGGACCCTCGAACGCCACGACCCGCCATCCTTCGCGGTTCAGGTACAACAGCAGCGGAAAGAGCTCCTCGACGTAGGTGTCGATCCCTCCGAACACGACGGCCGTTTTCGGGGACGCGGCGGGAAAGTGCCACGTCGGCAACTGCACGTCTCCGAACGGGACCTCGCGCCGCGAGCTCTCCGGGATGCCGTACCCCTGTCGAAAAAGCGCGAGCAGCCGCTGGCGCAGGGCCTCCCGGCGCGCATCGGAGGCGGCCATGACGTACTCGGCGCACCGGAAGTGCAGGGCCGCGTGCCGCGTCCGCCCCTGGGACAGCGCGCTCTCGCCGAGAGACACGAAGATCGATCGCCACTCGTCGTACCCGCGCAAGGCAGGCAGCACGGGCCGCACATCCTCGACCCACGCCGGGCCGCCGAACGCGGCCCGCCGGTTCAACTGAAAGTTGAGGTTCGCGTCGGGGTGCAGCTCGTACCACCCGACATGCAGGAGAGGTCCGCCATCCATGTCAGGCTCTGTGCTGTCGTCGGAAATGCAGCCGCCGTTATCGGCTGCGGGCGAGCACGGCGGCGACCACCTCGTACACCGACTCGTTGGACAGGAGCCCGAGGTGCGTCGACTCTACTTCATAGTCCTTCGACGGGTCGTCTGTCTTGCACATCCGCCAGTCCACACAGCCGTCGGTCCTCGAATAGATGGCCGCCTGCCGCACCGACTCCGGCACCCCACGCTCGAGCGTCTGCAGGAACCCGCACGTGCAGGCTCCGGTGAAACAGGACGGCTCTACGTCGGTGCCATGCCGCCTCAGAATCACTTCGCGGAGCCGATCGGCCGCGAAGAGCACCCAGGGATGCGCGGAGATGCCGCGAAATGGCGTGCCCAGCGTCATGACGGAGCGAACCGATTCAGGCATCCTCGCCGCGAGCACACGCGCGAGGAGGCCGCCGTAGCTGTAGCCCACGAGATGGACTGTCTTGCACGTGTAACGGGCCCAGCTCCGGATCGTGCCGGCCACCTGGTCGACCAACAGGTTCGGACAATCGTCATTGATCCGTACGCCGGAGTAGGCGCCGCGGTAGCCGATCCGGCCGAGCCAGGCCCGGAACTCGGCGAGCCTGACATCGGTCCCGAGAAAGCCCGGGACGACGATCACGGCGGAGCCATCGCCCCGCGGCACGCCGAAGCCGAAATACACCGTCGATCGGCGAAGACGCGCCTCCTCCAGGCCGGCGAGGCACTCCTGCCAGATTGGCAGCGGCACCGCCTGGTGTGCCCGCCGAAAGGCTGCTGCGGCGCGTGGGACCATACGTCTGGCTGGCTCGATCGTCCCGCGGACCCGTGCTGAGGGCCGGGCTTCAACCCCGCCACGCCGCGCGGGCTACGCTTCGGCGAGGACGAGGACGACGAGCGGCACCCGCTTGACCTCCGTGCCCGCGATGACCACCTCCGACCAGTACTCGATGCCGGGCGCCAGGTTCGGCCCGACGTGCACGAGCACCTGCACGGATCCTTCCTCGTGCGCGGGGATGACGATCGATTCCGGCTGAAAGCGGATGAGCTCGGTCGGGAGCACCGCGGCGCCATTCAGGCGAAGCGGGCTCGCCGACATCGTCACGACGTCGGAGGTGTCGCGGTGATTCCGGAGTTGCACGGGCACGCCGACGTCGCGCGTGCCGGCCGGCACGACGAGGCGGAGCGCCGGGGGCCGCTCGGTTCCATCCGCCGGACGAACCGGCGAATCCGCGTCGGCGGCCGGCTCAGCCGCGTACGCGTCTCTATCTTGTCTATCGTGCGGCGGGGCGTACGCACTGTCGCGCGGCCAGGTGTACCCACCGTACGGAGGGGCACTCCGCTGCGAGCCAGCCGCGCCGCCCGGCATCGACAGCGCGCGGCTCACCTGATCGAGGAACGTGCGCCCGAGCTCGTTGCCCTGCCGCGACATCTCCTCGGCGAGCCTCAGGCCGGCATCGAGGTTGCGCCGCAGATCGGCCAGGAACTGCTGTTCCGCCTTCGCGCGTGCGTCGATCAACGCCTCGAGGATGTTCCAGCCGTGCACCGGGCGCGGCCGAGCGGGTCCCCCCCCGAAATCGAAATAGCTCATGGTCCGCTCCTCCGCGTCACCTGCTCGTCAACAGCACGGTTTCCCTGACGCGACCCAGAACCGCTCCCAGTGGCCCGGTCCGTACCACAGGCGCCTGGGATCCGGACCCGTCCAGCGCCACGGATCGCACTGCCACCACCACGGATCGCAGGCGCCGAACGACGGCTTGCACGGATCGCAGTGATACGGCTTGCACGGGTCGTAGTGATACGGCTTGCACGGGTCGTGGTGATACGGCCGGCATGTCCCGCAGCAGCACGGGTCCTCGTGGCACGGCTCGCAGCACACGTCCACGTACTTGTCGTGGCGGCGGCGGCACGGATCGGTGTGCGCGCAGTAATCGATCCGGTTCTGCGGCTCGACGCAGAGCTCGATCAGGATCGGCTTCGCATGGGTTCCCTGCATGTGCACGCGCGTGAAGTACGTGCCACCGGCTTCGAGCGGCGCCTTGATGCTGATCTGCGCCATCGTTTCCCGCGCTTCGCACGGCTCGATGGTCAGCGTCGCCGGCGTGAACGTGATCGTCGACGCCGCGTTGGCGCTCGTTTTCTCCGAGCAGTCGGTCCAGGGATCCGCGGCCATCGTGACGGTTACCGGCTTCGGCCCGTTGTTCTGGACGAGGATCGCCTTGTGCCTGACGTCGCCGGCCCGCGCGTGGATCCGGATGTCGGCCGTTCCGCGATGGTGAGCCTCACGGCCGCAGCGGCACTTGTGCTCGCAGCACCGGCACCGGTCGCACCACCCTTCGCGACACGGGTCGCCGTAGCAGTACCACGGCTTCGCCGCGGCCAGGACGCTGCCGGCCACCACGAACGGCACCGCCAGCGCCGTTTCCGCCAGCCGGATGCCGAGACAGTACAGTTGGGGCGCCAGCGTTGCCAGCGGGGACGGTGGCGGAACGCAGCAATCGGAGTGGGGCCAGCATTCGCTCTGCCGCATGGCTGTAAACCTCCTCGAACAGCACCCAATCGAGACCGACGATTACTCGACTTCGCTCTCTGCCGCGTCGAGCCGCGGTTCGAGCTCGAACGTCAGCGACGAGTCGTACATGCGTACCCGGCCGCGGTACCGCCGGCGGGCGGGCAGGTTCTTGGGAATCTGGACCGTGATCGTGAGCACGGCCGTCGCGCCCGGCTCGAGGCGAACGGGCTTGTTCTTGACCCGCACGCGCAGGAGATCGAACTGGGCGAACGTCTTCTTCAACTCGTCGGACGCGGTGCCGACGAGCTCGTCCCACGTCGGGTGCTTCGTTTTCCGCACCGTCTCGCGGATCACGCGGCACTGCAGATCGACCTCCTCCAGGCCCACGCCGCCGAAGTCGTCGAGCGTGATCGGCACGTTGCCTTCGTTGCGGACGACGATCCGGCGCTCCGTCTTCGCGCCCGGCTCGTTGAGGATCGACAGAATGGACGGTGCAATCGTCTGCGAGTACCGCTCGCTCACCAGGATGGTGGCCGGATGCCGCTCCTGGCCGACGACGAGCTCGGCCGTGTAGGTGCCCGGCGGTGTGTGCGGATCGATCGGCAGCGTGATCGCGACGGCCCGCTGCTCGCCCGGACTGATCGACCCCGGCAGCATCAGGCGAATCGTTCGCGGACCGGCCGCGTTCGGAAACACCACGTTCTCCAGGCGCACGTTCGCGGTGTGCAGAGGCCCTTTCCCGATGTTCTGCAGCACCACCGTGCCCCGGATGAGCTCGGGCGTGCCGGCGAGCACGACCCGTGCCGCGGCGCTCGGATCGTCCTTCGGCGCCTCGACCGGCAACGTGACGAGCGACAGGCGCCCGGCGGCCGGGTCCTTGCCCGGCTCGCGCACCTCCACGTACGTGGCGAGCTCCCGGACGAGCGTCGGATCGACGCCCTCGATGCGCTCGAGGTCTTCGAGGGTGTCGAACGCGCCGTGGAGCTTGCGATCCAGGACGATACGGCGCGCGAGGAGCCGGCCGACGCCGGGCAGGGTCGCAAGGGCGCGCGGCGCCGCGTTGTTCAGATCGACTTTGTCCTGGGCCGCATTGTCCATGACAGCGCCTTCAGCGACGAGGCCACGACGAACACGAAATCACGAAGCCACGAAGAACACGAAGCTCGGACGCCGTTTCGTGTCCTTCGTGTCCTTCGTGGCCAAGCTCCCACATTTCCTTAACGACCTTGTGCATGAACCCTACACAACAATTGAAGTGAGCTTCGGTCTAGTCAACAGACACCCGGTACGCGGCTCCCGTGATTTCGGCCGCACCCGTGGGACGCGTCGGCGGGGGCGGCGGCGGCGAATGCGGCGCCGATGCGGCTTTCCGGAAGATGCGCGGCGGATTGTCGTCGGTGATCAGGCTCGCTTCTCCGCAGATCCCGAACCCGATGACGGGCATGCCGAAGAGACTGAACCCGAAGTCGTACTTCGTGGGGAGGTGCACCTGTACCCGTGGCACCTGGGTGAACGCCAGCGACAGGCACAGGTTGATGTTGTCCAGGCCGAGATCGATCTTCAGCGGATCCACCGTCAGGCGGATCGGCTCGAGGTTGATCGTCAGCGGATCGATCTTGAGGTGGATGTTGTCGAGCCCCATGTCAATCGCGATCGGACGCGTCGGATCGCCCGTCGCCTTGAGCTGCACATCGTCCAGGCCCGCGTCCACGACGAGCGTGCCGTTGAGGCCGATACCCAGGCCTCCGGTGATGTTCAGGGGAACAACGTGAAGAGTTATCTCGTCGGGGATGCCGCTCACGTGGTGGCTCCTTCGAGCAACCGTCCACGGCGACGCGTTTGCATGTGATGCAGCGTCACTGGACGTTCAGCGGTGACTGTCGCATGGCCCTGGAGAGGAAGTCAAGGTAATCTGCGTCGTAATTGGTGACGTCGTGCTCGGCGATCCGTGCGTGCGGCTCCGACACCAGAGCTTCGAGGCGCAATCACGGATGCGACGGGAGCACCGTCCGTCCCGCCATCTGCGCCGATAGATACTCCGCGAGCGCCGGAATCGTGGAGAGCTCGATGAACCATCGCGCCTGAACGGGCACGTGCAGCCTCGCCTCCATGCGCGTGGCCAATTGCATGGCGGACACCGAATCCAGGCCGAGGCTCTGGAGGGTCCGTTCCTCGTCATAGCCGTCCGGCAGCTTGAGCACGTCGCCGACGACGACGCGCAGCACTCGTCTGACGTCGATCGGGCCGTCGGCCGGGTCGGGCGCCGCGATCGCGCGCTCGCCGAACAGCAGGCGGTCCGCCCGGTCGACGAGCGACTGCGGCATCGACTCGACGTCGCACCGCGCGAGGAGATCGACGACGTCGGCCTGGGCCACGTCGCCGCCGCGCTCTCGCAGGCCCTCCAGCGCGCGAAGCTCCTCGCCGAGGCGCGTCCACGGCGCTCCGTCCCCGCACTCGAGCGGATCGTCCGTCGCGACCTCCATGTGCTGCCGGACGCGGCGCCGATCGGACACCTTCAGCAGGTAAAGAACGGGATCGTCATGGCCGGCGGCGAGATCGATCGCCCGGCACGCGTCCCGGATGTCGATGAGATCGAAGCCCGCCGACGCGAAGCGGTCGGTGCGGCCCGCCTGTTGGTACGTATCGACCGCCCACGGCCCCCACGCGAACGCGATCGTGCGGCCGTTGCGCTCGCGCGTGCGCTCGAGCCGGCGCCGTCGCCGCGCAAAGGCGTTCTGGAACGCCGCCGCATACGCGTAGTCGCTGCCGCCACGAAGACCGTTCGCCGCCATCGAGGAAAAGAGCACGAACAGCTCGAGCGGCTCCCGTGCCGTCAGCTCGTCGAGGAGGACCGTTCCACGCACCTTCGCCGCGAGCACGCGCTCGAACGAGGCCCAGCGCTTCGACGCGATGAGCCCGTCCTCGACCAGGCGCGCCAGGTGAACGACACCGTGAATCTCGCCGACGCGCGCTTTGGCCGCGCTGAACGCACGGGTCAGCGCGTCGCGGTCGCCGACGTCCACCGGGAAGTAGTGCACGGTGGCGCCGAGCGACTCGAGCCTGTCGATTCGCTGCTGCCTCCGCGCGTCGAGCGACGTCCTCGAGAACACCACCAGCGTGGGCCGGAGGCTGACGGCGAGCTCCTCGCAGAGCTGCTCGCCCACCGGCCCGAGAGCACCGGTGACGAGATAGGTCGCACCTGCGCGGAAGCCGGCGCGCGCCAGCGCACCATCGGACGCGCCGGCGCGCGACTTGATACGGATCGCATCGCTACTCTGACCCCGATCTGACCCCAGCTCGACCAGCGCTCGAACGGCGCGGCGCGAACCGTCGTAGCGCACGGCACACCACGTGCGGCGCCCGCTCGCCTGGCTCGCGGTGTCGATCGGGCTGCCCGCGAGCCACTCCTGCAGCAAGGCCTGGTGCCGGGTGATCTCGCCGCCGGATTCACGGAATGCGACCAGCGTCCACACGTGATGACGGTTCTCCAGCATCGCGGACCGGAAAAAGCCCGCCAGCGCCTCGCACTCGACGGTCCTTGGCGAGGCGGATTCGTCGAAGATGTAGTACAGTCGGACCGCGTGCTCCCAACCGCCCTGCATCAGCGACCGGCTCACGTGGAACACGGTGGCCGCGGGATCCGCGCCGATCGCGCCGCTACGCACGGCACCGGTCCGGGGACCGAGGCAGAACACGACGTCCGGAAGCGGATCGAATGCGCCGGCGGCGCCGCCCGCGATCTCGCGGGCGTGAACGGCGCGAAGGGATGCGGCCGTTCGCCCGCCGCCTGCGTCGCGGCTCATGAGGGCCCGCAGCAGCGACATCAACGCCTCGCGATCGTCCTCGTCCTCGTAGACGACCACGACCGTGGCGCCGCCGAGCGCCGCGAGCTGTCGCTGCCAGTCCAGATCCCGCGGAAGGGGCGCGGAGGCCCATTGCTCCGCAAGACAGCACCAGGCGGATGCCGGCTGCTCCCGCGCGCCGGTCGAATCCGCAAGCCAGTACCGTTCCTTCTCGAACGGATAGGCAGGCAAGGCGACGCGCTCCTCGAGCGTGTCGTAGAACAGCCGATGCCACTCGACGTCGAAGCCGAGGACGTACAGCTCCGCGAGCGCGCGCAGGTCGTCCTCGCGGGCCTCGCCACGGGCGACATCGCTTGTCGCCAGGTCGTCCAGGATCAGCCGGGTCACCCGCCGAATGAGCGAGTTGTCGCGAAGCTGCCCGGACAGCGGGGCACACCGCCCGGCGCGATGGTCCGTGCTCCCGGCGGCTGCCACAAGCTTCTCCTCGAGCTCGGCCACCGACGCGACGACGTACGCGGAGCGATGGTCGAAGTGGGCCCTGCCGAGGGCGAGTGTGGCGCTGATGTCCGCGAGCCGGTGCCGCCCGCCGCCGGCGGACAGCCAGGCCAGCAGGTCGGCTTCACGGCGGCGCAGACCGTTTTCCGTTCTTGCTGACAGCACGACGAGATGCCGGCTCCTCGGCTCGGTCGCGGGCGGGCAAGCCGGCTCGCCTCCGTATTCCTCGACCACCACGTGCGCATTGCTCCCGCCCGATCCGAAGCTGCTCACGCCGGCCACCCGCGGCATGCCGTCGGACGGCGGCTCCCACGGCTGGTGATGGGTGGACACTTCGAGCGGCGAACCGTCGAGGGCAATGCCCGGGTTCAAGCGCTCGAAATTGAGCGTCGCCGGGATTTCGTGATGGGACAGACAGAGCACCGCCTTGAGCAGCCCGGCGGCTTGTGGGCTCCCCTATAAGCGGACCGGAGAGCGCAAGAAGTCCAAAGACACATCCCCTGGGCCAGACAACGAACTATCCGGTTTACATCATTGTTGCAGGCCGAAAGCATCTCCTTAAGAGGTTGGAGTATTCAAATGAGGCACACCAAAGAACCCGCCCGATGGACGCCCTTCGAGTGGATAGTCACCCTACTGCTAAC
>JBOGIW010000614.1:0-13039 GCA_050748045.1 Vicinamibacterales bacterium | reverse complement strand
GCCATCCTCTCGCGAGCTGCCTCCGGCAGCCAATCGAACGCGCTTCGTGTCCATCGTGCGCTTCGTGGCCGGATCGTCTCCGCGTCTCGGCGTCTCTGCGTGTCCGTGACAAGCGGCGCCATCAGAGTCAGGTGAGAATCCTCTTCATCGCCCGGCACTTCACGTACTTCCGGAACTTCGACTCCGTGATCGAGTCGCTGGCACGGCGTGGACACGACATACACCTCGCGGCCGATCGCGACGAGGCGCTCGGCGGGCGCGCGCTCGTGGACGACCTGGCGGCGCGGTTCCCGCAGGTAGCCGTCGGCTTCACGCCGGTCCATGCGTTCGGGCGCTACACGCGCGTGGCACGCGCGCTGCGGCTCGGCCTCGACTACCTGCGGTACTCGGATCCGCGCTTCGCGTCGATGCCGAAGATCCGGCAGCGCGCCTACGAGCGTACGCCTGCCTTCGTGCTCGCGCTGGCGCGCCTGCCGTTCCGCCGGGCGCTCGCGTGGGCGCTGGATCGCCTCGAGCAGGCCGTGCCGCGCCAGAAGGGCGTCGATGCGTTTGTCGCCGGCGCCCGTCCCGACCTCCTCCTGGTGACGCCGCTCATCGAGCTCGGCTCGCCGCAGCTCGATTACGTGCGCTCCGCCAGGCGCCTCGGCGTGCGGAGCGCGCTGTGCGTCTGGAGCTGGGACCATCTGTCGAGCAAGGCGCTCATCCGCGTGCCGCCCGACGCCGTGATCGTCTGGAACGAGACGCAGAAGGAGGAAGCGGCGCGCTTTCACGGCATTCCGCCGGAGCGCGTGCTCGTCACCGGCGCGCAGTGCTTCGACCGCTGGTTCGACCGGCGGCCCTCGCGCGGCCGCGCGGACTTCTGCCGGCGCGCGGGGCTTCCCGGCGACGGGCCGTTCATCCTCTACGTCTGTTCGGCGCTCTTCCGCGGGAGCCCGTCGGAGGCGGCGTTCGTGCGCGAGTGGGTGCGGGCGATCCGCGGCTCGCCCGACCCGGCGCTCCACGGCATGAACATCCTCGTGCGGCCGCACCCCCAGCGCCTGGACGACTGGACCGCGCGCGACGCGGCCGGCACGGCGCCGCTCGAGGGCGCCGTCCTCTGGGGCTCGAACCCGATCGACGATGAGCGTCGCGCCGAGTACTTCGACTCGCTTCATCACAGCGCCGCCGTGGTCGGACTGAACACCAGCGCGCTCGTCGAGGCGGCCATCGTCGATCGGCCGGTGTACACGCTGCTCCTTCCCGAGTTCCACGAGAACCAGGAGGGGACGTTCCACTTCCAGCACCTCATGACCGTGGGCGATGGCTTCCTCAACACGTCGCGGACCCTGTCGGAGCACGTCGCGCAGCTCGCGGCGCTCGCGCGCGGCATGGCGTCGCAGGCAGGCACGCACTCGAAGCCGAACCGGCCGTTCGTGGAACGCTTCATTCGCCCGCGCGGCGCCGGTGTGGCGGCGACGCCCGTGTTCGTGGAGACCGTCGAGCGGCTCGCCTCGGCGCCGAAGCTCGCTCCGCAGTCGCCGCCGGCCTGGGTGTTCCTGCTCAGGCCCCTGGTGTACGCTCTGGTCCTGGCCGGACGGCTCCCGCTCGTCGAGCGGCTCTACTGGAACCCGGCCAAGATCAGGATTCAGGCCTCGGGGCTCAGGACCCAGAAGGCCCAGGCTTCATGACGATTCAACACCCGGGGCTGGCCGCGCTCGGACGCGGGCGCTGCCTCGTGATTGGCGAGGTGGCGCTCACGCACGACGGCAGCCTCGGGCTTGCCCACGCCTTCGTCGACGCGATCGCCAATGCCGGCGCCGACGCCGTGAAGTTCCAGGCGCACATCGCCGCCGCCGAAAGCACGCCTGCCGAGCCGTTCCGCGTGACGTTCAGCCGCCAGGACGCGACGCGCTACGAGTACTGGCAGCGGATGCAGTTCAGTGAGGACCAGTGGCGAGGCCTCGCCGAGCACTGCCGCGATCGCGGCGTGCTCTTCATCGCGTCGCCCTTCTCGGTGCAGGCGGTCGACATGCTGCAGCGCATCGGCCAGCCGATCTGGAAGATCGCGTCGGGCGAGACCTCGAACGGGCAGCTCCTCGACCGCGTGCTGGAGACCGGCGCGCCGGTGCTGCTGTCCACCGGCATGAGCGCGCTCGAGGAAATCGACGCCGCCGTGGCCCGTGTGAAGGCGCGCGGCGCGGCCGTGGGCGTGCTGCAGTGCACCACCGCCTATCCGTGTCCGCCCGAGAAAGTCGGCCTCAACCTCGTGCCCGTCTACCGCGAGCGCTACGGCTGCTGGGCGGGTCTCTCCGATCACTCGGCGACGATTTTCCCGGGCCTCGCGGGCGTGGCGCTGGGCCTCGACGTCCTCGAGGTGCACGTGGCGCTGTCGCGCGAGATGTTCGGCCCCGACGTCATCGCCTCCCTCACGACGATGGAGCTGAGGCAGCTCGTGGAGGGTATCCGCTTCATCGAGCGCATGCGCGCGAGCCCGCTCGACAAGGACGTCTCGGCGCGGGAGACGGCGCCGATGCGGCGGCTCTTCACGCGCAGCATCGTGGCGGCGGACGCGTTGCCGGCGGGCACCGTGCTGGCGGAGGCGCACCTCGCCCTCAAGAAGCCGGGCACGGGGCTGCCGCCGGAGCGGCTCCCCGAGATCGTCGGCCGCCGCCTGGCGCGCGCCGTCGCCGCCGATCAGCTCCTCGCCGCCGAGGACATCGAAGGGTTCACCGCCTAGTGCCACAGCGGAAGATCTGCGTCGTCGTGACCGCGCGCCCGAGCTACTCGCGCATTCGCACCGCGCTCGGGGCCATCCAGCAGCACGACGACCTCGAGCTGCAGCTCGTCGTCGCGGCGTCGGCGCTCCTCGATCGCTACGGCAATGCGATCGACGCCATCAAGCGCGACGGGTTCGAGCCGAGGCACAAGGTGTACATGGTGCTCGAGGGCGAGAACCTCGTGACCTCCGCGAAGTCCACCGGGATTGGCCTCTCGGAGCTCGCGACGGTGTTCGACAACCTCGAGCCCGACGCGGTCGTGACGGTGGCGGACCGCTACGAGACGCTGGCGACGGCGGTGGCCGCCTCCTACATGAACATTCCCGTCGTCCACGTGCAGGGCGGCGAAGTCACCGGCTCGATCGACGAGAAGGTGCGCCACTCGGTGACGAAGCTCTCGAACCTGCATCTCGTGTCGACGAAGCTGGCGCGCGAGCGCGTGATACGGCTCGGCGAGGATCCGGACACCGTCGTGCACACGGGATGTCCCTCGATCGACATCGCCGCCGAGGTCGCCGCCCGCCCGGCGCTCGACTTCGAGCCGTTCGAGAAGTACGGCGGCGTCGGCCCGAAGACCGATCTCTCGAAGGGGTACCTCGTCGTGATGCAGCACCCGGTCACGACCGAGTACGAGGAGGCGCGGCGCCAGGTCGAGGAAACGCTCTACGCCGTGCAGGACGCCGGCCTGCCCGTGCTCTGGTTCTGGCCGAACGCCGACGCGGGGTCCGACGGCACGTCGAAGGGGATCCGCATGTTTCGCGAGAAGGAGCGGCCGGAGAGCTTCCACCTGTTCCGGAACATGTTCCCCGAGGACTTCCTGCGGCTGCTCGTGCACTCGACGGCGATCGTCGGCAACTCGAGCGTGGCGATTCGCGAGTGCTCGTACCTCGGCGTGCCGGCGGTCAACATCGGCTCCCGCCAGCAGGGCCGGGAGCGCGGGTGCAACGTCGTCGACGTGGGTCACGATCGCGCGGCGATCGCGGAGGCCATCGGACGCCACATCCGGCGCGGCAGGGCGCCGAGCGACCACCTGTACGGCGACGGGAACGCCGGCCAGCGCATCGCGGACTGTCTCTCGACGGCGGAGCTCCGGATCGAGAAGAGGTTGACGTATTGATGACGGCGATTCCCCAGGAGCGTCGCGAGCGCATCGCCGCGCTCGGCTTCGAGTACGCCTCGCAGCCGTGCGAGGCCGTCGCCGCCTGCAATCTCTGCACGGAGACCGTCTTCATCGGGCTCACGCATCGCGATCGCTACGGGTATCCCGCGCAGGCGAGCGCGTGCGCCGCGTGCGGCCTGGTGTTTCTCAACCCGCGCATGACCGCCGAGGCCTACGGCCGCTTCTACGACGGGGTGTACCGCCCGCTCGTGAGTGCCTTCCACGGCCGCGCGATCAACGCGCAGACGATCCAGGCCGAGCAGCGCGACTACGCTCGGGAGCGCGCCGGCCTGCTGCAGCCGTTCATCCGGGGATCGGGCTCGAAGACGCTGCTGGACATCGGCGGATCGACCGGCGTCGTGGCGCACTGCTTCGCGGAAACGTTCGGCCTCCAGGGGACGCTCGTCGACCCCGCGCCGCGCGAGCTGGACGAGGCGCGCCGCCTCGGCCTCGAGACCATCGCCGGCCTCGTCGAGCAGCTCGACCTCGGCTCCCGGACCTTCGATCTCGTCACCATCTGCCAGACCGTCGATCACCTCCTGGACGTGTCCGGCACGCTCGCGCGCGTGCGGCACCTGCTTGCCGCCAGGGGCCTCTTCTTCATCGACATCGTCGACTTCCGCGCGGCCTGTCTCCGCAACTGGTCGGTCGAGGACGCCATCAAGATCGATCACCCGTACTACCTCACGCAGGAGACGATGGCGGCGTACCTGAGGCGGGCGGGCTTCGAGGTGCTGCGGAGCGACTACGCCGCCGATCACCTGCACGTGAGTTACGTGTGCGCTCCGGGGAAGGCCGACCCGGACGCGACGCCCACGCCCGCGCAGGTCGACGCGATGCTGCGCGAGGTGCGTTACGTGCAGAACGCGCCCAGGAAGTCGTGATGGTCCTGGGCCTTGTCCCGGCGCGAGGCGGTTCGAAGGGCGTTCCCGGCAAGAACCTTCGCGTGCTCGCGGGGCGCCCGCTGCTCGAGTACACAGCGCGCGCGGCGCAGGAATCGCGCGTTCTCGATCGCGTGATCCTCTCGACGGACTCGCCGGAGATTGCCGACGCCGGCCGTCGCGCGGGCCTCGAGGTGCCGTTCATGCGCCCGGAGGCGCTGGCACGGGACGACACGCCGATGCTGCCCGTGGTGCAGCACGCGATGGACGCGCTCGCCGCCGGCGGCTGGGTCGCCGACGTGATCGTGCTGCTGCAGCCGACCTCGCCCCTGCGGCGCCCTCACCACATCCGGGACGCGGTGGAGCTCTTGCGCCGCACCGGCGCCGACTCGGTCGTGTCCGTCGTCGAGCTGCCGAGGCACCTCTCGCCCGACTACGTGATGCGGATCGACGGGGACGTGCTGCGTCCCTTCGTGCCGGAGGGGGAGCGCGTCACGCGGCGGCAGGATGCCCGGCCGGCGTATTCCCGCGACGGCACGGTGTACGCGTTCCGCCGCACGACGCTGGAGCGCTTCGGCGACATCTACGGCGACGATTGCCGTCCGCTCGTCGTGGACGCGGCCGAGTCGCTCTCGATCGATTCACCGGCGGATTGGGACGCGGCCGAGCGGCGGCTGGCGAGTCACGGGGGCGCCACGATCGGGCGGGCCGCAGGCACCGAATGAGGGCGTTGACACAGTTCCTGCCGACGTCGCTGAAGCATGGCATCAGCAGCCAGCTCGCGCGGCTGGAGAGCAGCCGCCTCGCGCGCGAGCTGGCCACGCTCGCGTCGGGACGGGGCCCCATCGTCGCGGGTCCATGGCTCGGCGAAGTCGGCTTCGAGCTCCTCTACTGGGTGCCGTTCCTCGCCTGGTTCACGGAGCGGTTTTCGGTGGATCGGTCGCGACTGACGGCGCTCTCGCGCGGGGGGACGCGGTCCTGGTACGAGCCGTTCGCCGGGGGATACGGCGACGTGCTCGACTACGTCACGCCGGAGGCGTTCAAGGCGCATCACGATGCGCGGGTGCGCGAGATTGGCGAGCAGAAGCAGACGCGCCTGACCGGCCTCGAGCGCGAGCTGCTGGCGATCTTCACGGCCGCGGCCGGCGTGGCGGGCGCGCCGCTCGTGCACCCGTCGCTGATGTACCGCGTGCTGCGGCCCTTCTGGTGGGGCCACCTGGGGCCAGCCTGGGTGCAGCGGCATGCGCGGTATCGCGCGCTCCCTCGCCCCGCGCGCGAGGAGCTGCCGCGCCTGCCGCCGTCCTACGTGGCCGTCAAGTTCTACTTCAACGACTGTTTCCCCGCCTCCGCGGCGAACCGTGCCCTCGTCCGCAACCTCGTCGCGGACCTCTCGGCCCGTGGTCCGGTCGTCTCGCTCTCGATCGGCATCGACCTCGACGATCATGGTGGGTGTCATGTGGACGGGCACGGCGTGCTCGACCTGGCCGGCGCGACGCCGCCTTCACGCAACCTGCACGTGCAGAGCGCCGTCGTTGCCCATGCCAGCGCGTTCGCCGGCACCTACGGCGGCTTCGCGTACCTGGCGCCCTTCTACGGCGTCCCCTGCACGGCGTATTACAGCGACCCGCGGGGCTTCTCGCGCTCGCACCTGACCATGGCCAGGACGGCGCTGGCCTCGCTCGGCACGCCGGATCTCCTCGACGTGCGAGCGATCCGCGATCCGCAATCCGCGATCGTCGATCCGCAGCCGGCGATCCCCGATCCGCACTCCGCCGTCCGCGATCCGCGGTCCGCAATCGGCGATCCCCGATCCGCGATCCGCGGTCCGGAATCCGCGATCCGCGATCCGCAATCCTGGATCGACGATCCGCGTTTCAAGCAGCACGACTGAAGAACAGGAATGGTACACAACATCCTCGTCACCGGCGGCGCGGGCTACATCGGCTCACATTTCGTTGATGCGCTCGTGGCTCGCGACTATCGCGTGACCGTGCTGGACAGCCTCGAGCCACAGGTGCATCGCTCCGGCGGCTGGCCGTCGTATGCCAACGGCCGGGCGACCTACGTGCGCGGCGACGTGCGCGATCGCGCGCTCTTCGAGCCGCTCGTTGTCGCCTCCGACGCCGTCGTCCACTTCGGCGCGGCCGTCGGCGTGGGGCAGAGCATGTACCAGGTCGATCGGTACGTGGACGTCAACACGCGCGGCACGGCGCTCCTGCTCGACATCCTCGTCAACGCGAAGCACCACGTGCAGAAGGTCCTTGTGGCGTCGTCCATCGGCGTGTACGGCGAGGGGGCGTACACCTGCTCGACGCATGGCGCCGTTGCGCCCGCCATTCGCCCCGAGCCGCAACTGGCGGCACGCGACTGGGAGCAGCACTGTCCGCTGTGCGGCCGGCACGTGCAGTCGATCCCCACGCCGGAGGACAAGGCGCTCTACCGCGACAACATCTACTCGATGACCAAGTACCACCAGGAAGAGATGGTGCTGCTCATCGGGAAGACCTATGGCATCCCGGCCGTGGCCCCCCGCTTCTTCAACGTCTACGGTCCGCGCCAGAGCCTGAGCAACCCGTACGCGGGCGTCGCCGCGATCTGGTTGAGCCGCCTGCTGAACGGCAGGCCGCCCGTCGTCTTCGAGAACGGCGGCCAGCTCCGCGACTTCGTGTCGATTCACGACGTCGTCGAGTGCCTCATGCTGATGCTCGAGACACCCGGCGCCGACTACCTGCCCGTGAACGTCGGCTCGGGCGAGACCGTGACGATCCTCGAGATCGCCAGGCTGCTGAACCGGCTGCTGGGCACGTCGATCGAGCCGCTCGTCACGCAAACCGGCCGCAAGTTCGACATCCGGCACAACACGGCGGACATCTCGCGCGCGAGGACGACGCTCGACTTCACGCCACGGGTGACCCTCGAGCAGGGCTTCGCGGAGCTCATCGAGTGGGCGAAGACGACGCCCGACGTCGCCGTGGACTTCTTCGATCGGGCGCTCGAGGAGCTGGCGCAGAAAGGGCTGCTGGTCAGATCGTGATCCTCGCGTACGACCAGCTCAGGGACCATCGCGGCCGCGTGGCGATGGTGGACGGCGCGTTCGATCCGCTCCACCGGGGCCACATCGAGTACTTCCGCGCCGCGTGCGAGCTCGGCGTGCCCGTGCTCTGCAACGTAGCGTCGGACCTGTACGTGAGCACCAAGCACCCGCCGCTCCTGCCCGAGGATCAGCGCGCCGCGGTCGTGGACGCGATCCGCTACATCAGCTACACGCACGTCAACAGGTTCGACACCGAGACCATCCTGCGCGAGCTGCGGCCGCGCTACTACGTCAAAGGGAAGGATTGGGACGGGCGGCTGCCTGCCGCGCAGGTGGCCATCTGCCGCGAGCTCGGGATCGGGATCGTCTATCTCGACACCGTGCTGGACTCGTCCAGCCGCCTCCTCCAGCAGTTCGCCCAGCAGCAGCAGAACCAGCGATGAACATCACCGAGTTCGAAGCGCGCGTCCTCGATCAGAAGCCCGTCGGATCGGGCCACTACGATTCCGAGTACTTCACCGGCGACTGGCGCGCCGAAGGCAACAACTACTCGCTCGAGACCCGGCGGCAGATCGAGGCGAAGAACCCGTCGCTCATCCAGGAAGTCTTCCAGCCGCGCAAGGCGCTCGATCTCGGCTGCGGCCCGGGCGCGCTGATGCACCTCCTGTGGGAGCTCGGCGTGGACGTCGACGGCATCGATTTCGCCGAGAGCAGCCGGCAGCTTGCCACTCCCGAGGTGCGGGATCGCATCGCCTTTGGCCAGGTCACGGATCCGACGCTGAAGCCGGCCAACGCCTACGACCTCGTCATCTGCCGCGAAGTGCTCGAGCACCTCACGGTCCTCCAGGTGCGGCGGGCCGTCACGAACATGGCGCGGATGACCTCGAAGTTCGTCTACGTGACCACCCGGTTCCACCCGAGCCCTGCCAGCCTCCTCGACTTCACCACGCAGTTCGACGTCGATCCCAGCCACATCACGCTGCTCAACAAGGACATGCTGCGCCTGATGTTCGTCCTCGAGGGCTGCCGGTCGCGGCCCGATCTCGAGGCGAAGATGGACTGGGGCCGGAAGGGGCGCGTGCTCGTGCTGGAGAAAGCCTGACATGCCGGTCGCGGCTTCGGTCCGGCTCGGCGCGCGCGTGGTCATCCACCACCCCGATCTCGTGAACCTCTACGGCTGCGAGATCGGCGACGACACGAAGATCGGCGCCTTCGTGGAGATTCAGAAGAACGCGTCGGTCGGGCGCCTCTGCAAGATCTCGTCGCACACCTTCATCTGCGAAGGCGTGGCGATCGAAGACGAGGTCTTCGTGGGGCACGGCGTGCTGTTCATCAACGACCGTCACCCGCGGGCGACGAAGGCCGAGGCGCTCCAGACGGAGGCCGACTGGGCCGTCGTCCCGACGCGCGTCAGGCGGGGCGCCTCGATCGGGAGCGGCGCGGTCATCCTCTGCGGCGTCACGATCGGCGAGCAGGCCATGGTCGGCGCCGGCGCCGTCGTCACGCGCGACGTGCCCGACGGAGCCACGGTGGCCGGCGTGCCGGCGCGCATCCTCGCGAGGCTGGAGCGGGCATGATCACCGTCGGCGTCATCGGCTACGGCTACTGGGGCCCGAACCTCGTGCGGAACTTCGCCGAGGTGCGCGGCGCCCGCGTCGGGTACGTCACCGACCTCCGGCGCGAGCGTCTCGACGTCGCGACCGCCCGATATCCCTCCATCAAGGCGGGCACCGACCATCGCGACCTCATCCGCGATCCCGCCGTCGACGCGGTGGTGATCGCCACCACCGTCGCCACGCACTTCGAGCTGGCGATGGCGGCCCTCGAGGCGGGCAAGCACGTGCTCGTCGAGAAGCCGTTCACGGCAACCTCCGACGAGGCGCAGCGGCTGATCGACGCCGCGGCGCGGCGGGGCCTCGTCCTGATGGTCGATCACACCTTCGTCTACACGCCGGCCGTCATGAAGATGCGCGAGCTCACCGCGGCCGGCGAGCTCGGCGACATCTACTACTACGACTCGGTGCGCATCAACCTGGGCCTCTTCCAGCACGACGTCAACGTGCTCTGGGACCTCGCCGTCCACGACCTCTCGATCATGGACTACGTCCTCGCCCAGCCGCCGGTGGCCGTCTCGGCCACGGGCCTCTCGCACGTGCCGGGACAGCCGGAGAACATCGCCTACATGACGATGTTCTTCGAGGGGAGCCTGATCGCGCACGTGCACGCCAACTGGCTGGCGCCGGTGAAGGTGCGGCGGACGCTCCTCGGCGGCAGCCGGCGGATGGTCGTCTTCGACGACCTCGAGGCGAGCGAGAAGATCAAGGTGTACGATCGCGGCATCTCGCTGAATCCGAGTCCCGAGAGCGTGTATCAGATGCTGGTCGGGTACCGCACAGGCGACATGTGGGCGCCGCAGCTCGCCGTGCGCGAGGCGCTGCACACCGAGGCGTCCCACTTCGTGGAGTGCATCGACCAGCGCACCACTCCGGTCACCGACGGCCATGCGGGCCTCCGGGTCGTGCGGCTGCTCGAGGCGGCGACGCAGTCGATGTCCAACCATGGCAACACCGTGCCCATTTCCGCGGGAGCGCGCGTATGATTCCGCTCGTCGATCTGCGAGCCCAGTACCGTTCCATCAAGTCCGAGATCGATCCCGCCGTGCTGGGCGTCCTCGACAGCGCGCAATTCATCCTCGGCGAGGAGGTGGCCGCCTTCGAGCGGGAGTTCGCCGCCTACTGCGGCGCGACGGAGTGCGTCGCGCTCAACAGCGGCACGAGCGCGCTGCACCTGGCGCTCCTCGCGCTCGGCATCGGGCCCGGCGACGAGGTCATCACCGTGCCGTTCACGTTCGTCGCGACGGTCTCGACGATCGTCTACACCGGCGCGACGCCGGTGCTCGTCGACATCGACCCGGTCCACTTCACCATGGACCCAGACCTGGTCGAGGCGAAGATCACGCCGAGGACCAAGGCGATCGTCCCCGTGCATCTGTACGGGCAGGCGGCCGACATGGATCCGATTCTCGAGATCGCCCGTCGCCATGAGATCCCGGTAATCGAGGACGCCGCGCAGGCGCACGGCGCCGACTACAACGGGCGCCGGTGCGGATCGATGGGCGACATCGCCGCGTTCAGCTTCTACCCCGGCAAGAATCTCGGCGCGTACGGCGAGGGCGGGGCGGCGGTGACGAGCGATCCCGGCCACGCGCGCATGATGCGCGTGCTCCGCGACTGGGGGCAGGAGAAGAAGTACGAGCACCGCTACAAGGCCTTCAATTACCGCATGGACGGCATCCAGGGTGCGATCCTCCGCGTGAAGCTGCGTCACCTGGAGGCCTGGACCGAGGCGCGCCGCACGCATGCGGCGCTCTACGATCGGCTGCTCGCGGGCGGTCCCGTGCGGACGCCGGCCGTCCGGCCGGGCTCGCGGCACGTCTATCACGTCTACACCGTGCGCACGCCGGAGCGTGAGCGCCTCCGGCAGATCCTGCTCGAGCACGGCATCCACACCGGGATTCACTACCCGATTCCCATCCACCTGCAGCCGGCCCATCTCGACCTCGGCCACCGGCGCGGAGACTTCCCGCACGCCGAGCGGGCCGCGGCCGACGTGGTGTCGCTGCCGATGTTCGCCGAGCTGACGGATGCGCAGGTGGAGCGCGTGGCCGGCGCCGTGCGCGCGTCGCGTCCCAGTGCCGCCGAGGATGGCGTGGCGCCGGCCCCTGCGCGAATCTGATGGCGCCCCGCGTGGCGGCGTACCTCTACGCCCTGCTCGTCGCAGCGGCCGTCGGGCATTTCCTGCTCGGCATCCCGATCCAGCTCACCGACAGCTACGGGAACATGGTGAAGCTGGCCACGCCGTGGGGCGATCTGCTCGTTGGCGAGTTCACGCAGCGCGCCTACCTCCGCCCGCTCCTCTGGGCCGAGCTCAAGCTCGTCTACGAGGCCTCGGGCGGCAACTACTTTGCCTGGTTCCGCGGCGTTCACGTCGTGCAGATCCTCGCGCTCGTGCTGCTATACACCGGGCTCGTGCGTCCGCGGACGTGGCGCGACGCCGCCATTCTCCCGCTCGGCCTGGCCGCGCTCATCGGGATGCACACGTTCCTCGGCACGGTGTCGGAGGCGTTCCCGATCAACACGTTCCTCACCGTGGTGCTCTGCTGCCTGGCGGCGGCGAACCTCGCGCTGATGGATCACCGCTGGTGGGTGGATGTGCTGGCGGCGCTGCTCTTCGTCGTCGCGGCGCTCACGGTGGAGAGCGGGCTCCTCGTAGGGGTCATCTTCATCGGCGCCGCGCTCGCCGGCGCGCGTGGCGTGTCGAGACCCGGTCTCGCCGTGGTGGTCGCGCTCCTCGCCGGCTACTTCGTGCTGCGCTTCGGCGTGCTCAGCGTGGGCTCGCCGGGCCTGATGGAGCGATCCTCCGGCTATGGCTTCCGCACGCTGGAACCGCCAGAGCTGATGGCGCGCTTTGGCGACAACCCCCTCTGGTTCTACGCCTATAACGTCGTCTCGTCGGTGCTGACCGTGCTCGTCTCGGAGCCGCGCGGCGGCGTGTTCCGCCTGGTCTACGGGATCACGGTGGCCGATCCGGAGCCATCCGCGATTGTGAACGTCATCGCCTCGGTGTGCGGCACGGCGATGATCGGGGCGTATGCCTGGAGGCGGCGGCGCGCGTGGCTCGCGCGGGCGTTCGATCGTGACGACCGGCTCGTGCTGCTCTTCGGGATGGTGCTCGCGGCGAACGCCGCGATCAGCTACCCGTACACGAAGGACGTGATCATGAGCCCGGCCGGCGCGTTCTACGCGGTGGCCGTCTTCGCGGCGGCGCGTGGCGTCCTGCCCGGCGCCGGCGTTCCGCGCCACGCCCTGCGCACGGCGGCGGTTGCCGCCGCCTGCGCGGTGCTGGCGGTCACCTGGAGCATTCGATCGGCCGCGCTCCACCTGAACCTGCGCGAAGCGGCGCGCAAGGTGCGCGTCGAATGGGCCTATGTAGACGACTGGTTCGCCAGCCAGAACGCGACCGTCGAGAATCCGCGGGAGCTGGCGCTCCTCCGTCGCCTCCAGCGCGAGGCCCTCTACGATCGCCCCGGCCCGCCCCGGCTGCCGCTCGCCGACCACCGGCTGTTCGACGTCGACTGATGGCTCGTCCTCTTCCGATCCTGATCGCCGTGTCGATGGCGCTCCCGCTCGCCGGCGCGACGGCCTGGGCC
>JBOGIW010000613.1:0-5157 GCA_050748045.1 Vicinamibacterales bacterium | reverse complement strand
GTCTCCGTCCCGCCGGCGGTGGGTTCGGCGGACCGCGGCCGGGAGGGCCCGGCGGCCCGCCTGTCGGACCGGGGAGCCGCGATCGCTCCGCCAACTTCGGCCCACCCGCGCCGCCGCGCCGGCTCCGGGGCAAGAAGGGCCAGCAGCAGGATCACAAGCCCCGCGGACCGATCAAGGAACGCACGGGCGGCCGTATCTACGACGTCGAAGACCTCGGCGATAACGCGGCGATCGACTTCGACGATTTCGCCTCGTCGCAGCCCAGCAATACCGACGACGATCAAGAATAGGTGACGCGTTCGGTCCCCCAGGTCGTCGCCGTCGGGGCGGCGCTGCTCGGCGTCGCGCTCTTCCTCGCCACGCTGTATTACATCGACCTCGACGAGACCGTGGCCAGCGCGAGCCGGCTCGGTCTGGCGCTGCCGATCGTGCTCCTGCCCGGCACGGCCTGGCACCTTCTGCGCACGTGGGGGTGGAGCATCGCCTTCCCCGACGCGGCGCGCCCGGCCTTCACGCGCCTCTTCCGCGTGCGCCTCGCCGCCGACGCGATCAGCTTCTTCACCGTGCGCGGCATCGCCGGCGAGCCGCTGAAAGTGCTGCTGCTCTACGACCGCGTGAAGCCGGAAGTGACGACCGCCGCCATCGCCCTCGAGCGGCTCACCTTCGCGGTGATCGGGACGGCCATCGCCGGCGTGATCTCGCTGCTGGCGATCGCCCGGGTCCCCATGTCGGGCGGCTGGGACGCCCTCTTCGCGCTGCTCGCGCTCGGCGCCGTCGTGCTCCTCGGCATCGTCGGCGTCATGGCGCGGCGGCGCAGCCAGTACTACCTGGGACAGCTCGTCGCGATGCTCGATCGCGTCACGGGCAGGCGCCTGGAGCGGCACCGCGCCGTGCGGTTCATCCTCGACGTCGAGCACGTGCTGCTCGACCTGCTGCGCGGCGACCGGCGCAGGCTGGTGACGCTCGTCGGCCTGGCCGCGATCTGCTACGCGGTGATGGCGACCGAGGTGTGGCTGGTGTTCTGGGCGATCGGCGAACGGATTACCGTGATGGAAGCGCTCATCGTCGAGACCTTCGCGCGGCTGGCGAGCGTGGCGTTCGCGTTCGTGCCGGCCAACATCGGCACGCTCGAGGCGTCGAACGTCGCGGTGGCGGAAGGCCTCCGTCTGACGGGCGGCGGCTCCCTCGCACTGGCGCGCCGTATCCGTGCGCTGCTCTGGGCGGGACTCGGGCTGGTGCTCTACCCGCGCGTGACGGCCCGGCCGGCGCACCCCCCGCCCCAGCCCGCGCGATAACGGGCGGCCAGGGTTCGGGCGCCGCCTTCATCGGTCTGGCTGCGCACCCCGTGTGTAATCGGGGCACGAGGGCGAGACCATTCAGAATCGACCCGCTGAAGCGAGGAATCGACCATGACGGACGCCCACCCGATTCACCGTGTGCGAGGCTTCGCGATCGTCGCGCCGTACGTTCTCAGAGTCGACTTTCAGGACGGAAGCACTCGGACAATCGACTTTGCTCCTATGCTCGAAGGCGAGCTCTACAGCCCGCTCCGGGATCTAAGGCTCTTCAATCAGGTTCGAGTCGATCCCGAAGTTCACACGCTGACATGGCCCAATGGCGCGGACTTCGACCCGACAACACTGCACGACTGGCCCGAGGTTGGAGATCACATGGCCGAGATGGCCCGGCGATGGGCGGAAGCCAGTGATTCGTCCCGGTTCGCAGAGTAGCGGGACGGAGCGGTGACGCCGCCCACCTCGAAACTTTCTTCGTTGCCGGTGGACGTAAGACGCAGCGCAAAGCTACTGTCAGCCGCCGAAGGCACGTCGAGCGACTGCGACCTACGAAGCAGCCGAGTACGCCTCGCGGCCGAGACGCGCTGGTGAGGCAGCTCTCACATGGACTTGACGGTTGATCAGCAAATTCAGCTTCTGAATGCAATTGGCACCTGGTTCGCCAGCATAGGCACTCTTGCGGCCGTGGTCGTCGCTCTCTATCTGGCTCGAAGGGGAGAAACACTGCGTGTGAATACTCACGCTGGGCTGAGGGATGTCGTGGCGGGTGACGGCACTCCCGTCGACACACATCTCTCGATAGGTGTAACAAGCCTCGGGAATCGTCCCGTGACGATCAACAGCGTCGCCTGGGCGGTTGGCAGGCGCGGCAACGTGCGTGTATGCGTGCAGCCAGTGTCGGCACGATTCACGGACGACGTTCCACTTGAACTGTCGTACGGGAAGGGCGCCAATTTCAGGGATTCGCGTCGCCAAGCTAAAGATCGATCCCTCCGTAGCGGAAGTAATCGCCATCGTGAAGTTCGCCGGATTCCCGAAACCGCCGGTCTTCCGCTTGAAGCTCATGATCTTGCTGTTCAGGCCTTCGGCGATGCTGTTGGTGACACGCGATAGAAACGCCGCCGGCCCTTCACCGCGACTCTGCGTCGGTCGTCAGCCGTCTCCGATAGTCGAACCACTCCACGGCGTAGTCGATCCTCGCCTTCCGGAAGAGCGCGCGCATCTCACCGGTGAACCGGACGTCGGTCGGCATCCAGACGCCAGGCTCGATCTCGCGGCGTCGCGCCAGGGCGCGGGTGCCCGCGTACAGCTTGGCGATGAAGCCGCCGAACGAGACGTCGCCGACGGCCACCGCCTCGACGTGCGTCACCTCGCGCGAGGCCTCGTCCACCCACGCGTGGCCCTTGAACACTTTCGCGATCCGGCCTTGACGCGTCGCCGGACGGGCGTCGGATGTCGCCTCGAAGGACACGACCACGGTCGATCGGCCGGCGTGGAGCTCGCGCCGCACGAGATCGAAGCGCAGCGTATTGAGCACGTCGTTGACGACGATCTGGGCGCGCCGCCTGGCGAGGAGATCGTCCCGCTCGCGCGCCCCGCCGTCGCTGTCGTCGCCGTCCCTGGTGCGCCGCGCCACCTCGGCGACCCTGGCGCGATACTCGGCGTCCTCGCGATCGAGCTCGTGCTTCGGCACCGGCACGCCGTTCCGCTCGATGACGCGTCGATAGGTGAGTTGGGAGTCGAGCGACGGGCGAACCTCCAGCACGCGCGTGTCGCCGGTGCCCATCCTGCCGAAGGGGTTCATGTGCACGTCGGTCCGTCGGTCCTTGTAGGCGTACTGGTGCCAGACCTGCTGCGACCGGGCCAGCGCCTCGCGAGCCTCGCGCAGGAAGCTGTCGCGCTCCGGCAGCGCAGCGCTCGAGACGTTCCGCGTTCCCGGTTCCTGGTTCCGGGTTCGTGTTCGGGGTTCTGTTCGATCGTTCGGGGTTCGGGGTTCGGGGTTCACCGTTCGTGGCGCGAACCCGGAATCCGGAACCAGGAACACAGAACCCGGAACCCCGAACCTGGAACTCGGAACCGGGAACCCCGAACCAGGAACCGGGAACCCCGAACGAGGAACCAGGAACCCCGAACGAGGAACCAGGAACTTCGAACCGAACTCCGAACACGAACCCGGAACCCGGAACCAGGAACTCGGAACCAGCAGCTTCGAACCGAACTCCGAACACGAACCCGGAACCAGGAACAGGGAACAGGGAACTGCCAGTATCGCCAGGAGCTGCATGCCTAGACGTTGCGCAGCCGCACTGCGGCGCGCTCGAGCGTCTCGTCGCGCTTCGCGAAGCAGAACCGGAGCACCGGGCCGGGCTCGGCGCCGCCGTAGAGAAAAGCCGACGTGGGGATCGACGCCACGCCGTGCTGCCTGATGAGGCGCATCGCCATCTCGGCGTCTCCGTCGCTGCCAATCGCCGAGTAGTCGAGGAGCTGGAAGTACGTGCCCCGGCACGCGAGCGGCGCGAAGCGCGAGCCGGCCACGAGCGAGAGGAACGCGTCGCGCTTGGCCTGGTAGAGCTCCCGAAGCCCGGTGCAGAACGGATCGCGGCTCACCAGCTCGGCGTAGGCCATCTGGATGGCGCCGTTGACCGTGAAGGTGACGAACTGGTGAATCCGCTGGATCTCGGCGGTGAGCGGCTGCGGCGCCGCGGCGTAGCCGACCTTCCAGCCCGTCGTGTGATAGCTCTTGCCGAACGAGCTGATGACGACCGCCCGGGCCGCCAGGTCGGGATCCCGCGCCACGCTCTCGTGCGACAGGCCGTCGAAGATGATGTGCTCGTACACCTCGTCGCTGACGACGAGCGCGCCGGTGCCCTCGAGCACGCGCTTCAGCTCGCGGAGGTCATCGGCGGCGAGGACCATCCCGGTCGGATTGTGCGGCGAGTTGAGGAGCAGGAGCCGCGTGCGCGGCGTGACGGCGCGCCGCACCTCGTCCCAGTCGATGCGGTAGCCGGGAAACCGGAGCGTCACGAACTTCGGCACGCCGCCATTGAGCTCGACAACGGGCACGTACGAGTCGTAGCAGGGCTGGAAGAGGACCACCTCGTCGCCCGGCCGCACGAGCGCCGTGAGCGTGCTGAAGATCGCCGCCGTAGCGCCGGACGTGATCGTGATCTCGGTGTCCGGGTCGTAGCGCCGGCCGTAGAGCCGCTCGATCTTCATCGCCAGGGCCGACCGGAGCGCGGCGACGCCGGGCATCGGCGCGTACTGGTTGTGCCCCTCGCGCATGTAGCGCGCGACGGTGTCCACGAGCTCGGGCGCGCAGTCGAAATCCGGAAAGCCCTGCGACAGGTTGATGGCGCCGTGCTCGTTCGCCAGGCGCGTCATCACCGCGAAGATGGACACGCCGACGTCCGGCAACTTGGAACTGACGGAGATGACGTCCACAGAAAACACAGGATACACACAATCGAGAGCGTGCTGTGCCTTCTCGGCGATCTGTGGATATGATCCCGCCATGCTCATGATGCTGGCCATCCTCTTGTCTGCCCAAACCGGCTACGCCCGACCAGAGTTGCTCGTGGACGGCTCCTGGCTCGCGGCGCACCTTGGCGACGCCAACGTGCGCATCGTGGACCTGCGCACGCGCGGCTATGGCGACAGCCACATCCCTGGCGCCGTGTGGCTCGACAACAACGCGATCCGCATCGCCACCCGCCCGCCGACGTTTCTACCGACCGCGCAGGAGTTCGAGGACCTGATGGCACGCCTTGGAATCTCGAACGGCACGCGCGTGATCGCGTACGACAATCGCGGGGGCATCTACGCCACGCGCTTGTGGTGGATCCTGAACTACTACGGCCACAGC
>JBOGIW010000612.1:0-78700 GCA_050748045.1 Vicinamibacterales bacterium | reverse complement strand
CCGATTGTTTTGTCGGGAATGCGCCGCAACACGACGATATGACCCTCCTCATCGCCCGCTGCAATTGAAACGCGCACGCGTCGGCGCGCGCGGCCGACTTCGCTAGTCAACGTCGGCAGCCGACAATTCATACGCTTCCACCGTGTCTGTGGGATGCCGCGAGAGAGATCAGCGGAGGCGGATTCCTCAGCAGCCAACGGCACGGGTCTTCGGCCCGACAGTCGTGTCGAGCGCGGACGTTAGCTCCCACACAATCCGATGTGCGTCCTGGACGGCCTTCGTCACTGCCGCCAGGTGACTGCAGATACCTTCTTTGTCACTGATCTCGAGGACTGGGGCGTTCGTTCGGCACGGTGATCGCTGTCGACGACATCGACTTCGCCGTCGCTCCGGGAGAGGTCTTTGGCTTTCTCGGCCCGAACGGCGCGGGAAAGACGACGACGATCAACATGCTCTGCACGATGTTGCGGCCGACGTCAGGCACGGCGGTGATCAACGGCCACGGTCTTCGACGACACCCCGATCGGATCCGCCAATCGATCGGCATCATCTTCCAGGATCCGTGCCTTGACGACCGGTTCACCGCTCTGGAGAACTTGCGGTTCCACGCGATGCTCTACGACGTACCTCGCAGCGATTTCGGTCCGCGGGCCGACGAGCTGCTTGCCCTGCTGGACCTGGCTGACAAGGCCCACGCGCCTACTCGCATGTATTCGGGCGGGATGAAACGTCGACTGGAGATCGCGCGGGGCCTCCTGCATCGTCCCCCGGTCCTGTTTCTGGATGAACCGACCATCGGCCTGGACCCGCAGACACGAAGGCATATCTGGCAGTATCTCCTCGAGCTGCGGCGGCAGCAGGGGATCACGATGTTCATGACGACTCACTATATGGAAGAGGCCGAGCACTGTGATCGCATCGCCGTGATCGACCGGGGTCGCCTCGCCGCCCTCGATACGCCGCAGGGTCTGAAGGCGCTGGCAGGCGGGGACGTCGTTGCGGTCGTGACCTCCGACAACGATCGCGCTGTGAGTTGTTTGACGCGGGTGCGAGGAAGCAAGGCTCGTCTCGCGCCAGGCGGCGAGGTGATCATCGAAACAACCGACGCGAATCGGTCATCCCACAGATGATGGAAGCGCTGCGGGCCAACAGTCCATCGATTCACGTGCACAGCGTGCACTTCAATCGGCCCACACTCGAAGATGCATTCGTCAAGTTAACGGGTCATCAGATCAGGCCCTCGGAAGCCGATGGGATTCAGGCCGTACGCGGGATGCAGCGCCGATGGGCAGGGGCCGCAAGATAGACGAGTGCTCATGGACGACTTGTGGATGTCGATGCTGTGCGATCAGCGTTCGTGGAGCCGGCGGTTGCGATGAAATCAGCACGGGAAAGATCGGGACCGTGCCAGGTCCCAATGTCAATGATCTGCTAATCCCTTCGACAGATGCGGTTGCCACGAAGTCGACTCTGATCGATGTGAGGTCGCTTCGGCGCCGTAAGTCATTGAGGCATCGGATCTTCATCATTGCTCTCGGTCGCTGCTGAAACGCTGGGAGGCGGTCACGAGCTCTGGAACTACACCATCAACCGCTCCAATGGTTGATTGCCCGGTTCGCGCGAAGGGGATAGCTTAGACGCGGCGCTGCAGACCGGCGGCAGTCTCTGGGCGCGTCTGCGAATATTGGTGTCCTCACCACATCGGCCATTCGGGCCACCAACGGCGGAAGCGTGTCATTCCCGCTGCCTGATGTGTTGCCTGCTCTCACCCGAACCGCATCGCCGTTGATTTCGCCGTGTCCCGCGGACGATGTGCGACTTGATAGATGGCCCTATGCGTTCCGCCACCGCAGTTCGCGACCGCGAGGCACTGGGCGTGAATGGCGGTCTTGGCCTCGTCGCAGACCGGTCTATTCACCGAGCGCCGGCAATTCCCGGAACGAGGACACCAATTCACGAAGCGTTGGGTCAGTTGCTCGTGAGGTGGTTCAAGAGGCCGTTTGCCGCTGTCGATCGGAAGCCGAGCAGTCTCTGGAGGTAAGCTCATGATCGCAATCGATCGCGTGTTGACGTCCGACGAGTTGGCGCACGTCCGCGCCGCGCTGGCAGAAGCTCCGTTCATTGACGGCCAGCTCCGCGGAAAAGGTGCCGGTACTGTGGGCAAGAAGGCGAACGGCCAAATCGACTTCGATGATCCCACTGCGCTGGATCTGACAAGCCTCGTGAAGACCGCACTGATGCGGCACCCGACCTTCCCGGTATACGCTCGCCCCAGTCGGTGGACCAAGATGCGATTTGCGCGGTACGTTCCGGGAAATGGCTACGGAATGCATGTGGACTTCCCCGTGATGCAGGATGATCGTGGGCTCGTGCGGTCGGACTTGTCGTTCACGCTCTATCTGTCTGATCCCGATTCGTACGATGGCGGCGAGCTGCACCTGGACATGGCAGGGGAGAACCGGACCGTAAAGCTTGAAGCGGGCAGCGCCATCGTCTACTCGACCCGAGTGCCGCATTGTGTATCACCGGTCACGCGCGGCGAGCGGTATGTCTGCGTCGGCTGGGTACAGAGCGTTTTGCGGCGAGAGGACCAGCGCGAGATCGTATATGACTTAGTCCGCTTGCGGTCGGTGGTGCCCGAGGGCGGCGAGCCGCGGCTGCTCCTTGAAAAAACCCTCGGAAACCTCGTGAGGCTCTGGGCCGAGACATGATCGCGCACGGCACCGGAAAGGTGCCTCAGGCGCTCTGCATGGAGCTGAGCCAAACCACTCCTGGCGATCACGCGTCCGAGACGGACGATCGATGGCTGTGAGACCTGATGCTCACTTGCTCCATGGAAACTCCTGCCGGAGCTGCTGCCGCTGCCGGCGTGACGCCGGAGTGGACCTCGCGTGCACGATGGACGCGTCCAGCGTCGCATCGAATCGGTTGAATGCGATTGTACGGCTGGACGCGGCCCGCGCGGCAGCCGCTGCGATTACACCAGCCCTGGCTCGATGGCGACGACGCGTTGGACGTGATTCGCCGATCCGCGATTGCCGCACTCGGCCTTCTCGCGCTGTACGCCGCTGCATTTCTGTTGGTACGCGCTGAAATTCAAAGCGGCGCTTGTGCGGCGCCGTGCGAGTTCGCGTCAAGTCACTTGAGGGGTGGCGTATGCTTCGAAGGATTCATGTGTTGCCCGCCAGAACCGCGCGGATGCCGCTGGCGCGAGCCAGAGAGCGCCCCGTCTCAATCGTCCTCTCCGGCGTTTACAAAGGCCGCGACGCCCGGGATTACGCGGTTCTGCAAGACGACGTGCAGCGCATCGAGCGGGGCGAATTCGTCGCGCACGTTCGTGTTTTGCGCCAGCGGCATCCGTACGTGCAGACCGGGACGATCCGAATCCCTTACAATGTTTTCAGAAGCGTCGGGCGAACTGACGAGCATCGGAACAGCACAATCTCTCTCGCGATCGTCGACTGGTTGCAGAGTCAATCGATGAAACTGCGCTTCGCCGTGCGTCTATCCACCACCGCCCACGCCAACGGGACGATTGGCGTGCGATTGGAAGAAAATGCTGTTCAAGGCACTTGACCATCCGTCTGGCGACGTGTTCGCTTGACTGCTGCCGTAGGGTCGCGTGACTCGCGCGGCGGTCGGCGCCGCGCCGCTCGACGCGTACTTGGCAGTAAGTTGTCGCGCTCGATCGGCGTCGCTTCGCCACTAATCCGTCAACGACACTGAGAACAGATCGGTTGTGTAGGTACGCCCAATGCGACTCCGACAGATTCTGCGACGTCTTCTGCAGCTCCCGACCTTCACCATCGTCACGATCGCCACGCTGGCTATCGGCGTCGGCGCCAACACGGCGATGTTCAGCGTGGTCCAGGGAATCCTGCTCACACCTCTGCCCTATCCGAACGCGCACGAGCTGATTGCGGTGGACCATGCCGCGCCTGGCGTAAACATCGAGCACGCCGGTTTGTTCGGATTCCTGTACTTCACCTACCGCGAGCAAGCTCGAACGATTGGCGACATCGGGATCTGGAGGCGGGGCACAAGAACCGTGACCGGGGTTGCAACGCCGGAAGAAGTATCCGTGCTTCAGGTGTCCGACCGGGTGCTGCCGATGCTTGGTGCGCAGGCGCTCATCGGCCGACTCTTCTCCGCCCAGGACGATGACCCGCGGAGCCCACGCACGGTGATTCTCTCCGCTGGCTATTGGAAGACGACGTTCGGCGCGAATCCCTCAGTCCTCGGCCAGCGGCTCCTCGTCGACGGCGAACTCGTTGACATCATTGGTGTCTTGCCTGAGAGCTTCCGCTTCCTCGACCTTCGACCTGCATTGGTCCTGCCGATGCGGATCGACCGCAGTCGGACGCTGCTCGGTGGCTCCAGTTACGCCGGAATGGCGCGGTTGAGGCCGGGCGTCACCGTCGAACGGGCCAATGCGGAATTTGCTCGTTTGATACCCGTGGCACTGCAACGCTTTCCACCGTTCCCCGGCGTAACAGTCAAGATGTTCGAGGAAGCGCGAATCACGGCCACCTCGCGCGGGCTCAAGGAGCACTTGATTGGCGACGTCGGCACGGTGTTGTGGGTACTGATGGCAACGATTGGTGTGGTGCTGCTGATTGCGTGCGCGAACGTTGCCAACCTGCTGCTGGTCCGTGCCGAAGGGCGCCAGCAGGAGCTTGCGATTCGCGCGGCGCTCGGGGCGAGCTGGTCGCGTGTTGCGCGGGAGCTGCTGGCGGAAAGCGTGGTTCTCGGATTGCTTGGCGGAGTGCTGGGTGTGGTGCTCGCGTACGGCGCGTTGCGCGTGCTGCTCGCGCTGGCGCCTGGCAATCTCCCCCGCCTTCAGGAGATTTCGATCGACGCGACAGTCCTTCTCTTTACCCTCGCGATCTCGATCGCAGCGGGCCTCTTGTTTGGAGCGATTCCGGTGGTCAAGTATGCCGGACCGCGAGTGGCCACGGCCTTGCGCGCCGGAGGCCGCGGTGCGAGCCGTGAGCGGTCGCGGGCGAGAAGCGCGCTGGCGGTCGTGCAGGTTGCCCTCGCACTGGTACTGCTCGTCAGCTCTTCCCTCATGATTCGGACTTTTCAGGCGCTGAGGGACGTGAACCCAGGGTTCACCCGCCCTGAAGAAGTCCTGACGCTTCGTATTTCGATTCCGCAGTCGCAGGTCCGCGATCCGATCGCGGTGGTGCGCATGCAAGAAGCGATCGCTGAAAGGGTGGGAGCCATCGCCGGCGTGAAGCCGGTGGGGCTCATGTCTTCGCTTCCCATGGACGGGAATGACTGGAGCGATCCTCTTTTTGCGGAGGATCACGCCTACGGCGAGTCACAGGTACCGCCAGCTCGCTCCTTTAGGTTCATCACGCCAGGTTTGCTGGCGGCGCTCGGCCGGCCGCTCGTGATCGGCCGCGACTTCACCTGGACGGATACCTACGAAAAGCGGCCTCTTGCAATGGTGTCGGAACGCCTGGCGCGTGAGCTCTGGCGCACACCTTCCGCAGCACTCGGTAAGCGAATTCGTCCCGTCAAGGGACCATGGCGCGAAGTCGTCGCAGTCGTGAGCGATAGTCGCGACCTTGGCGTGAACCAGGAGCCGCCAACGATGGTGTACTGGCCAATCCTGATGGACGATGTGATGGGCGATGGACCATTTGTCCCACGATCGGTCTCGTATGTGATCAGAAGTAGCCGCGTCGGGTCCGAAACGTTCTTCAACGCGGTCAGTCAAGCTGTCTGGTCTGTGAACCCCAACCTCGCGCTCGCCAGCGTGCAGACGCTTCAGGAGATCTACAACCGATCGATGGCGCGCACCTCTTTCACGCTAGTGATGCTTGCTCTCGCCGGAGCGATGGCGCTGCTCCTCGGCATCGCGGGAATATACGGCGTGATCTCGTACTCCGTATCGCAGCGCACTCGAGAGATCGGCATCCGCCTAGCGCTCGGGGCAAAGCACCGCGAAGTGACACGCATGTTCGTCGCTCATGGTGTGAGATTGGCCGTTGTTGGAATCGTGTGTGGACTCGCCGCCGCCTTCGCGGCAACGCGATTGATGGTGTCGCTGCTCTTCAACGTCAGCCCGGTCGATCCGGTCACGTACGCCGGAGTCGCCGTCAGCTTGCTGGCCGCGACGATGGTTGCGAGCTATCTTCCCGCGCTGAGAGCAACGTCCATCGATCCAGTCGAAGCGCTCCGGTCCGAGTAGCGGGTCGACGCTGTCATGAATGACAGCGGGACGTGGGAGATTCCTGCGTGGGCTCGAGTCGAAGCACCGGCCCGGCGGCGTCATCGAGAGCCCAGTTCAGGCCGCCGAATGCGACCACGGACACGCACGCGGTGCTCCGTCGTGTGTCGTCGAAATTGCGAGTACCACGCTGCTGCTGATGTTGGCTGCCGTTGGTTGTGTCCTCTTGATCGCGTGTGCCAACGCGATCGAATGAGTACCGTAGACAAGTCCCGCCCGAATGGATCGTGGTGGCGGCATGCTCGTGGGCCCACACACGCATTGCGCGCCGCTCGTCAGAGCATCTTAGGCGCCCCGCTCGTCGCGCGCGATCGCTCCGCGCTGGCGGCCGATCCGCCGCGCTCGTCGCATGCCGCCACGCGCTCTTGCCGAATCGTCTGACGTGACGGCAGTGCCTTCGCTCGCGCGGCCGTCTCCTAGGTGGCGCGCGAGCGATCGGATGGTGGGGTACTGAAAGAGCGTCACCAGCGGTAGCCCGCTCGCGCACCGCTCGCGAAGCTTGCTGCAGACGCGGATGGCCAGCACCGAGTTGCCGCCGAGCTCGAAGAAGTTGCCGTCGACTCCAACCGCGTCGACCCCGAGGATCTCGGACCAAATGCCGCTGATCACCCGCTCGAGCGCGGTCTCCGCCCCGGCGCCGCTCTCGAGGGGCGCTGCCCGCCTGCGAGGATCCGGCAGCTTCGAGCGATCGAGCTTGCCGCTGGGGGTCAGCGGCCATTCGGCGAGCCTCGTCACGATACCTGGAACCATGTAGTGCGGCAGACGGCCGGCGAGCCAGCTCCGAACGTCGTCCATCTCGAAGGCACCCTCCCGGCAGACAACGTAGGCGACGAGCTGGGCGTCGCCGTCGCGTCCATGCACGATGGCTACGGCATCCTCCACCATCGGGTGACGGCGGAGCGCTGTCTCGACTTCGCCGAGCTCCACTCGGTAGCCGCGCAGCTTGACCTGGTGATCGGCGCGTCCGACGAAGTGGAGGGTGCCGTCGGCGCGCCATTTCACGCGGTCGCCGGTCCGGTACAAGCGTGAACCACCGGACGCGCTGAACGGATTCGGTACGAACCTCTCCGCCGTCAGATCCGGACGTCCGTGATAGCCGCGCGCCGTTCCGACACCGGAATGGTACAGCTCTCCCGTCCTGCCGATTGCAACCGGTTGCAGGTTTGCGTCCAACACATACGCGCGGGTATTCGCGATGGGGCCGCCGATTGGCGCAACGTCGGCGTCGACGGAGATCCGTTGTGCGGTTGACCAGATGGTCTGTTCCGTCGGACCGTAGAGATTCCAGAAGATACGTCCCCGCGCCCAGTAGCGTGCAAGCTCCAGCGCGCACTCCTCGCCGGCGGCCATCACGACGCGCAGGTGCGGCAGCGGCTCTCTCGGCACGGCGGAAAGAACGGTTGGCGAAAGCACCGCCACCGTGACCTGGCCTTCGACCAGCAGCCGCAGCAGCTCCGTGATGAAGGGTCGCCCTCGATCGGGAGCGAGCGCGAGAGACGCACCAGCCGAAAAGGCCAGCGACACGTTGAAGATGCAGCCGTCGAAGCTCGGTGATGACGACTGCAACACACGGTCGTCGCGAGTGAGGCCAAAGCCGGCCTGCGCGGCGGCAACGTTGACGAGGCCACGATGTGTGACCGCGACGCCTTTCGGCGCTCCGGTCGATCCGGATGTGTAGATGATGTACGCCAGGTTGTCGATGTCATGGGCGCTGGCGGGTGGGTCAGACGCCTCCGTGCTCACCGTCCAGGAGTCGTGATCGAGGTTCAGTACCTCTGCACCGTGGTCCGATGGCAACGAGTGCCGGAACGCGTCGCGCGTCACGATGAGGCGAGGCCTGCAGTCCTGCAGCATGAGCCGGATGCGATCGGCCGGGTATTCGGGATCGAGCGGGACGTAGGCGCCGCCGGCCTTCCAGATCGCGAGCGGGACGACCGCGACATCGATGCTGTGGGTGACGCACACCGCCACCCGAACTTCAGGACCGACGCCACACACCCGCAGCCGGCTCGCGAGCCGATCCGCCCGCCGCGACAACTCAGCGTAGGTGAGACGCTCGTCACCCGCGATCACCGCACAGCGCGCCGGGTCGCGCTCGGCCCACGCGGCGACGACGTCGTGGAGCCCTCGCCACGGCGGGAGGGGGCGATCGGTCGCGTTCCATCGCTCGATCGCCCGCTGTTCGGTGCAGGCGGCGTGCGGCACGGTCGCCAGCACGCGATCGCTGCCGCCGGCCACCTCGCGCAGCAGTCGCGTATAGTCTGACAGCAGCGTGTCGACCGCCGCTCGGGTAAACCGATCGGGTTTGTACAGCGCCTTAACGTGTATCGCCGTCGACGGCGTGACGAAGATCACCAGCGGATAGGTGGTTCGCTGACGCGACCGGTCCGGTCGCATCCGGATTCCCGTCGATGTGCGCAGCAAATCGGGATAGTTCTGGAACGCGAGCACCGTGTCGAACAGCGACTCGCGCGACGGAACACGGCACCAGGCGTGAACCGCTGAGAGCGGCGTGTACTCGTACTCGCGTGCCTCTGCCTGGCTGCGCTGTAGGGCGCGCAACCAGTCACCCACACAATCGCCGGGCGGCACGCCCACGCGCACCGGAAGGGTGTTGACGAACATACCGACACGCCGCTCGACATCGGGGAGCGCTGCAGGACGGCCGGATACGGCGGTGCCGAACACCGCCTCGTTCGCCCCCGCATGGCGGGACACCATCAGCGCATACGCGCCAAGGGCGAGCGTGTTCATCGTCACCCGCTCGCGACGTGCGGCCTCTCGAACGAGGGTGCTGTCTGTATCGGAGAGGATTGCCACGGCTTCCGATACATGGTGGTCGCCCGTGCCCGCGAGAGCCGGAGGCGCCATGTGCGTCGCTTGACAGCCGTGCAGCACGCGGCGCCAGTAGGCTTCCGCCTTTCCGAGGTCCTGGCAGGCGAGCCAGCGGACGTGTTCACTGAAGGGCGGAGCCGGAGGAAGCGTCGCGCCGCGGCCCGTCGATGCGGCGTCATAGAAGTGCAGCAGGTCCCCGAGGACGATCCGCTTCGACCAGCCATCGAGCACGAGGTGATGTGTGGTCAACACCAGCTGGTGACGCTCGTCTCCAGTGCGGAAGAGCGCCAGGCGGGCGAGCGGCGCGCGATTCAGATGAAACGCGGTCTTCAAATCGGCGTCGAGAAAGGCGTCGAGCTTCTGGAGCCGCTCGGTTTCGCCGGCTCGCCGCCAGTCGTCTTCGATCCACGGCGCATCCACCTCGCGACTCACGGCCTGCATCGGCTTGTGCACACCCTCCCAATGGAAGGAGGTACGCAGCACGGCGTGTCGCGCGAGGGTCGTGCGCCACGCGCGTTTGAGCGCATCGACGTTCAATCTGCCGTCGAGCATCCACACCGACTGCGAGACGTCGAGTCCGGCGTCGGGCAGGTAGAGCGCATGGAACAGCATCCCCTCCTGCAGAGGAGACAACGCGTAGACAGATTCGAGATCCGCTGTAGGCATAGGAGGTCCCGCTGGAGCGTGGGCGCTGCGACGGGCGCGTCAGCGGCCGAGAGCGCGTGAAATCGTCAACAGGTCGTGGTCGGTAACGTCGGGGTCGACGTCGCTCGACGCCGGAGCGGCCGAAGCCAGGCATTCGCGCACGAGCGATCGCACTGCCGTGAGATGCCGCTCGGCGAGGCGCGCGATCGTCTTGCGCCGGTGCAGATGCGACGAGTACGTCCAGCTCAACTCGAGCCTTCCGTGGAGCACGCGTCCGTTGATCTGCAGCACTCGCGACCTGAGATTCACGGGCGCGTGCACCGGTCCCTGAGGCTCGGATACGACCCGCCAGAGCGTGTGCCCCCCAAACGTCTGATCGAATTGGCCAAGATAGTTGAGCGTCAGCTCGGGCGCAGCGTCAGCCACGCCGGCCGTACCAGGGGACGCCGCCGGGTAGCGCCAGCAGCCGTAGCCGATGCCGCCATGCGCCACGCGCCCCAGCTCGCTCCTCACGGTCCTCAGGCGCTGCGCCGCAGTTGCGGCTCGCCGCAGATCCAGCCGGACCGGCCGCGTCGCGGTGAACCAGCCGATCGTGCGTGAGAGATCGAGCCCTGGCTCGAGGACTTCGCGGCCATGACCCTCGAGCATGACGCCGAACTCCTCGTGACCGGCCCATTCCGCAACAGCCTGCCAGAGCGCTGCGAGCAGCACCTCCGGTACCCGAGCGTGGGCCGCGCGCGGCGCGTCGCGAAGCAGCTGCTCGGTCTCCGGCACCGACAGCCGAACCGTCACGTACCGAGCCGACGCCTCGGTGTTCACGCCGCCGGGGCCATCCCTGGGCAGCATCCGTTGGCGGCCGCGCCACGCCGACTCCTGCCAGACCGGGATCTCCGACACGTGTTCGGCGCTCCGAGCGTACCGGTCGAGCGCCGCCCCCCACGTGCACAGTGACGACGTTCTCGGGGGCAGATCGACGCTGTCGCCGTGCCGAAGCTGACGGTACGCGGTGTCGAGGTCCTCGGCGAGGATTCGCCACGACACGCCGTCGACAATCAGGTGATGCGCGATGAGCAGCAGCCGCTGCGGGCGCCCGGCTCCCCGCTCGAACAGCGTGAATTGTGCAAGCGGGCCGGTGTGGATGTGAAGTTGCGACTGACGGTCTGCTGCAATCGATTTGACGGCGTTAGGCTGGGCGGCGGCTGGAAGGCGTCCGAGGTCGACGATCTCGTACGGGGCCACGCCATGATCGAGCCGGGCGCATTGCCGCCAGACGCTGCCATCGCGCTCGTAGCGCATCCCGAACGCGTCGTGGTGCCTGTACACGGCGTCGAATGCGCGGCGCAGCACGTCAGCGTCGAGCGTTTCGCGCGGCTCGAGCAGCAGTGACTGGTTGTAGTGGTGTGGACACGCCAGGTCCTGCGCGAAGAACCAGCGCTGAACGGGTGTAAGCGGCACGATGCCCGAGAGCGGCGCGTCTTCGATGCGTATCGCCGGTCGCGGGCGCAATCCGGCGGCGAGGGCCGCCACGGTCTGGTGCTCGAAGGCGTCGCGCGGCACGAGCTCGAGGCCGCGTTGGGCGGCGCGTGTAATCACCTGGATGCTGTGGATCGAGTCGCCGCCGAGCTCGAAGAAGTTGTCGTAAATCCCAACACGAGGAAGGCCCAGAACGTCCTGCCAGATGTCGGCGAGTATCGCCTCGACGGGCGTCCGCGGCGGGTCGTACGCTCGTTCGCGGCGCGCCCGCGGTTCCGGTACCGGCAGGGCCCGCCGATCGAGCTTGCCATTCGCCGTCAGGGGCCATGCCGGAAGCAGCGTGACGGTCGCAGGCACCATGTGGTCCGGGAGCCGTGCCGCGAGCCACGCACGCAGACTCTCTTCACTCATCGGCGCATGCGCGCCAGCGACGACGTAGGCGGCGAGCTCTTGCCGGCCATCCACCATGTGGGCGGTGACGAGCGCGTCGTTCAGGTGCGCGTGCTGTCGCAGTGTCGACTCGATCTCGCGCGGGTGCACCCGAAACCCGCGCACCTTCAGCTCCTCATCGACACGTCCCAGGAACTCGAGACGGCGGTCGCTGCGCCATCGCACGCGATCCCCGGTGCGATACAGCCGCGCGCCCGGTGTGGAGGCGAACGGATCGGGCAGGAACCGTTCCGCCGTCAGCGACGGCTGACCGAGGTACCCCCGCGCAACGCCGTCACCTCCGATGTAAAGCTCTCCCGGAACCGACGTCGGCGACAGTTCCGCTGCGTCGTCGAGCACGTACACGGTCGTGTTTGCGAGCGGCGTGCCGAGCGGCACGAGCCCGTGGCGCTCCTCGATCGCCGACAGCTCGCACGCGACTGCGCCGACCGTGCACTCCGTCGGTCCGTAGTGATTGAAGATGCGGCATTCGGGGCTGGCCCGCTCGAGCTCCGCGATCCAGTCCCACGTGCTCGCCTCTCCTCCAATCACGAGCTGGCAGCTCGGCAACGCGCTCGCGTCGCGAGCCGGTCCCAGCAAGGCCCTGAGGTGAGTCGGCGTAATCTTCAGTCCCGCGATGCCATGACGATCGAAGTAGCGACGCCACTCATGCCCGTCGCGGATGACGCCATCGGGCAGCACGTGCAGCGTGTTGCCGTGGCACAGCGCGGGAAAGAGCATCGTGTGTCCGAGGTCGGCAGCGATCGTCGACGCCAGCGCCAGGGGACCCGAGGGAAACGCCAGATCGCGCGTCACGGCGGCGACGTAGTTCAGAATCTGGCGATGCTCGACGGCTACACCCTTCGGACGGCCGCACGATCCGGAGGTATAGATCACGTATGCGAGGTGTGCCGGCCGTACGTCACTCTTCGGTTCCGCGGCCGCTTGCCGCGCGATGTCGGCGGCCGCCTCGTCGAGACAGATCGTCTCGATGGAACCGGGGAGCGGCGTGCGCAAGCGCGACCTGGTAATCACGACGCGACTTCTGGAGTCGGCGATCATGAACGCCAGACGCTCGCGGGGAAAGGTCGATTCGAGCGGGACATACGCGCCACCGGCTTTCAACACCGCGAGCAGCGCCACGATCACGTCGACGCCGCGCTCCAGGCAGATGGCGACCGTCACATCAGGCCCGACGCCGTGACGCTGCAGGAAGCGCGCGAGCTGGTTCGCGCGGGCATTCATTTCGCCGTAGGTCAAACACGCGTCGTCGCACGCCAGCGCAGGGCGCGCCGGCGTTCGAGCGGCCTGCGCGGCGATGACATCGTGAATGCCCGCGGCTTCGGGCAGCGTCACACGCGCACCGTGGGTCGCGTGCCGCAGGTGTGTCCGTTCAGCCTCGCTCAGGAGCGGAAGCGCCAAGACGCGCCGCCTGTGGTCGGTAGCGATTCCGTCCAGCAGCCGCACGTAATGATCGGCCAATCGGGAGATGGTTCCCGGGTCGAACAGATCGCGGTCATAGTCGATACGGCCGGCGAGCGCATCGCCAACCTCTTCGAGGGCAAGCGTCAGATCGAGACGCGCGACCTCCAGCGGTACGTCGATACGCTCGATCCGGATGCCTGGCAGCGCGAACAGCGTCTTCGGCGTGTTCTGCAGGGCACACATCACCTGCACGAGCGGCGCATGGGCCGTGGATCGCTCGATCTGCAGTTCTGCAACCAGCTTCTCGAACGGCACGTCCTGGTGCATGTAACTCTCGGATAGCCGTTCCCGAACCTGTTGCAGAAGGGCGTCAAACGGCGGATCCCCCGCGAGAGTGGCACGTACTGGAAGCGTGTTGACGAAAAGGCCGACGAGCGGCTCCGTGGCTTGGCGTGCGCGACCGGCGACGGGTGTGCCCACGACGATGTCGCGTTGTCCGGAGTAGCGGCTCAAGAGCGCGTGGAACGCCGTCACCAGCACCATGAACAGCGTCGTGCGCGTGCGCTGCGCCGTCGCCCGTAAGCGTCGCGTGATACCCGCGGGCACGGTCAGCCGTTCGCGCGCGCCGCGTCCGCTGCGGACGGCCGGGCGCGGCCGGTCGGCCGGCAGATTCACGACCGTCGGCGCGCCATCGAGCTCGCGCCTCCAGAACGCCAGATCGGTGTTCAGTCGGCCGCTCGCCCATGCCTCCCGCTGTTGCGCGGCGTAGTCGCCGTACTGCATCGGCAGAGGCGGCAGGGCCGGCTCGCATCCCTGCACCCGCGCGGCATACTGCTCCGAGAGCTCACGCAACATCACGTCGAGGCCCCAGCCGTCACACACGATGTGATGGAGAAGGATCGCAAGCACGTAGTGCTCGTCGGAGTGCCGCAACAGCCTGAACTGCGCGAGCGGACCAACCGCGAGATCGAATCGGCGTGAGGTCATGTCGCGGACGCTCGCGTCGAGCAAAGCCTCGCTGACGGGCACCACCTCCAGCGTCACCGCGTCATCTCGTACGACCTGGCGCAAGCCGTCGGGTCGCATCCGAAATGTCGTGCGGAGTATCTCGTGCCGCGCCGTCAGCGCTTCCACGCTCGCCGACAAGGCGTCACAATCCAGATGACCGCGCAGGCGCCACACGCGGGACATCCCGTAGTGGGACTGCGCGGTGTCGAGCTGCTCCAGGAACCACATGCGCTCCTGGGCGAATGACGCCGGGTATTCGCGTGGCGCGCCGGTGGTCATCGCGCGACCTCCCCCGATGCGCTCGCGACCTGCTGAAGGATGGCGGCCACCGTGCCGTGCTCCAGCATGGTTCGAAACGACAGCGGAATCCCCAGCTGCGCGCGCGAGCGCATGATCACGCGCATCGCCGAGAGCGAGTGGCCGCCGATGGCGAAGAAATCGTCGTCGAGGCCGACACGATCGACGCCGAGCACTTCCGCGAAAATCGTGCATAGCGCTCGTTCGTCGGCCGTCCGCGGCTGGCGGTACCCCGCGGCGGAGGCCTCGGGGGCGGGCAGTGCCTTGCGGTCGATCTTGCCGTTCGGCATGAGCGGCAGCGCATCGAGCAAGACGAACGCGGCCGGGACCATGTAGTCCGGCAAGGTCTCGCGCAGCCGGTTTCGCAGCGTGTCGGCGGTCACCACGTCCGCCGTGGACGCGACGACGTAGGCGACCAGACGTGCCTGAGCAAACTCCTCCTCACGGCCGACGACCACGACCTGCGCCACGCCCGGCAATGCCCTCAACGCGGCTTCAATTTCTCCAAGCTCGATACGGAGACCCCTGATCTTGAGTTGATGGTCGATTCGCGCGACGAAGTCGAGCGCTCCGTCCGGTCGCCATCGCACGAGGTCTCCAACGCGGTACATGCGCTCGCCAGGACGACCGCAGTACGGGTCCGGAACGAATCGTTCGGCCGTCAACGCCGCCCGTCGGAGGTAGCCACGCGCCAGTCCGGCCCCGGCGAGACACAGTTCACCCGTGACGCCTGCCGGTGCCAGCTGCAGCGCCGCGTTCACGACATACGCGCGCGTGTTCCACACGGGGCGCCCGATCGCGGGCTCCTCGGATTCGGTGCCCGATGCGCAGGGCCACCACGTCGCATCGATGGTGGCCTCCGTGGGGCCGTACAGATTGTGCAGCTCGACGTTCGGCAGGCGCGCGCGCACTCGCTGCTGCAGCTCGCTCGTGAGAGGCTCACCGCCGCAGAACACGCGACGCAACGACAGGCAGCGCTCGAGGTCCGGTGCTTCGGTCAGCACGCGAAGGAGCGACGGCACCATTTGCACGATGGTGATTGCCTCTTCTCGCATCCATCGCGTGAGCGTTGCGCCGTCGGGATGGCTTTCGGGTGGTGCGAGGACGAGACGGGCTCCGGTCAGAAGCGGCGCATAGAACTCCCAGACGGAGGCATCGAAGCTGAGGGCGGTCCGTTGCAAAATCCGATCGTGCAAGTCGAGCGGAAAATGCGAGTTCATCCACGCCATGTGGTTCGCGAGGGCGCCGCGCGACACCATCACAGCCTTCGGCCGTCCCGTCGAACCCGACGTGTACAGCACGTACGCCAGGTTCGCCGCCGTAGCCCGATGCGCGAGACGCCGGGTCTCGTGCCGTTGATCCGCCGTGACGCATCGATAGTCGTCGAGATTGACGATCGTCCGGTCTCCTGGCACCACGCGCTCCAGCGTTCCAGGTTCGGCGAGTACCACCGCGGCGCCGCTGTCTTCGAGCATGAACGCAATCCGATCACGCGGGTAGGCGGGATCGATCGGTAGATACGCGCCGCCGGCCTTGAGGACGGCGAGCAGGCCGGCCACGAGTTGCGGCGACCTCTCCGCGCACACGGCGACAATCGTCTCCGGGCCGACTCCGCACACCCGGAGGCGATGCGCGACGGCGTTTGCGAGCCTGTCCAGGTCCGCGTAGCTCAGCGACTCGGTGCCGCTCGCAACCGCGATCCGCGCTGGCGTGGCGTCTACCTGATGTTCGAAGAGCTCGGGAATCGTCGCCGGCGCGATCTCGTGCGCGGCGCCCTGCCATCCATCGAGCGCCAGGCGGTCTTCCTCGCTCACGATGGGGAGCCGGTGCAGGGGCACGTCGGGATCGGCCGTCAGCCCGTCGAGCAGCTGTCTATAGTGACGGGCCATCTGCTCCATGCGGGCGCGGCCGAAGAGTTCGGCGTCGTAAAGCCAATACAGTCTGGCGCGATCGCCGTCGACGAGCACCTGCACTTCGAGATCGAGCTTTGCCCGGAGACGCTCGGCGCGGAGCCACGCCTCGACGTCGAGGCCGGCCAACGTCAAGGCTGCCGACGTCGCATCCTGTAGACCGAATCCAACCTGAAACAGAGGAGCAGCGTTGCGGCTCCGTTGCGGCGAGAGCTCCTGCACGATCCGGTCGAACGGCACCTCTTTGTGCCGATACGCCGCAAGCGTCGTCTCGCGCACGTCGTTCACCAGCTGCCGGAACGTTGTCTCCGGGCCGATCTTCATTCGAATGGGCAGTTCGTTCGTGAAGAGGCCTATCAGCGGCTCGAGCCGCGCGTCGGGCCGGTCGGCGACGGGCGTTCCGACGACGATGTCGCAGGCGTGCGTGTACCGCGCCAGCAGGGCACCAAAGCCCGCGAGGAGGGTGGTGAAGAGGGAAGCGCGATTGGCCTGGCCGAAGCGCGTGACGGCGCCGATCAGCTCGGGCGACAGCTGCACGTCGAGGGCGCGACCCTCCTGCCGCCGCACAGCCGGCCGGCGGCGATCGGACGGCAGGGTGAGCTCCTGAGGTGCATTTGCCAGCTGCTCGTTCCAGTATCCGAGACCGTGAGCGAGGCGCGGCCCCGTGAGCCGCGAGCGCTGCCACACCGCGGCATCGGCGCACTGCACCTCGAGAGCCGCGAGGCCATGCGGCACCTCGTGGTGCGCCGCGCGATAGAGCGCGCTCAGCTCCCGTGCGAAGACTCCACGCGACCAGCCGTCCCACACGATGTGGTGAGCCGTCTGAATCAGCACGTGCTCGACGGTGCCGAGCTCCAGGAGACGTACGCGCAGCAGCGGCGCGCGTCGCAGGTCGAAAGGCTTCGCCCATTCGTCGTCGAGCGCCTGCGTCACCGCCCGACGCTGCGCGACATCGTCGAGGCCGGTCAGGTCTTCCGGGGAGAGATCGAATGGCGCCGCGGGGCAGACGATCTGCACCGGCTCCTCGTCGAGCTCGTCGAAGCGCGTGCGCAGGCTCTCGTGGCGCTCGACGATGGTATTGATGGCGCGGCACAGGGCCGCTCGGTCGACCGGGCCATGCAGCCGCCATGCGGTGACAACGTTGTACTTCGCAGCGGGTCCGTGGAGCTGCTGCGCCACCCAGAGCGCGTGCTGCGCATACGACAGCGGTGCCGGCGTCTGAGGTGGCCGGCGGACCAGCAGGGGCCGATCGGATGAAGCATCCATGGTCATCGCCTTTCACCGTTGACAGGCGGTTTGCGGACCCGGGCCATCACCGCCTTGGGCAGCTTCGCCACGACGCTCGGATGGGGATTGACGACTTGCGCGATGTCATAGCGCAGCGCCGTCCCTAGCACCGTCGCGGCCTCTTCGCGGTCGAGCCCGTAGTCGCGTTCGAGCCAGCGCGCCATTTCGGTGGTGGCGCTCTGCAGCGCCCTCGTGAGCGATCGCTCGATTCCTATCGCCATCAGGCATTCGGCGTCTTCGGCGCACGGTGTCGCCAGCGTTCGCCCTGGGAGCACGTCGACGACGAACTCCACGTCCATCGACGTCTCGAGCGCGCTGACGGTGACCTCGCCGTCGCCTTGGGCCGCGTGGCCGTCTCCGATGAACAGGAGCGCGCCGATCTGAAACACCGGCAGGTACACCGTCACGCCTTCACGGATGCCGGCATAGTCGATGTTGCCTCCGAACGTCCCGGGATGCTGCGACGTGACCGCCATGTCGAACGGCGGCGCCACGGCTACGCACCCGAGCATCGGCTGGAGCGGCACCGCATATCCGGCGAGCGCGGGAGTCGGCTGCGCCGGCCGCGCCACTCCCTTCGCGCGGTCGAGCAGCCACGCGCTGTCGGGATCGGCAAGCGGGCGCCGGCTCTCGATATACGCCGCCGTGACCGCGTCCTTCCAGATCCTCCGTCGCGACGTTGCCGTATCGCGGTTCAAGCGCATGCGCGTGAAGGTCACCGCCAGCGTGTCACCGGGAACGGCCCCCTCGACGTAGAAGGGGCCGGTTTGAGGGTTACCGGGTCGCGATCGCCGTGCTCCGTCGGCATCGATCCCCGACGAGTCGAGCGTCCAGGTCTTCACGCGGTCGCCGCACCGAATGTGCAATGCGGGCGGGATCGATCCGGAAAACATCCGATGAAAGGTTGTGGGCGCGAACACGTGCGTCCGCGACGCCCCTGCGGCACGTCCGGCGGGTCGCGTGGCCGACCAGGTCCAGCGCGTTTTGCCGACGACATACTCTCCCGACAACGCGTGCCGCTCGAAGGTCCCGCTGATCCGAGCGGCGGGTGTTGCACCATCCGGCGTCCGAAGCTCCAGGCGCGAGCCGCTCGCGCGACCTTCGAAAGCACAGCCGCCAAGGCACGCGGTCGCGCGATCGCCGTGCATCTGCAGCGTCATGCGCATGACGTCGCTGGCGCCGTGGCAGGTCATCACGACGATCCAATCGCCGGTCACGTCGTCTGGAGCCGCGATCACTCGAGACTTACCTCGTGCACGCCGTATACAGACGGGCCGGCGCCGCCACGGATCGTGCCGTCCGCGGCGATGCGTCCGGATCGATCGGATATCGGCGGGTATAGCAGCCCGAGCAGTAGCCGCCGGTGGCACCGGCAACCGCACGGAGCAGTCCATCCAGACTGAGAAAGGCCAGAGAGTCCGCTCCGAGGAGCCGCGCCATCTCCGCGACCGATCGACCGGTTGCGAAGAGGTCGCCCTCGTCGGGTGTGTCGACGCCGAAGTAGCACGGTCCGATCGTTTCCGGACTCGCGATTCGCACGTGAACCTCGCGCGCGCCGGCCTCTCGGACTCGTGCGACGATGGATTCGCACGTGGAGCCGCGGACGAGCGAGTCATCGACCAGCGCCACCCTCCGGCCTGCGACGAGATCGCGAATCACGTTGTACTTGGCGGCGATGGTGGCGCGCCGTTCCGCTACGTCGGGCCGAATGAAGGTTCGGCCGACGTGCGCGTTGCGAACGAGCGCCAGCTCGCATCCGATGCCGGTGCCACGGGCATAGCCGATACCGCAATAGAGGCCGGAATCGGGAATCGGCACGACGACGTCGGCGTCGGCTGGCTGCTCCTGGGCGAGCCTTCGGCCGAGCGCCATGCGCACCGCCGCGACGCTGTGACCGAACGTCACGCTGTCGGGCCGGGCGAAGTAGATCAACTCGAACACACATTGCGCGGAGAGCGGCGCGGGAGTCTGGAATTGGAAGGAGCGGACGCCCGCGCGGCCGACGACGAGCAGCTCGCCTGGACGAATGTCGCGCACGTGTGTGGCGCCAATGGCATCGAACCCGCACGTCTCCGAACTGATCACGATTGCGTCGCCGATGCGGCCGAGACTCAGCGGACGAATGCCCAGCGGATCGCGCAGAGCGTACATGCGATCGCTGGTCAGGACGACGATCGAGTAGGCGCCGCGCACCATCTCGAACGTCTTGCGGAACGCCTCGTGCTCCGGAAGCTCCGACCATCGTCGTGCGAGCAGTCGCGCAACGACCTCGGTGTCGCCGTCGCCGTCGAAGGTCGCGCCCGAATCGCGCAGTGTCGTCCGTATGTCGTGCGCGTTCACAATGTTTCCGTTGTGACAGAGCGCGAGGTGTCCGTCGCGCGTGGCCACGACGAGAGGCTGGGCGTTGGCGAGCGAGCTGTCGCCGCACGTCGAGTATCTGACGTGCCCGATCGCGGCGGATCCGCTGACGCCGCCGAGGTGCCGGTCGGCGAGGTGGGACACCCACCCTTTGGCGCGAACGCAATGGAGCACGCCATCGCGGCTGCACGCCACCCCGGCGCTTTCGTGCCCGCGATGCTGAAGCGACAGGAGGCCGATCGTGGTAAGCGAGACGGCGCCGGGGTGGTTGTACACGCCAAAGACGCCGCACTCGTCTTCGAACTTGTCTGGCATGGAACTCTCGCGCTGAGAAGGAGCGAGGCGAGCTGGAACGATCAGCCCTGGAGTGCGTCGAGCTGCGCCGACATCAGACGAAGCTGGTCGGTGATGACGCGTTCCAGATCCGACCCAGGCGCCCCTCGATCGTCGGCCGTGCGCGCGGTATGGCCGCTCGCATCGCTTGGCGAGGGCGCGCCCGTGCTGGTCTCGAGCGCATACCGCGTTCGCTCGAATGGATACGTCGGCAGCGGCACGCGGTACCGCGGCTCGGCGCCGGTGTAGTGCGTCCACTCGACCCGCACGCCAGCCGCCCAGCAGCGGGCGAGCCCGCGCGCGAACAGCTCCCGATCGGGTGTGTCATCGTCGGGTGCGCAAAGCGTGGGGATGACCTGTCGTTTGGCCGCGCCCGCCCCCTGCCGCTTCACGAGCCGGCTCAGGCTGCGGCCGGGCCCCATCTCGATGAGGAGCTGCCGCGGATTGCTCAACACGCACCGAAGTCCTTCGGCGAATCGTACCGTGCGGCGAAGGTGCGAGGCCCAGTAGTGCGGGTCCTCAGCCTGCGCGGGCGTGATCCACGTGCCGGTGACGCTCGACACCAGTGGAATTCGTGGAGCTTTCGGTGCCGCCGCGCGAACGTGGTCGGCGAACTCGCCAAGGATGGGGTCCATCATCGCGGAATGAGGAGCGTGAGGGAAGCGCAGCGCCCGGCACGCGGTGCCACGCTGGTGCAGTGCGGCCTCGACTGCGGCGATTGCCGCAGGCGCCCCCGACAGGATGCACGCCGTCGGCGCGTTCACGGATGCAAGCGAGACGTCGTCGTTGAGATACGGAAGCGTCTCCTCCTCGGAGAGAGGTACCGCGAGCATCGCGCCAGGAGGGACGCGCTCGATGAGGCGGCCGCGCGTCAACATGAGCTCGAGCGCATGCTCGAGCGTGAACACGCCCGCCAGCGTGGCGGCTGCGTACTCGCCCAGGCTGTGGCCGATGAGCGCGGCCGGACGAATTCCGCACTGCGTCCAGCGGATCGCGACGCCATAGGCGACGGCGAACACGAGCGGATTCACGACGACAGCGCGATCGATCGTCGTGGGATCGGTCTGGGAGTCAGGCCGGTAGAGCACGTCCCGGAAGTTCACGTCCGAGTGACGAGCGAGGACGTCGAAACATCGATCCAGCTCCTGTCGGAACAGCGCATCTTCGCGGTACAGCTCCGCCGCCATGCCCACGTACTGCGTGCCGACGCCAGGAAACATGAATGCGGCGGGCGGAGGCTCCTCCGAGGCGACGCCCGTCCATGCACGTGCGCCCTCCTCACCGCGAAGCGCCCGCACGGCACCGTCGATGTCGCGGCATGTGATCGCGCGGCGGTAGGAAAAGCCGGTCCGACCAGCGTGGAGCGTGTGGGCGAGATCCGGCAACGAGGGCGCAGCCGCGGAGGTGAGGTGCCCCGAGAGGTTCTGGGTCATCGCATCGAGAGCCGATGCCGTGCGGGCAGACAAAGTCAGGACGTGCCAGGTGTTCGAGGGGGTTGTCGGCGCGTGCACCGGTGCTTCCTCGAGCACCAAGTGCGCATTCGTGCCGCCAATGCCGAGGGCGCTGACCAGGGCGCGGCGCGGATGGGCCGTCGCCGGCCAGTCCACCGCCCCCTGGTTGACGTAGAAGGGACTCTCGTCGAGCCGCGCTTCCGGATTCGGCGCCCGGAAGTACGGGTTCGGGGGGACGCATCCATGTTTCAGGATCAGAATCGTCTTGATGAGGCCGGCGACGCCCGCCGCGGCCGACAGGTGGCCGATGTTCGCCTTGATCGACCCGACGGGGCACTTCGAGCGCCGCGAGGTGGAGGCGCGAAAGACGTCGGTGAGCGCCGCGATCTCGATGGGATCGCCGAGATGCGTGCCGGTGCCGTGCGCTTCGACATAGCCGATCGTCGCGGGATCGACGGCGGCCCATGACAGCGCCTCGCGAATGGCCGTGGCCTGCCCGTCCACGCTCGGCGCCGTGTAGCTCACCTTTGCGCGGCCGTCATTGTTCACGGCGGAACCCTTGATGACCGCGTGAACGAAATCGCGGTCGCGCCGCGCGGCGCGCAACGGCTTGATCACCACCAGGCCGAGCCCTGCACCGCTGACCATTCCCTTCGCGCCTGCGTCGAACGGCCGGCAGTGTCCGTCGGGCGATCGAATCCCGGCCTCCTGATAGAGATAGCCGATGCGCCGCAGGGTCGATACGTTCACGCCGCCCGCCAGCGCCAGGTCGCACTCGCCGTTCAACAGGGCCTGGCATGCGAGATGGACGACGACGAGGGAGGTCGAGCACGATGTCTGCACCGCGATGCTCGGTCCCTTGAGGTTCAGCTTGTACGAGATCCGCGTCGTGAGGAAATCGACGTCGTTGCCAACCTGCACCAGGTAGCCGCCGAGGAGATCGCATAGCTCGGGGCGAGATCCCAGCCTGGCGCGGTGATCGCTGGCACTCGCGCCGGCGTAGACGCCGACGACCCCTGGGACGCTGTCCGGGGCGTACCCCGCGTGCTCCAGTGCCGCCCATGCACACTCCAGCAGCAGGCGGTGCTGCGGGTCCATGACCGTGGCTTCCGCCGGCGTGACTCCGAAGAACGCCGCGTCGAAGCACTCGGCGTCCGCCAGCAGCCCGCGCGCGCGGACATAGTTGGGATGCTCGAGGTCCGCTCGCGGCACGCCGGCCTGGACGAGGTCCGACGACGTCAGTTCCGAAATCGACTCGACGCCGTTCGAGAGATTGCGCCACAGCTCGTCGACGTCCCTTGCGCCGGGAAACCTCCCGGCCATGCCGATCACGGCGATGTCACACTCTCGCTCGGGCTCACGCCCGTCCTGCGGCGGCACGGTCATGCACGGCACTCCTACGGATGCGTCGGTCGCGACGGAAGTCAGCGCGTCAACAGGTACCATCCGAGCCCGCGGTCGCGACAGACGGCGAAGTCGACCGCAGTGAATCCGGCACCGAAATACGTCGTGAAGACCGCGCGCGTCGCCAGTCGCCACTGCAGCGCCAGCCCGCGATCGCGGCGCAGCATCTGGGTGAACCCGAGTGGAATCTCGACGCGCACGGTATCTGACGGACACGAGAGCTCGAGGGCGGCGCATGCAGGCCAGACGCGACCGCGTCGCGTCCTGTTCACGACCGGGGCGTCGCAGATGGCGGTGTGGCGCCGACGACTTCGATCCGCGTCGGGTTCGCCGGTCGCGCCGCCGATCCGCCAGTCCACGACGAGCCGATCCGTCGGGATTCCGGCATGCAGCGGGCTGCTCGAGGTGCCGTACACGTCAGTTTCGTATCGCGCCGCCGTGGCGCGCAATTTCGTCAGGTTCAGGTGCGCGTTCGCCGCCAGCATAGGGTCGTAGGTCCAGGCAACGAGGTTGAGACCGAGCGCGGCCACACGCCTCCGCTGCTCCAGCTTCAACCAGTGCCCGACGCCCGTGCTCCTGTATGCTTCTGCGACGCCAAGCCGATGCGACCAGTGGATCGTCTCGCCGTTCCGAATCGCGGGAAACGAGTAGACGAATCCCACGAGGCGATCCGCGTCGAACGCGCCCAGCAGGAGGCCCCCGACGCGGATCGAGGCCGAGAGAAGCGAGGGTGGCAGCGCGTCGAGACGATCCGTGTACCCCCAGATCTCGGTTTCCAGCGCGGCCGCGCTCTCCAGGTCCTGGTGGCTCCTGAGATCGCGACAGGTCAGCTCGCCGGCGCCGGAAAGAACAGCCGGCGCGCACGCGGCCTCCTGATGTTCAGCAGAGGGATTCGCGATCATGCGCCGTGGGCCTTCCGCTCCTGCGCGGCGTCGACATACGAGGCGAGCGCGTCGAGTCCCGGTGCGCCGAGCACCGTATCAAACGACAAACTGATTCCGAACTCCTGGCGGATCCGCGACGCGACGTACATGCCGGCCAGCGACGTGCCGCCGAGACTGATGAAGTCGTCGTGCACACCGACCTGAGGTACGTTCAGCAGCTCCCGCCAGATCCGGGCAATGGCCCGTTCGGTGTTCGTGCGCGGCGCCGGGCCGCTGTGTCTGTCGTCGGCCCCCGTGGTCGCCGGCGCCGGCAGCCGCGCGCGATCGACCTTGCCCTGTGAGGTGATCGGCATCTCTGCGAGCACGACGAACGCCGCGGGAACGGCCCCCGCCGGCAGCGCGCGTGCAAGTGACGCGCGCAGCTCGCGGATGGAAATCGACACGCCAGGCTCGGGCACGACGTATCCGACGATGCGCGATTCGCCCTCGTCCGCCGTGTGGCTCGTGACGGCCGCTTCGCTGACGCCGGGCGACGCCGACAGCACCGCTTCTACTTCGGCGAGCTCGACGCGTGTTCCGCGCACCTTCACCTGATTGTCGCGGCGGCCGAGCACCTCGAGCACCCCGTCGGCGCGCCACCGGCCCCGGTCACCGGTCCTGAACATGCGCTCGCCGGGCGTGGCGCCCGAGGGATTAGGGGCGAATTTCTCTGCGGTGAGGCTCGGCGCGTGCAGATATCCGCGTGCCGTGCCCGGGCCTGCGAGGCAGATATGTCCGGACGTACCATGGGGCTGCGCGCGTCCGGCGTCGTCGACGACGGCGACGGACACGTCCGGGAACGGCCCTCCCGCCGGAACGTACGATCCGCAGGCGGCGGTGAGCGTTGCGTCGCAGCCGCACGGATAGATGCTCTCGGTCAGCCCATAGATGTTGACGAGAGACGCGTGCGGGAAGGCGCGAGCGAAACGTGTCACGAGCTTGCGGCTGGCACGCTCGCCGCCGACGATTACCATGCGCAGCGCATCCCAGCGGACGGCCGACCGCTCCGCCATGGTCAGGATGAGGTGCCACAAGGATGGTCCGGCGGCGAGATGCGAGACACGCGTCCTCGCAACCAGCTCCCACACGGCGGCATCCATCGGGTCGAACGTGGGCATCACGAGCGTCGGCACGCCGGCGATGAGCGGGCCGAGCGCATCCCACGACGATCCGGCGATCATCGACGATCGATGGAGCAGCGCAACATCGCCGTTGACGAACGGGAAGCGGGCCGCCATCGCATCGAGTCGGTGCAGGACGGCCCGCATCGGCACCAGCACGCCTTTGGGTCGACCTGTACTGCCCGACGTATAAACGACCTTGAAGAGGCCATCGGGGCTGGCAGGCGAGGCCGGATTGTCGTGGCGCTGATGGTCCAGGACCTCATCGAGCTCGGTCAGCACGATCACGGGCGCCGCGCAGACCAGTCCGCGGGTGTCGGCCGTCGCCAGGAGAAGACGCGCGCCGGTGTCGCGCAGCATCCACTCGGCTCGCTGGCGTGGATGATCGACGTCGATGGCGAGGTACGCACCCCCGGCTTTCGCGACCGCGAGCAGCGCCACGACGAAATCGATGCTTCGTGGGATGCAGATGCCGACAATCGTCTCCGGTCCGACGCCGCGCTCGCGGAGATGCCACGCCAGCCGATTGGCCCGCGCGTTGAGGGCGCGATACGTGCACGTCCGATCGTTGGCGATCAGCGCAACGGCCTCCGGAGACGCCGCGGCCCGGGCTTCGAAGCGATTGGTGACGGTCATGCCAGGCACCCGGGACTCGCCAGTCGAGTGGCGAACCGGAACTCGCTGGTGTACCGGTCGCCGGTGCCGTCTGCGAGCCATGTCTCGGCGATTCCCGGGAACATCTCGTCGAGGCGAACCGCGATGCCCTCTTCGAGGCTGCGCACGCCTTTCAGGAAGAGATCGCTGTACAGCGGGCTGTCGAAGTCCAGATAACACGGCTTGCGCTCGCGCGGGAACTTGTAGAACACGCGTCGCGGGAGCCCGAGGCCGCGCGCCCACGCGCGCAGCGCAGCGAAGCGCGCCGCACGGTCGGGCTCGGTGACGAACGGCAGCTCGTCGCGGGTGGCGCACCAACGCTCGCGCGCGATAGTCAAGGCGCCGATCGTCACGCGGGGCACGTGAGGTGCGTCCGGGAGGTATTGCTTGAGGACGCTGTCCACCTCCCAGCACAGCGGCAGACCGAACAACTCGATCGCGTCGAACTCGTGGTTGCCGTCGCGCGTCCGCATCGTCACCGTGAGGCCGTCATCCGATGGAACGAGCATTGCCGCCGGCATCGGTCGGCAACCGGGCTGGCTCGGTCGATCGTCGTGAAACTCGTACCGCCAGCCGCACGGGGGACGCGCCGCGACGTTCAGCCGGGCCGACCAGTCGCTCTTGAGGACCTGGGTCACGATAGGCGTGACGTCGCGCGCATCGCGCTCGACCGCGTCCGCGAGCTCCTGCGGATCGGGATGCTGCGAAGCCAGCGCGGACCAGAGGAGTCCGTTGCCGCTGTGGATCTCGCCGAGCACGCAGTGAAAGTCGCCACGGCGGAATGCTTCCGGGCCATCGGCGGCCACCAGCACGTCCGGACTGAGGAACCTCACCCTGCTCCATAGCGGCGAGCGCGAGAGGAAGGCCTCGCGGGCGCGGAGCGCGATCTGGTCCACCGATCGGCTCACTCGGCGCGGCTCTCCGTCCACGCCGAGCGCGAACTGCCACCGCTCACGGAATCGCCGTTCCACGTCGCGAATGCGCGCCATCCGTTCGTCGAGCGGGATCTGCGTGACTCGTGTATAGAACTCGTGCGCGTCGACCGCATCCCGCCGTTCACGCGCGAGCGCGGCATAACACTGCCGCATCTGCACCCGGAATCCACGTGCGAGCTCCGCCGCCACCCATCGGGCGCTCTCGAGGACAAGCGTGAGAGGCGGACCGAGCCGCGCGAGGAATGCAGCGCCGAGGGTGACCCGGCCGGCACGGCGGCAGTCTTCGTATACCAGCGTGCGGCCGGCATACATCTGTCCGACGCGGCGCGTCGGCGCGCGACCTGTGAGACCCGTAAACGTCGTGTTCAGCGCGGTGAGCCTCTCGTCGAGTGCGTCGGGATCGCCTGAGGCGCGCGCAACCGCGTCGCGCGCTTCGACCAGCGCGTCGAGCGCGGCGAAGCACTCCTGGCGCAACCGGGGATCGCCGATGCGATGGAGACGCCTGCGGAGCTCGTGGTCGGGATGAAGTTGAGGAGCGACGTCCAGTCTCCAGACGAGCACCCGTCTGTCGACGAGAGCACGAAGCGCGGCAAACACGTCGTCCTCGGAACGCAGATCCGATTCAGGGTGGCGGAGCACGACGTCGGCGATCTCCCGCGCGGAGCGCTCCCCGTCGCACAACGCCAGGACACGGCGCTCGCCTTCCGATACGGCCACCTGCCCAACCAGAGGCACGTGCACGACGCCGTTCTCTCCCTGCCAGACGCCGCCGGCGAGACGGGGCGCGGTCCAGCACCTGACCGATGGATGCGCGTCGAGCGCGTCGGCGAGCGCGTCGATGCACCACCCTTCGAAGTACACCGCGCGGCGGGCGAGCAAGCCGGCACCCGGCGAGATGTCGACCGTCATCTCCTGCTCGGAAAGGGAGCCCCACCCCACCGGTCCAAAGAACCCGATGCTGTCGTTCTTGAGCGCGTAGCGCTGAATGAGCATCGCGACGAGATCGCCTGCGGCGCGACGGTCGGCGCGTGCGCCTGCCGGCGCTTGAAACCTGCGATCGATCAGCGAGAGCGCGCGCGGATTTTGCCACCGCACTGCTTCGCGAAAGCGGGGGTCGGCCAGGATCCCGGCAAGACGCGCGTCGATGAGCTGCGTCTCCGCCCGGTACACCTCCATCAACCGAGCGTGCGCCGCGACGCGCGCCTCCGTCGCGGATGCCAGCGCCCGTTCGATGTGAGTCGTGGCGTCGCGCGCGATTCTCCCCTGACGAATACGACGCCGCCTGGCACGGAGCGCGGCGCGGGCGCTCGGAGGACACGCCCGCAGATCCTGGCCGATCTGCGCAAGTGCGAGCCGGCGCAAACGGATCACGTCGGCCCGAGTGTCGGAGTACTCGTCCGCGGCCGATGGCGCTTGCATCCCCGCCAGACCGGCCATGGTCGACACCGGGAAGCCGGTGCCGCGAAGGACCGTCGGACGCCAGATGACCCAGTCGCCGCCCGGCAGCGGCCGTTCGTGTTCCCACACGTGCAGCGGCGCGGAGGTGGTCCGCTCGCGTGCCGCGTCGAGTGGCGCATCGGCGACGAACGCTGCGCGATCAACAGCCATCGCTCGGCCTCGGAAGGTCAGCGCGAGAATCAGAGCCGGCCGATCGGGGAGCTCACATCGGCGTGGACGTGTGCGAGCGGCTCTCGTGACGGGCTCGTGTCGGCGGCGAAGGAGCGCCGACGCGCGGATCCTCGGACGGCCGTCCACACGCGCCGCGCTCGCGACGAGAGCAGGCGGGCAAGCGCGGCGCCGCCGTGGGCGAGAAGGATGGCCGCGAAAACGAGCGGCGACACGCTCCACTGCAGCTCCTGCCGGAACGCGCGGCGTTCGTATCGCGTCGCCTCGTCTTCGTCCTCCCGCTCATCGAGCAGCATCAGCATTTCCCAATCAAGCATCGGCTCACCTTCGATGAACGGGCTTCCGCCAGACATGTCGGAAGCTCGAGGAAGGCCCGGCGGAAGAATCCGCCGTGGTCGAGAAGCGTAGCCGGTTGCGGGCCAGGCCGCCATCGGCTGTCCGGACGAAAGGAGATCTAGTTCGCGGGCGCGAGCGATGCCGGGTTGAACCGGCGCTTGATGTCGGCGAGCAGGGCGTCGAGTTGCTGCCGATCGAGCCAGCGCCCAGCCACGACAACGCCCTCGATCTTCCTGACGTTGGCGATGTCCTCGAGCGGGTTCGCCTGCAGCAAGAGGAGGTCGGCGGCCTTGCCCTCCGCTACCGCGCCCAGCGTCCGCTCGAGAGCGAGAAACCGCGCCGGGTTGATCGTCGCGGTCTGCAGCGCCGCGAGCGGTGACATGCCGCCCCGAACCATCACCTCGAGCTCGTCGTGAACGCAGAAGCCCGGAACGAGCCCGTCGCAGCCGGCAAGAATGCCGACACCCGCCCTCTGCATATCGCTCACTGCAATCGCGGCATTGTCGGAGGATGCCACGAGCTGGCGCGCTTGTTCGGCGCTGGAGTTGGACACGCGCTGATTCAGCGCCCATCCTTCCCGCAGTGAAGGGCTGGCGTACTCGACGTGGTCTTTCTCCGCATCCGATTGTGCGGTGCCGATGGTCATCAGGCTGCGCCACGATGCCAACGTCGGCGTCTGCCAGACCGCGCGTGTGGCGAGCCACGCGAAGAACGGCGCGCACGCCTCTCGACGATACGTCTCGCCGCCCGAACATTGGCGCACGACGCGGAACCCCGCGAGGTGCTCGATGCTGCGTTGCCCTGCCTGCACGGCGTCCTCGAGCGTAATCCCGCGCGGCACGTGCCCGACCACGGGCAGGCTGTGCTGGCTGGCCTCCTCGACGATTGCGAGATATGCCTCGCGCGGCGTACGGTCGTGCACTTTGACGAAATCGACGCCTCGCGTCTTCAGCATGCGAACGGCGCGCCGCGCTTCGTCGGCCGTGCGCACCCGCAGCCGATACGGCCAGTCGTCCGGCGCATCGTCGAGAATCGGCCCGGCGGCGACGATGCGCGGACCAAGGAGGGTACCGGCCGCGGTCATCGCCCGCAGCCGAAGCACCGCATCGAGATCCGATCCCATGTCGCGCGTACCGGTGACGCCGTTGGCGACGTACAGGCCGAGGGAGGTCTCACCAGTGGCCTCGTGATGCGCGTGCATGTCCCAGAGGCCTGGAATCAGAAAGCCGCCCGCGGCGTCGACGACGTGCGCGCCCGCCGGCGGCGCCGTGCGCGTCCCCACCGACACGATGACCCCGTCTCGTACCACCACTGTGCTGTCGGGGGTCGTGCGTCCGGTCACCATGTCGACGACCGTGGCGTGGGTAATCGTCAGCGGGCGCCCACGCCGGGCGGCAGGCCCGACCACGAGCAGCGCGATCAGGACGGGACCGAGCAGCCATCGGCCGGGCATGCGTCGGGGCATCGGGATCAACGGGCGAGTTTACATGCGTTGGACCATGCGCACAACGACGCATCCGGGGCTGCTCCCAGACGATCGTGAACGAAACGAGCCAGACGCTGGACACCTACGGCGATCCGTTCAGGATCGACGTAGCTGAACGACAGGCGGATCTGCGTGGTCCGTGTCGCGGTCAGGCCGAAGAAGCGCATCGGCGCCACGATGACGCCGTAGTCGGCGGCGCATTGCCGGAGCTCGACGGGCCCGAACTCGAACGGCAGCGTCATCGTGAGGAAGAACCCTCCCTGCGGCGAGCTCCACGAGACCGGACCGCCGCCGAAGTGCCGGTCCAGCGCCGCGAGCATCGCGTCTCGACGGGCACGGTACGCGTTCCGCTTCGGCGCCACGATCGGTTCGAGGGACCCGCCGCTTCTCAGGAGCATCCCACCGGCGATTGCCTGCACGATCGGCGAGGTGTTCACGCTGATGAGGCTCTTCACGCGCGAGAGCGCGGCGGCCAGCGGCTCGCCGCACGCGGTGCGCTGGTCCGTCACGAGATACCCGAGGCGGAGACCCGGAAACAGCGTTTTGGCGAAACTGCCGATGTACAAGACGACGCCATCCCGATCGAGCGCCTTGAGAGTGGGCAGGCGCTGGTTGTCGTAGGCGAACATCCCGTAGGGATTGTCCTCGATCACGAGCACGCCGTGACGGGTGCACACGTCCAGCAGCCGCAATCGATCTTCGAAGGGCAGACTGGTTCCGAGCGGGTTGTTGAAATCGGGGATGTCGTACAGGGCACGAACGCGCCCTTCGCGCGACGCCCGCGCGATCGCCTGCTCTACGACGCCGGCGTCCAGACCGCGATCGCCGGATGGCACCGGCGCGACGCGTATCCCGAGAATGCGTGCGAGGCCGGTGATCCCGATATACGTCGGATCGCTGACGAGCAGCACGTCCTCACGCGGCTCGAACAGACCGGCGAGGGCGATGGCCATCGCTTCCTGCGCGCCGACCGTGACCACGATCGACGCTGGATCCGCGACGATCCCCTCGTCCGTTGCCAGATGCGTGGCGATGAGCTCGTGGATGATCCCATTGGTGCGGCCGTATTGCGCGAGCTCCTGCCAGACGGTGCCGGCCGCGACGCCGCGACGCGCGGCGGATGCGGTCACGAACGCGGCGATTGCCGGAAGCGATTCCTCGATCTGGAACGACGAGTCGAGCGGACGGCCGGGGGCGAACGAAATGGCCGATGGATATTCGGACACGACTTCGTTCAGGAAGGTCATCACGTCGAGCAACGGATCGGAGAAACACGCCTTGAGCTCGACGTGTCGGGAGCGGCTCATGACAGTCTCCGGCTCACAGGTGTACGTCGCACGGCGTGAGCCGCGCGAGCCGTGCGCGCGCGCGATCCGCCCTGTCCGGCGGGCGGCCGGCGAGCGATTGCACCAGGCGCTCGACGGTCTGATCGCGGTACAGACTGGCGAGCGGAATGTCGACATCGAGTTCGTGCCGGACACGCTCGATCAGCCGCAACGCCGTGAGTGAGTCGCCGCCGAGATCGAAGAAGCTGTCGCGCACGCCGATGGGGGATGCGTCGAGAACCTGTTCCCAGATGCCGACCATGCGTCGCTCACGTTCGTCGGTGGGAGGCGCGTAGCCGCTGAGCGCCGGCGATCGCGCGACCGTCGGCTCGGGCAACGCCGCGTAATCGAGCTTCCCGTTCGGCGTCAGCGGAAGGCGTTCGACGAGGGTGACCGTGGAGGGAATCATGTGGGCCGGCAGCAGGCTGGCGGCGTGCCGCCTGATCTCGCTCGCGTCGATCGTCAGTCCTCGCGCCGGCACGCCCGAGTCGTGGAACAGCTGCTGGTAGAACAGGTCGCGGCGGAAGTGTTGCGGCCGGTACGCCAGGTCGCAGTCGAAACCAAGGTGGCGGCGGCCGGGGCGCGTGAGCGTTCCGCGCAGAGCATAGTCCGGATGCACGCCGTCCGCCGAGAGGCGCGACACGCAATCGGCGATCAACTCGTCGCCTGGTTCAACCGCGGCTCCGTCGAATGCCGGTACGAACGCCGGAAACCACGAGGTCGCCGTGTCGAGCGTATCGAGGACACGACCGTCCGGCATCGTGAGCCGGAGCCAGAGCAGAAATCCGTCCACCGTTCCCTTGCGCTGGATGCGGAGATGTGCCCGCCGGTCCGACCGCGTCGTCCCGGGATCGTCGAGATCGAGGCGCTCGAAGACGTCTTCGCCCGAGAGCAGCCACTCGCGCGACGCCCCGCGCACACAGAGACGAATGTCGAACGGGCGGCCGAATGCGGCGAACGCCTTCTCGACGTAGTACGCGGCGACGGGATCGAAGCGCGGCGCCTTCCTCGACGAGTCCGGGATCGACACCGCGGCGACCATCGTCGTCACCTGCCACGGCACCATGACGCGCGCACCGCAGAGCTGTCGGCGGACGGCGGAGAGAATCATCCCGGCACCTTCCGCGCCCCCGATCGACTCGAATATTTCGGAGACACATACCTCGGGTTGTTCGGGCAACGCGACCTGGCGGGCGTCGCCCTTGATCACCTGGATTCGATCGGACATGCCAGCGTTGGCGACGCACGCGACAGCGGCTCGAAAGGCGTCTTCACGGGCTTCGATCGCGTAGACACGGCGGGCGCCCGCTTGCGCCGCCATTCGCGCCAGAATCGCGTCGGCGCCGGTGCCGACGTCTACGACGACTCGACCGGGCGCTGTGCACGTCAGCGCGTGGAGGTAGGCGCGATTTCGTTCCTCATCGCTCGTCAGGCCGCGATAGATGAGCTCGTCGTAAAGGGGGTATTCGCCCACGGACGGCCACATGTGCGTGCGACTGTCGCCTGCGACCGGCACCACCCAGGCGGCCAGCGTGGTGTCGCCGTTGCTGTTCACGCGCGGTGCCACCGCGGCGTCGAGCACGCCGGGATGGCGACGAAGCGCAATCTCGATCTCGGCGGGCTCGATGCGCTGTCCGCGAATCTTGACCTGCCGGTCGAGGCGCCCGAGGAAGACCAGGTTCCCGTCCGGCTGCACGCGCGCGAGGTCGCCGGTGCGATAGTAGCGATCGCCGTCGCGCTTGACGAATTGCGCCTGCGTGAGATCGTCGCGCCGCCAATAGCCGCGGCCTACGCCCTCGCCGCCAATCCAGATCTCTCCGCTCGTGCCCGACGGTTCCAGCGGGACGACCTTGACGATCGAGCCGGGGAGAGCGGAGCCGATGATCGCGTCGGCACGCAGGTCTGCGGACACGCGATGGGAGGTGCTGATGATCGTCGCTTCGGTCGGCCCGTAGAGGACGTGGACCTGCGCGTGCGGAAACACGTCGCGCAGCGACGCCAGCAGATCCGGCGGCACGCGGTCGCCGCCCACGAAGACGGTTGCGAGCGACGGCAGGGACGTGGTGGTGTTCCTCAGGTGTCCGACCAGGCCCTGCATGAGCGCCGGCACGGCATGGAACATCGTGCAGCGGGCGAGCACGTCGGTCAGCGCCCGTGCATTCAGTATTTCCACCTTGCCGACGATCCAGACGGATCCGCCAGCGACGAGCGGGTTGAGGATCTCGAAGAGGGAGATATCGAAGGCCCACGGCGCCACCGCTGCCAGCTTGTCGGACCGCCGCCACTCGAATCGCTCCTGGCTCGCGGCCAAGCACGCGGCGAGATTGCGGCGCTCGATCATCACGCCCTTCGGCGTGCCGGTCGTTCCCGAGGTGTACATGATGTACGCCAGCTCGCGGCAGCGGCAGACCGCCGGTTCCGTGCCTGACCCGGCGGCGGGCGCAGGCGCGAGGAGATCGTCGATCACGCACGCAATCGGGCGCGCAGAATCGGGGATGAGGCTGGCGGTCGGCCGCTCGACGAGGAGCGCGTCGAGCTGTGCGTCCTCGATGACGGCCTGGAGGCGTTCGAGGGGGTGACTCGCGTCGAGCGGCACGTAAATGCATTCCGCTTCGAGGATGCCGAGCACCGCCACGACGGCTCGCCACGAACGATCGAGGCAGACGCCGATGCGCGCCGGCCGCGACGGCGTCACGTCGCGCAGGTGATGGGCGAGCGCGCCGCTCAACGTGACGAGCTGGCCGTAGGTGAGGCGCCCGCCCGTCCAGACGACCGCCGTCCGCTGCGGCTGCCGCCGTGCGTGGTCGCCGATCGCGCGCGGCCAATCGTGGCCGCCGCAACTGCAGCGTGCCGCCGGTGTCACGCGCCGCCTCCCGCGGAGGCTTGCGCGAGCGGCGCGTCCCCGTACTCGGCTGCGCGCTCGCGCACCGCCTGCTCTCGTTCGATCGCTTCGAACAAGGCGCGAACGTTGCCGGCGCCGAACCCGCGCGATCCCTTCCGCTGGATCAGCTCGATGAAGAACGTGGGCCGTCCGGTGACGGACTTCGTGAAGATCTGGAACAGATAGCCGGAATCGTCCTTGTCGACCATGATGCGCAGCTCTTGGAGTGCGGCGAGATCCTCGTCGAGCCGACCCATGCGCGACGGCACCGCTTCGTAATACGCGTCCGGCGTGTGGACGAACTCCATGCCCATGTGAATCAGCGAGCGAACCGCCGCGATGATGTCGGTGGTGTGGATGGCGGCATGCTGCACCCCGGGGCCGCAGTTGAAGTCGAGAAACTCCTGCACCTGGGAGCGGCTGGCGCCGTCGACCGGCTCGAGCAGCGGAAAGACCACGCCGGCGGGCCCGCCGGCCATCACGCGCGATCGCATGCCGGTCTTTCCCGTGTCGATCCTCTGCTCGTGGCACTCATGAAAGCCGAGCGCACAACGGTAGAAGTCTACCCACGCGTCGAGCGTTCCGGCCGTGAGGGCGACCGCAAAATGGTCGAAGGCGGTGATCGCGAGTCGGCGCGTGCGGGCCCGCGATACCTTCGGGACGTACCCCGGCACGAACGGCCCGTGATAGGCGCGCCGATCGACGAACGAATGCACCAGGTCGCCGACCGTTCCCACGGTCGCCACGACGAAACGACCGTACTGATCCTCGATGGTTGCCGGCTCCAGCACCGGTCGAGCGCCGCCGCGAACCGCCTCCGCGAACGCCCGTTCGACGCTCTCTACACGGAACGCGACATCTTTGACGCTGTCGCCGTGTCTATTGACGTGTCGTGCCGCGGGTCCGTCGGCGTCGAGGCCGCTGGTGACCACGAGGGTTGCGTCACCGTGCCCGAGAACCCAGGACGCCTGGTTGCGGTGTCCCGTTTCGAGACCGGAATATCCGAGGATTCGGAAGCCGAACGCCGCACTGTAGAAATGGGCGGTCTGATGCGCATTGCCCGCGTACAGCAACATGTGATCGACGCCCGTGATTCCCAGTCGGTTTGCCGGTGCGCTGCCTTGGTGCATGATGATCCTCCGTAACGCAACTCCTGGTTACGAGCAGGCGAACGAGGCTATGTGAACGTCTGCTTCCGCGGCCGCTACCTCCAGAGGCTCGGGAGCGCGCGAAACGAGATCCTGAAGGGCTGGCGCTGCCAGCTCGGCGTTGCTGACGAGGCCGACCAGGCGGTCGCCCTCCTCGAATACGAGGCGTCTGTCGCGCAGAAACGCGAGCTCGCGCTCGACGACGATGGTTGGGATTTCTCTCGAGAGCTGGGCGAGGTCGGCGCTGCGCGCCGGCAGCGCCAGCCGATGCAGGCACCTCGCCTGTTCCGTCGTCAGCCGGTAGGCCGCTTCGCGGTCGAAGCGTGAATCGTGGACCACGACCCCCTCGGAGCCGTTCGTGACGTGCAGGACGGGGCGGACGGCTCCGCAGTCGCCGTCGAGCCATCGACGCTTCCAGCGGTCGACGGCATGGTTCAGCGGTCCGTGCCATTCAGCCATGTTGAGCATGTACGACGCGTTCGGGTTCACGTCGACGAAGTAGTAGGCGAGATCGGCGATCGCGGCCTGCGGGAAGGGGTACACGAGCCGGTAGAACTCCATTGGCTCGAGCGACAGCTCGTACTCGGCGGCCTTGGTGAAGTACGGGCTGTATCGATCGAAGCGAATCGGGAACACGCCGCTCGGCGGCGGCAGGTGCGCAAGCAGCGGGATGTCGCGCTGGTACTTCTCGTAGACGGCGGCCTGCTCGCCTGGAAAGCCGATGAGCAGGTTCCAGAGCGGCTTGATGTCGTGTTGCAGACACCCCTTCAGGAACGCGATGTTGCTGAAGGCGCTCGTGCCCTTTCTCATCAGCTTCAGCGTGGAGGTCGAAAGCGCTTCGATTCCCGGCTGCACGATCCGGACGCCGGCGCGCGCCAGCGAGGCGAGCGTCTTGTCGCTGAGGTCCGCCTTCACCTCGTAGAAGATCTTGACGTTCGGAGGTGCGTCGAGGAGCGGCAGCACCTCGGTCGGGTAATTCGTCGGCAGGATGTTGTCCACCGAGAAGAAGAACGAGCTGCGATCGGCGTAGGTGAAGAGACGCTGGAACTGCTCCACCGCCTTGCGCGAGTCGAGCGCCCGGTAGGTCATGTTCGACCCGTTCAGCCCGCAGAACGTGCAGTGCGCCTTCGCGCCCCACCAGCACCCGCGCGACGTTTCGAAGGTCAGGGTCGGCTTCATCGCCTCGCCGCGAAAGTGGGTGGAGAACTGATCCAGGAACTCGTCGTAGTCGGGCTCGATGGTGGTGTTGATGTCGAGCTCCTTGCCGAACGGCGGCACGGCCGGCTGCGCCATTGTGAGCAGGCCATTCCTGGCCAGCAGCTGGCGACCCTGTCGCGTGAAGACGCCTTCGATCGACTGAATCCGCTCGGGCCGGCCATCCATGCACGCCTCGACGTACTCGGGGAAGCTGTGCAAGGCCGGTCCCGAGAAGACGGCGTCCAGCCACTCGACGTGATCGGCGATGACTTTTCCCATCGGCGCCTCGCAATTCGCGCCGCCCATCACGACGAGCGGTGCGGGCTGCGACCGCTTGAGCAGACGCGCCATGGCGAAGCAGGCGACATTCTGCGAGAACATCGACGTGAGGCCGACCAGGTCGGCCGAGCGCAGGTCACAGGCGTCGATGAGACGCTCCGTGAACGCTTCGAGGCCGGGCCGCCGATCGCGCAGCCGCTCGCGGAGCCGCACGGTTGCGTCGTCTTTCGCGTTGAAGTATCTGCGGAAGTACCCGCGCTCGTTGTCCGGTTCCTCGGGGAAGGCGAGCTGGCGGAAGAACCAGTCGCCGAGACCGGTGACCTGCAGCTCGGTCGAGGCGACGATCCGCGTGTAGACGTCCAGGCCGAGGTAACGCGCGTAGTCGTTGCTCAGATACAGAATCCGGCAGCTGACACGGTCTTTGAAGACCGACTCGAGCCTCGCCTTGAGCTGCATCAGGCCGAGCGAAGGCATCTGCAGATCGCCGAAAGGCATGTTGATCAGCGTCACTCGAAAGGTGTTCATTGTCTCGTCCTGTGGATGGTCTAGCCCACGAGCCGTGCGGCCTCTTCCTCCGGGATCGCATCGAGCGCGTCGAGCAACGCCGTCTCCACGACCTCGGCGAGCTGCGCGATCGTCGGTTGGTCGAACACGACGTGGAGGCGGAGTTGGACGTGGAAGTGACGGCGGATGCCGGCCGTCACACGTGTGGCGAGCAGCGAATGGCCGCCGAGATCGAAGAAATTGGCGTGCACTCCGAAGCCGTCGATGCCGAGCACCTCGCGCCAGAGTGCGGCCAGCACCTCCTCCGTGGGCGTGCGGGGAGGGACGAGAGACGCGGCCTGCAGCGACCCGCGGTCGGGCAGCGGCAGCGCCCGCCGATCGAGCTTTCCATTCGCGCTGACTGGGAGTCGATCGAGCAGCACGAAGACCGGGGGAATCATGATCTCCGGCAGTGACTCGCCGAGACGGGCGCGCATGTCCGCGATGAGACGCGCCGGGCTGCTCCATGTCGCGGGGGCCGGAGGAACTTCGCTCTCGCGACCGGCTTCGCGTACCGCGTACAACGTGGTCAGTCCCGTCGCCGCCAGGCTGTCGTCGCACTCCTCGGAGACGTGGAAGCCGTGTTGCTGCAGGCGGGCACGGATGGTCGGGAGCGCCGCACGCTCGTCGTGCACCTCCACGACCACCTGTCGAATCTTCGGCCAGTCGTCTGCGGCAAGTCCGTCAAGCACCGCCAGTTCGCTCTTCTCGGCGTCGATCTTGAGGAGGTCGACCCGCTCGATTCGCTGCTCCGCGAGGGCCGCGGAGATGGTGGTCACCCGGCAGCGCACGTTTTCCGCCGCCAGCCGGTCGTCGAGCAGCTCGTCGAACGCGTCCGCCGAGCCGGTGGCGTGCCCCCGTGCGTAGGCGGTGACGACGGCGCGCTCCTGATCCGCATCGGCGAACTGACCGGAGAGTATCGACATGCGTGGGTAGAAGGTGAACGTTCGCTCGCCCTCTTCTTCCGCGAGGCCGGCACCGATCACCCGCACGTCGAGTCCGTGAATTCCGGCGTTGAGCTCCAGCACCTTGCGGATCGCTGCGATCGGCTCGAATGCGTAGATGCGCGTGCCCGGGTAGTGGTGCCCGACGAACAGGCTGAACATGCCGATGTTCGCGCCGACGTCGAGCACGCATGCGCCAGGCGAGAGCGTCACGCCGTGTCGCAGATACCGCTGCCGCGCGAAGATCTCGTCGTAGAGGAACTCCGTTTCACCGCGAGTCAGGTGCGCGACCGGCAAGCCGTTGGGAAGCTCGACCCACGCGTCAGCGGAGAGTCGGCCTTCCCGTTCGCACGCCGCCAGGCGCAGCGCCGTTCCGGCTACACGGGTATCGAGCGCGACGTACGCCGCGAGTCGACTCCCGCCGTCGGCGCTCGCGACAGGCACCACCGCGGCGTCACGGACCGCCGGATGTCGGCGAAGCGCCACCTCGATCTCGCCAGGCTCGATCCGTACTCCGCGCAGCTTGATCTGATCGTCTCGACGCCCGGCAAACTCGAGCGCGCCGCCTTGCCGTCGACGGGCGAGATCGCCGGTCCGATACATCCGCGCTCCATCCGCGTACGGATCAGGGATGAACCGGTCGGCCGTCAGCCCGGGCCGCCGCAGGTATCCACGCGCGAGCCCGGCGCCGACGATGTAGAGATCGCCGATGACGCCGTCCGGCACCGGCTGGAGGTGCTCGTCGAGGATGTAGAGTGCGGTGTTCCAGATCGCGTGGCCGATCGGCGGCGCCGCATGGCCCTCGTCGGGGCGGCACGCCCAGGCGCTCACGTCGATTGCCGCCTCAGTCGGACCATAGAGGTTGTGCAGCTCGACCGCGGGAAGCGCGTCGAAGAACCGCTGCCGCAGATCGCCGGCGAGCGCCTCGCCGCTGCAGATGACGCGGCGCAGCGTCACGCAACGCGGTGCGGCGGGCGACCGCAGGAACTCGCGCAGCATCGACGGTACAAAGTGAACCGTCGTGACGCCGTGCTCGCAGATGGCGTCGGCAATCGCGACCGGGTCGCGATGCGCGCCCGGCGAGGCCACCACGACCTGCGCCCCTACGATCAGCGGCCAGACGAACTCCCAGACCGAAACGTCGAAGCCGTATGGCGTCTTCTGCAGGACGCGATCGCCTTCGTTCAGTCCGTACGCGTGCTGCATCCAGAGCAAGCGGTTGACGAGCGCCTCGTGTGTGTTCGTGGCACCCTTCGGTGCGCCGGTGGATCCGGACGTGTAGATCACGTACGTGGGATGCTGCGGGAGAACGGTGAGGTCGGGCGGCGCCGACGGCAGCCGCCCGAGCATGTCCTGGACTGCCTCGTCGTCGAGATCGAGCGTCGGCGCCACGGGCGGCAGCCGCGGCTGCATCGCCGCGGTCGTCAGCACCAGGCTCGGGCGAGCGTCTTCGATCATGAACGCGAGCCGAGCGTCGGGATAGTCCGGCTCAATCGGCACGTAGGCTCCACCAGCCTTCAACGTCGCGACGATCGCCACCACGAGATTTGTCGAGCGAGGCAGCGCCACGCCGACGAGCCGCTCTGGGCCGACGCCCGAGGCGATCAGGTGATGCGCGAGCCGATTCGCGCGTTCGTCGAGCTGTGCGTAGGTCAGCCGCTCTTCGCCGCACGCCACGGCGACCGCATGCGGCGTTCGCCGGACCTGCGTCTCGAACAGGGCCGGAATGGTCGTGTGCGGAACGGAGCGCGCCGTTGCGGCGCGTTCGGCCATCAGCCGCTCCCGCCCGACGTCGGTCACGGGGGGCAGCTCGGACAATCGAACATGCGCCGTCCGGGCGACGAGCGTGCAGATCTGCACGTACGTGTCGAGCATCGATCGAATGGACGAGGGGTCGAAGCAGCGGGCGTTGTAGTCGCAGACGATCGAGAGCTCGTCCTGGACGACGGCGACGTTCCATTGCACGTCGAATTTGACGTGGCGAACGCGTCCCGGAAGCTTCGTGACGTGTATCGACCCGAAGTCGAGCGAGCTGCCGGCGTCGCGAGCCGGCGGATCCATGTTGAACGTTGCGCGAATGGCGGGGAGTCGGCGGGGTCCGCTGCTCGGATGCAACCAGGGCGCGTACTGCTGCGCGTCGAGGAGCTGCGACTTCATCGCCCCGAAGATCCCGCTGAGCTCCGGGTCGTCGGCCGCACGGCTGCGCAGCGGCAGCAGATCGACGCAGTGACCGATCATGCGCTGGTCGCCGTCGAACGCGCGGCCCATCGAGGTCACACCCACGACGAAGTCGTTCTGTCGCGACAAGCGGTGCAGCGTGGCGACGAAGGCCGACAGGAGAACGACGAAGAGCGAGCAGTTGGCGCGCGCCGCGTCGTCGGCGAGTGCCGCGCCGAGCCCGCCACGCGTCGTGATCCGCTCACGCCGGCCGTCGCTGACGCCGATCGCCGGGCGCGGCCGGTCGAGCGGCAGATGCAGCGGCGCCGCGCCATCCAACAGCTCTGACCAGAAGCGCTCTCCGTGGAGGGCGTCGGCCGATGAATGGAGACCCGGCGCGGCGCCGGCGCGCTCGCTGAACTGCCTCGCCGGCGGCAGCGCATGCGGGCGTCGCTCGATGGCCGCCACGTACATCGTCCGCAGCTCCTGCAGGAACAACTGAGCGGACAATCCGTCCATCGCCAGGTGGTGAAATACGAGCGCAAAAAGATGCTGGTCGGAGGCGAGACGATAGAGCCGGACGCGGAAGAGCGGCCCGCGGGTCAAATCGAACGGCTCGCCTATCGCCTCGTCGAGTACCGCCGCCATGGCGACCTCGCCTTCGCCGGCGTATCGTTCCGACAGGTCGATGCGAGCGACGTCGGCCGCCACCTCGCCCGCCACGCACCACCGTTCACCCGATTCGTCCGCCGTAGCTCGAAGCGCGTCATGGCGTTCGGCGAGCTGCCGGACCGATTGCCGCATCGCGTCGATATCGATCTCGCCGTGCATCCGGAGGCAGAGCAGCTCGTTGTACGCCAGGGAAGCCTGCTCGCTGATCTGCGAGTGCACCCAGATCTGCCTCGCCGACGCCGCCATCGGAACGAACGTGTGCGTCGGCGCGGAAGCCGGGGCCGGGAGCGGGCGCTCGCCGAGAAAGCCCTCCCGCTCGAGCTCGCGAAGGCTGTCGTCGACGGCGTCGACGAGGAAGGTCGCATCCGCGTCACCGTGCGCGGTCGACAGGAAACAGCCTCGCCCCTCCCAGATGTACGCGCCGCGGTCGACGAGGTGGTAGAAGAGCAGATCGAGCCAGCGAGCGTCGGGCCGGCGCGCGAACCGGAACATCGAGCCGAAGTGGTGCACCTGCATCGCCGCTCGCCAGCGCGTGAAGATGGCGTTGAGCGCCTCCGCGAGGGCGCCGGTGCGACGGTTCAGCGACTCCTGCAACTCGGGACTCTGCTCTCGGATCGCCGACAAGACCGCTTCGGCCACGGCCATCGTCAGCGGGTTCTTCGAGAAGGTGCCTGCGAAGATCGCTTGCGGAACCGTCGGGCACGACCGATCGCCGTACTGCCAGGAGCCGCCGTCGATCCGGTCGAGGAAGGGCGCCGCCCCCGCGATCACACCGATCGGCAGGCCGCCGGCCACGACCTTTCCATAGGTCGCAAGGTCGGCGCTCACGCCGAACCAGCCCTGGCATCCACGGGGATGCACGCGGAAGCCGGAGATGATCTCGTCGAAGATGAGCGCCGCACCGACCTGCGCCGTCACCGCTCGCAGTTCCTCGAGGAACGCGCGTGGCTGCAGCGACAGGTTGCGGCTCTGGACGGGTTCCACGAGGACCGCGGCCAGATCAGCGGCATGTCGAACGGCGTCGATCGATGCCGGATCGCCGTAGTCGAGGACCATCACGTCGGCGACCAGCGAGAGGGGCGTCCCGATGGAGACGGGTGCGGTGCGCCGGACGCCGCCGACGGTCTGCTCGCGGCCGAGTACGCCGTCGAACGTGCCGTGATACGCGCCGGAAAAGACCGCGATGCGGGCACGTCCGGTTGCGGCTCGCGCGAGCCGGATCGCGCCCATCACCGCTTCCGTGCCGGAGTTGCAGAAGGCCACGCGCTCCATGCCGGTCAACTCGGCCAGGAGGGCGGCGACGCGGCCGGCTCGTTCCGTCTGCGGTCCGAGGTGCAGGCCCTCGGCGAGCTGCGCGGCGATGGCGTTGGTCACGCAGGGCGGCGAATGGCCGAAGAGGTGAACGCCGAACCCCATCGTGAAATCGACGTACTGATTGCCGTCCAGGTCCCACAGCCGCGAGCCCTTCGACCGGCTGCCCACGAGCGGATACACCATTTCCTTCCAGGCGAGCTGGAAGCCGGCTGGCGCCCGCGGATCGGCGAGGCAACGGCGATGCTCGGCGGCGAATTGCTTCGACGCCGCCGTCCTCGCTGTGTAGCGCGCGACAAGGTCGGACAAGTGCCGCTGTTGGCGGTCGGTCATCGCCGAGATCGTCTGCCGAGACGCGGGACGAAACGGCCCGAACGCTTCGGGTGTCGCGGTGTCCGGCGCAGCGGCCGCTTCGACTGTCGGAGCGGCGCTCGGCTGGTCCTGCCGCCGGTCGTGCGTCCCTGCTCGTGCGCGCCGCAGCAGCTCGAGTTGGCGCGACATCAGGTGGAGCTGATCGCTGACGATCCGTTCGAGATCCGAGGCGCCGCCACGATCACCGTGGGCCGCCCAGGTCGAGGACCGCGGCGGATCGGGAGAGACCGACGGCGCTTCGGGCAGCGGCACGTCCAGCTCCGCGGCGGGCGTCTCGGCAGGGATGTTGGTCGTGAGATGCGCGGCGAGATCGCGCACCGTCCCCAGGCCCCCCATCAGCGTCCGGAACGGGATCGTGACGCCGAAGCGCTGCTCGATGGCGCGGCTCGCGCGCATGAGGAGCAGGGAATCGGCGCCGAGCTCGAGGAACGTCGAGCTCCGGTCCACGTCTGCCTCCGAACACCCAAAGAGCGGAGCCAGGATTTCGGCGACCTGCGCTTCGTATCGCGCCGATCGAGCCGAAGAGGTGGTGGCCATACGCGAACCCCCCGGACGGGTGACCTACACGGATGCGGGAGCGGGCGACATACGGGCGACGGCAGCCGCGAGACGCGCGGCGAGCTGGGCCGCCAGCTCCCGCACGTACGGCTCGCGGCCGATGGTGTTGTGATGGCCGGGCACGTCGAGAATGTCGATCGGCGTCGACACGAACTCGCTCCAGCCGAGCGCGCGATCGCGGTAGGTCGATGTCATCAGCTCCGCCCAATCGTGGTGCAGCGCCGTGTCGGTGCTTGCGGCGCGAATGAGGAGCATACGGCCCGAGTACACGTGCGGCTCGTACGTCTGCAGCGAATGGATGCGGCCCCACCACCGTTCGAGCTGCTGTTCGAAGGACTCGGCCGTCACGCCCGGGTGCGTCACGCCGGCGGCGTTGAGGCGTTCCACGACGTGGCAACAGCGCCGCTGCCTCGCGAGCTGCAGTAGATCGTCGGACGAGATCGCCACCTCGAGGTCGTCGACATACGCTCGCTCGCGCGCGAGGCCGGCAAGGATGACGCAATCGTCGCGTTCCGTTCGCGTCAGCCGACGTGCGAATCGTGGTGCCGGCGTATCCAGCTGCACGAGCAATGGAACGTCTTCGCCTGCGCGGCGAAGCTGCTGCGCCATCTCGAAGGCCACCGTGCCGCCGAACGACCAGCCGAGCAGGCAGTAGGGGCCGTGTGGACGAACACGCCGAATGGCCGCGACGTACGCTCCAGCCGTCTGCGCGATCGAATGCGGCGAGTACCCCCCAGGCGCATTCGCGTAGGGATCCTGCAATCCGTAGAGCGGTTGACTCCGGTCGAGGTGCCGCGCAAGGTTCGTGTAGCAGAGCACCTGCCCGCCGGCAGGATGCACGCAGAAGAGCGGAGGCCTCGTGCCTTCGGGTTGAATCGGCACGACGATCGAGCTGGCGGCGTTCTGTGTTCGAACGACCGCCGACATCTCGCGAACGGTCGCGCCGGTCACGAACAGCGATAGCGGCAGCTCGACCTGGAAGTGCAGGCGGATCTGAGCGAGCAGCCGCGTGGCGAGCAGCGAATGACCGCCGAGATCGTAGAAATTGTCGTTCATGCCGATTGGACGAACGTCGAGCAGCGCTTCCCAGAGGTGCACGAGCTCTTCCTCCACAGCATTCGCCGGTGCGACATACGCCGCGCCGGGATGCGGGCGATCGCGGTCGGGAGGAGGCAACGCGCGTCGGTCGATCTTTCCGTTCGCACCCATCGGCAGTTCCGGCAGGCAGACGACGGCCGTCGGTAGCATGTAGTCGGGCAGGTGCCGCTTCATGTGGTCGCGCAGCTCGCTGACGTGCACGTCAGTTGCGCCCGTGGCCACGTAGGCGACGAGTCTCCGATCGCCGGGCGCATCCTCGCGCAGCAGCGCCACGGCCTTGTGGATGGCCGGATGCGCCGTGAGCACCGCTTCGATCTCGGCGAGCTCGACGCGATAGCCGCGAAGTTTGACCTGGTCGTCGAAGCGCCCGAGGCACTCCAGGTCGCCACTCGGCAGATAGCGGGCACGGTCGCCGGTCTTGTACATGCGTCCGCCGGGAATGCCGCGGAACGGATCGGGCACGAACTGCGCGGCGGTCAGCCCCGGACGGCCCCAATAGCCGCGCGCCACGCCGACGCCGCCGATGTACAGCTCACCGGGAATGCCGATCGGTAACAGCTCGCGCTCGGGATCCATGACGTAGAACGTCGTGTTCGCAATCGGCCGCCCGATCGGCACAACGCCTGCTTTCGGCGCACGGCGATCGAAGACGTAGCTGCTGCAGCCCACGACCGTTTCCGTGGGGCCATACTCGTTGATGAGCGTCACACCCGGTGCCGTCTCCTGCCATACCGCCGTCGGTTCTGCCGTGAGCTGGTCTGCGCCAATCACCAGTACGCGGGCGCTGGCCTCCCGCTCCTCGGGGGTGAGAGCCGGATTGAGGAGCGCAAGATGCGTTGGCGTCAGCTTCAGCAGACCCCAACGCGGACGGGCGTGAAGCGCCTTCACGAGTCCATCCACGCCCGGCCCTTCCTCCACGAGTTGAACGCGGCCGCCCGCAAACAGCGGCAGCAGGTTCGTGAGCGTCAGGTCCACCGCGATCGAGGAATGCAGCGGCGCGCCGCCGCCCATCGCGGCGCCGTAGGCGCGACAACCCCAACGCACGTAATTGACGATGCCGTCGTGGTTGATTGCGACGCCCTTCGGCCGCCCGGTCGATCCCGACGTGTAGTAGACATAGGCCAGATGTGCCGGCGTCGTGACTCGCGGGAGGTCGGCGGAATCCTCCGCGGCCAGCGCCTCAGTCATGCGATCGAGACAGAGCACGGGTGCGTTCGCGGCAAACATGGCCGCGCACGACGCGTGCGTCACGATCGAGCGGACTCCGGCATCACTCGCCATGTACTGGAGGCGTTCGGCGGGATACGACGGATCCAGCGGCACGTACGCCGCTCCTGCCTTCAACACCCCAAGCAGTCCCGCGATCAGGTCGATGCTGCGGGGCACGCAGATGGCGACCCGATCGTCGGGTCCAACGCCGCCGCGACGGAGAATGCGCGCGAGCTGATTGGCGCGCGCGTTCAGCGCGGCGTAGGTCCACGACGCGCCATCTGCCGCTTCGACGGCAACCGCCGTTGGCGTCGCATGCGCCTGCGCCTCGAAGAGCTCGTCGAGACATGCCGGGTCCCACGACAGTGCAGTGGCATTCCACTCGTTCACGAGCTGCCGCCGCTCCGCCGCGGGAATGAGCGGGAGCTGCGCGATCGCCTGACCCGGCTCCTGCACGATGCTTTCGAGCAGCGTGAGGTAATGGCCCACGAGCCGCTCGACCGTCGCCGGTTCGAACAGGTCGCGGCTGTACTCCACGCCGCCGGCCACGCCATCGCCCTGCTGCACCAGCGACATCGTCAGGTCGTACTTCGCCGTGTGGCTCCCCTCGATCCACACGCTGTCGATGACGAGTCCCGGCAACGCTGGGGCGCTCAGTTGCGAGTCGTGCAGCTCGAACAGGACCTGGAAGACGGGGCTGTAGCTGAGCGTGCGCGGCAGCGAGAGCTCGCGAACGAGGCGTTCGAAGGGCAGATCCTGGTGCTGATACGCACCCAGTGTCGTCTCGCGCACGCGGCCGAGGAGCTCGACGAACGAAGGATTTCCGGCGAGGCTCGTGCGGAGCGGCAGCACGTTGAAGAAGACGCCGATGAGCGACTCGGCCTCGGCCTGGGTCCGGCCGGCGATGGACGTTCCGATGACGAGGTCCTTCTGGCCCGTATATCGCGTGACGAGCACCTGGAACGCGGCGAGCAGGACCATGTACAGCGTGACGTCGTGCTGGCGGCTCAGGGCGCGCAGCGCTTTCGTCAGCGCCGGTCCGATGCGCACCGGCGCGTTGCCCCCTCGCCCGCTCGCGATCGGCGGTCGCGGTCGATCGGAGGGAAGTTGCAGGAGTGCGGGTGCTCCCGCCAGATTCGCCTTCCAGAACGCCAGCTCGCGGTCGAGTCGATCGCCTTCGAGCCAGGTGTGCTGCCACGTCGAGAAGTCGGCGTACTGGAGAGACAGAGGCGCCAGCGGCGACGACCGGGCCGACAGGCGCGCGCTGTAGAGCGCCGCCAGCTCGCGGCAGAAGATGTCCAGGCTCCACGCGTCAGCGACGATGTGATGGAGCACGAGCGCCAGGACGTGGTGATCGGCGCCGAGCTTCATCACGCGCGCGCGCCACAGCGGGCCGGTGGCGAGGTCGAACGGCTGCTCGATCACGGCGCGTGTCCGCGCGCGCACGATGAATTCCTGTGCCTCGACCGTCAGCGTGCGATGATCCTCGACGTCGATCGTGACCGGCGCCGGCGGATCGATGATCTGCAGCGGCACGCCGTCTCGCAGCGGAAATCGCGTGCGCAGTGTCTCGTGACGATCCAGGAGCTCGGTGAGCGCCCATGAGAGCGCCTCGATGTCGAGGTGGCCGCGGCCGCGCCATGTGAGCGGAATGTGGAGCGCCGTGCTCGCTGGCGCGAGCTGCTGCATGTACCACATGCGCTGCTGCGCGAACGAGAGCGGGAGTCGGTCGGGCCGGGCCGCGCCTGCCGCCGGCGGAGGTACATCCGCATGCCGGCCACGCGCCGCGGTGCGGGCAATCTCGGCCGCCAGCGCGGCGACCGTCGGTTTCTCGAACAGGGCACGGACGGCGAGATCGATCCCGAACGCGCGGCGCATTCGTGCCACGACTCGCATGGCCAGGAGCGAGTGGCCGCCAAGATCGAAGAAGTCGTCGTGGACGGATACGTCGTCGAGTCCGAGCACCTCGGCCCAGATGCCGGCGATGACCTCCTCCGTAGGTGTGCGCGGCGCTGCGGTGACCGGCCTCTCCGCGTCGGGGCCTGGCAGCGCGCCTCGATCGACCTTGCCATTCGGCGTGAGTGGCAGCCGTTCGAGGCGTACGAGCGCGCTGGGGACCATGTAGTCGGGCAGCCGCGCTGAAAGAAAGGAGCGGAGGTCGCTCTCGAGATCGAACCCTGCACCGGCGGTCCCCACCACGTATCCGACGAGCCGCCGCCCCTTCGGCTCCTCTCGCGCCACCACGGCGCAGGCACCGACGGAAGGATGGCCGCGCAGAACCGCCTCGATCTCGCCCGGTTCGACGCGGAATCCGCGAATCTTCACCTGGTGATCGCGGCGACCGACGAACTCGAGCTCGCCGTCGACCCGCCAGCGACCGAGGTCGCCCGTGCGGTACACCCTGGATCCCGGTATGGCGCTGAGCGGATCGGGCACGAACTTCTCCGCCGTGAGCGCCGGGCGCTTCCAATATCCGGGGGAGAGGCCTGCGCCACCGACCACCAGCTCTCCGATAACGCCTGGCGGCACCGGCTGGCGGAAGCGATCGAGGACGTATGTACATGTGTCGGTCACCGGACGGCCGATCGGCACCGTCTCGCCGCGCTTCGGCGCCTGCCGCACGTGGAACCCGGTGGTGAACGTCATGTTCTCCGTCGGTCCGTACACGTGAAGCAGGCGTTCGGGTGCGCCGTGAACGATCGCCGTTGCCACCGACGCCGGGTCGACGCGGTCGGCGCCGAACAGCACGTGACGCATGCGGCCGATGACATCAGGTACGTGCGCCACGACCTCATTGAACAGCGGCGTCGTCAGGGTAAGCGTCGTCACGCCGCTGTCACGAAGAGCCGCAACGAACGCATCGACGGTGAGGACGAGATCGTGCGGCATCACCACGAGTCGTCCGCCGTTCAGGAGCGCACCCCAGATTTCGAACGTCGCGGCGTCGAACGAGGGGTTCGACACGTGCGCGAGCGTGTCGTCCGGACCGAGCGCGATGAGGCCGCTGGCGCCGGCCAGCCGCAGAATGCCGCGATGGGTCACCATCACGCCCTTCGGACGGCCGGTTGACCCCGACGTGAACATCACGTACGCGAGGTCGTCCGCGGCTGCCGGACATGGCGGGGTCGCGTCGATTGGCGGCGCCTCCGATTCGAGCGCGGCGGCATCGACCACGGCGATCCCTGAAGGCAGTCGGTTCGGCGACGCCGGATCCGAGATGACGAGCGGGGTTTCGGTGTCGCCCACCATGATGCCAAGCCGCTCGGCCGGGTAACCCGGGTCGAGCGGCACGTAGGCGGCGCCGACTTTCAGCACCGCGAGTTGCGCCACGACGAGATCGATCGACCGCGGCAGCGAAACGCCCACGAGCGTGCCGCGACGGATGCCCCGCTGACGAAGCGCATGCGCCACCCGGTTCGCGCGCCGCTCCAAGTCGCCGTAGGAGAGCGTGCGGGCACCCTCGACGACCGCGACCGCGGCCGGCGTCGCCGCCGCATGCGCCGCAAAGACCTCTGGCACCGTCGGGATCGAGACGGGTGACGAGACCTGCCACTCGGCCATCGTGCGGTGTTCGGCGGGCGAGAGCAGCCGCAGCTGCGACAGCCGCGAGCCGGGCCGTGCGACGATCTCTTCGAGCAACGTCATGTAGTGACCGATGAAGCGGTCGATGGTCGTCGGATCGAATGAATCCGTCGCGTACTCGACGGCGCCGGTCACCTCTCCGCCGCGCTCGGTGAGACTGACCGACAGGTCGTGTTTCGCGGTGGTGGTGACGGGATGGTCGATCGTCTCCGCCGTCGTGCCAGCGAGCCGCAGCCCGCCCTCCTCGACGTTCTGGAACCCGAACAGGACCTGAAACAGCGGGGTCGTGTGTACGGCCCGCTCGGGCTGCAGCTCGGCGACGAGTTGCTCGAACGGCAACTCTTGATGTTCCTGCGCGTCGAGCACGGTCTGTCGGACACGCGCGAGGAACGCCTCGAACGTCGGGTCGTCCGCCACGTTCGCTCGCAACGTCACCATGTTGATGAAGCAGCCGATGAGCGGCTCGAGCTCTGCCCGCAGCCGGCCGGCGACCGGCGATCCGACGACGACGTCGGTCTGACCGGTGTAGCGCGCGAGCAGGATCTCGAACGTCGCCAACAATGTCATGTACATCGTGGCGCCCGCCCGACGGCTCACGGCCTTCAATGCTCGCGTGAGCGGCGCCGCGATCCGGACGCGGCGGTGTGCGCCACGATGGGTCGGAACGGCGGGGCGGGGCCGGTCGGTCGGCAGCTCCAGCACGGGCGGCGCACCGGCGAGTTGTTCCTTCCAGTAGGCGAGGTGCCGCTCGAGTCGCTCGGCCGTCAGCGAGGATCTCTGCCAGGCGGCGAAGTCCGCGTACTGAATCGGCAGGTCGGGCAGGCGGGGGCGAAGGCCCGCCTTGCGCGCGCCGTAAAGCTCGCCGAGCTCGCGAAAGAGCGTGCCGACGCTTTGGCCGTCCACGACGATGTGGTGGGTGACCAGCAGGAGCACGTGGTCCTCGCTCCGAAGGCGCATCACCGAGACGCGCAACAGCGGGCCGCTCGCGAGATCGAACGGCCTCGAGGTTTCGCCGTCGATCGTCGCGGCGATCGCAGCCTGCCGCTCGACGTCGCCGAGATGGCGGAGGTCGACGAGCGTGACGCTGCACGTCGCGCTCGGTGATACGACCTGCGCTGGAACCCCGTCGTGCGCGGGAAACGTGGTGCGCAGCGCTTCGTGCCGGCCGATGATCGTCTGCAGGCACTCCTCGAGCAGATTCACGTCGAGAGGACCGCGAAGCCGCTGCACGACGCGGACATGGAATGCGGCGCCGGCTGGGTACAGCTGCTGCAGAAACCACATCCGTTCCTGGGCGAACGACAACGGCGCGTCGCCGGGCGGACGGGCAGGAATGCAATCGAGGGCGCCTCGGAGCGGGGCCTGTCCGCGCGCCCGCTGCTCGAGCAGCAGACGCTTGGCCGCCGAGAGCCGCGTGCGCCTGGCCTCGTTGGCGCTCTCGCGTCCATCCAACTCAGACACCGGATCTTCACGTTGAGATCGGATCATCACGTGCCGCTCCCGGACGGCCTCGGGCGATGGCTAGGCGACGGCGACGCGTTCCGGCGTGGCGTCGGTGCGCCACAGCTCGCTCGCTATCGTGTCGAGGAGAACGCTTTGCTGGCTGTGGAGGAACAAGTGTCCCTCGTCGAACATCTGCACACGGCAGGACGACACGGTGACGTCGCGCCACGCGGCGAGGTCGTCGGGCGTCACCTCCGAATCGAGGTGTCCGCCGAAAACGTTGACGGGGCAGTCGAGCAGCGGCCCGGGCTGGCAGACGTAGGTCTCGCAGAGCGTGAAGTCCGCGCGGATCGCCGGGAGATAGAGGCTCATGACGTCCGCACTCGCGAGTATCTCCGCCGGCGTTCCGGCATAGGCCCCGATGCGGCGGACGAGCTCCGCGTCCGACAGGTGGTGGATCGGCGCGCGGCGATCCAGCCGCGTGGGAGCGCGCCGTGCGGCGACGAAGAGGTGCGACGGCGAGGGAAGCGACCGCCGCCGCAGCGCTCGCGCGAGCTCGAAGGCGACGACCGCCCCCATGCTGCAGCCGAAGAGCGCGTAACGATCCTCGATGCACGGCGCCACCGCATCGCAGAGCGCGTCGACGAGCGGCTCGACGCGATCGATCGGCGGCTCTCCCCAGCGCGTCTCCCGGCCCGGCAGCTGCACCGGACAGACGTCGAGCGTCTCATCCGCGGCGCGGGTCCACGGACGGAACACCGATGCGCCCGCGCCGGCGTGCGGGAAGCAGAGCAGGCGGACGCGCGCGGCCGGTTTCTGCACGCGATGGGCGATCCACGGCGACGTCATCGCCTCACCGTGACGCCGCCACGGCCTGCGCGTCCTGCTCCATCTTTCGCCGCAGGCTCAGCGGCCGCATGTCGGTCCACACCCGCTCGATGTACTCGAGGCACTCGCGCTTGATGCCGGAGACGCCGACCTTGCGCCAGCCGAGAACGTCGGGAAGATGTGCCGGCCAGATCGAGTACTGCTCCTCGTGGTTGACGACGACGTTGTAGATGGTCGTGTCTTCCTCATTGTCGAAGATGCTCATGGTCTCCTCCTGGGGTGATGCGATGGGCGGGCTTCCGCCATGGACACCGTGGGGGGCGGTCCAGGGAAGGTCGATGTGGCCGCTACTGTATCGCCGCGCCCCGCGGCGTTCCATAGGCCGCGGGGACGAAAAACGGATTAAGCCTTACGGCAGGAGCATCTGCGACCAATCGAGCCCGCCGACCACGCGTGCGAGGTCGGCTTCGGTGAGCTCGCCGTCGTCGGCGGACGGGTCGCGCGCCGCGAGCGGCGCCAACGCCTGCGGATCAGCCGTCGTCGAGTCGACGCGCGGCGTCGTCGACCGGAGGCCGGGGGCAAGAGGCTCGGACATGGCGGTCATCTCCTGGACGATCACACGACGGCGTGGAAGTCGTCGCGCGTGTGTGGCTGCCCCATGGACACGATGATCCGCCGCGGCCCCGCGAAGGGACGTCGCCCGTGTGCCACGAGCATGTTGTCGGCGAGCAGCAGATCGCCTTGCTGCCAGCGGAACGCAACTGTTTCGGCGTCGTACGCCGCCCGCAGCTGCTCCACGACGGAGTCCTCGATCGGCGATCCGTCGCCGTAATACGTGTTGTAGGGAAGGCCGTCCTCTCCGAACTCCTCGACGAGCAGCTCGCGGAACTCTGACCCCAGGCTCGACGCATGCCAGAACGCCACGTGGTTGAACCACACCGTGTCGCCCGTTGCCGGATGGCGGGCGATCGCCGGACGAACCTGCCGCGTCCGCAGCCTGTGCTCGTCGCGCCATTCGAGCGTGAGTCGCGCCTCTTTCGCGTACGTCTCGAGCGCCGACCGGTCCGTCGTACGGTAGGCGCTCTGCCACGTCAGACCGAGTCCCTCGCCGAAGTTGCGGACGAGCATCCATCCCTTCGCGGCGAATCGCGCCCGGATGTCGAGCGGAATTCGCGCGTACACGCGTCGCACGTCGGCCAGCGGCGTTTCGCCGCCGTGCTCCGGCGCCGTCACGCAGAAGAAGATGATCTTCATCGGCCACGTGAGCACGTACGAGAGCTCGTTGTGGAGCGCGATGGCATGTTCTGGCGGGAACTCGGTGGATGTGTAGACGTGATCGCCGAGCTGCTTCCGCGGCGTGGCGCCTTCGACATAGTGCATCAGCTCGAGACGCAGCGTGTTGGTGAACCGTTCGAGTCCCGACTGCTCGCGCTCGCTGAAGCCGCGAAACAGCATTGCCCCATGCTCGTGCAGGGCCGCCTCGACCGCATCGAGATTGCCGGCAACCCACTCGCTCGCGCTGCACGCCGCCGCCGGCTGCAGCACGAGTGGACACGATCCCGTCGTCTCCCAGGTGGTTGCGTGAACGGAGCCATGGGCCGAGAGGTCAATCGGCGTTGGTGACATATTCGCTCCTGAAGACGAAAGGCCCCGCAGCGGACGTCCGAAGACGCCGATGAACCCGATCACTCGTGAGCGTCGGCTGCCCCATTGGGCACGAAGGCGAACCGTCCATCGCGGGCCACCGCGGTGACGAGCGGATGGCTCACGAGATCGCCCGCCTCGTCGAACGTAAACGCACCGGTGACGCCCGGCCACTTCGACACCGTACGCAGCCCGGCTCCAATCTCGGCCCGCGTGGCGGCCCTGGCGCGCCTGATTCCCTCGGCGAGGAGACGAAGCGAATCGTAGGCGAGCGCGGCGGCCGTGTCGGGCCTGCGTCCGTAGCGCCGCTGAAACGCCTCGTCGAACCTGCGGACCTCGGGCCGCGAGTCGTCGGGATGGAACGGCGTGGCAATGGTCACACCCTCGACCGACCTGTGGTCCACGGCAAAGAGCTCCGGTGTGCCGAGCGCGTCGCCGCCGAGGACAGGCACGCGGAGGCCGCGGCGGTGCGCCTCGGCGATGAAGAGCGCCGCTTGGGGCGCTTCACCGGCTATGAAGATCGCGTCGAGCTCGCGACCCTTCCAGTCGTCCACGAGCTGCGCGAGCGGACGGCTGTTGGCCGCTCCGCTCGGATCGTACGACTGGCGATCCATGACGAGCCCCCCGTTCTGTCCGAACGTCTCCTCGAACGCGTTCGCGAGGCCGCGCCCATACCGGTCGCGGATGTAATAGATGGCGACGCGCCGATGTTTCCTCGCGAGCGCGAGGGATGCCATCTGACTGCCCACCTGTCTGTCCGTGAACGTGGCGCGGAACACCATCTTGTAGCCTTGCTCGGTGAGCCCTGGATCGGTGGACGTGGGCGTCAGCAGCGCCACGCCGGCGAGGTCGTAGATCGCCGCCGCGGGAACCGTGATGAACGACTGGAGGTGTCCGATGACCGCCACGACGTTCGGATTGGCCGCAAGCTTCTGGGCCACGATGCGTCCCTGATCGACGGTCTCTCGATCGTCTTCACGAAGGATCTGCAGGAACCGCCCGTGGATCCCTCCCGCGCCGTTGATCTCCTCGAGCGCCATGTCCAGTCCCTGGCCGTACAACAGGTTCTTTCGCGCTTCCCACGGCCACGGCGCGCCGATGAGGATCGGCCCGGCGGCGGCACCGTCGCCGGCTCCTCCCGTCCCGGCATCGCACGCGGGAAAGGACAGGAACCCGGCGAGAACGAGCAACACTCTGGCGGTCATATGGTCCTCGCGTCATGCCAACTGCCGGCTGGCGAGCTCCCGGAAGAGCCCCGGCTGCGCCATGAGCTCGTCGTACGTGCCGCTTTGAACGATGATCCCCTTCTCCACGACGAAGATCCGGTCCGCGTTGACGATGGTGCTGAGACGATGCGCGATCACCACGCGCGTGGCGCGCAGGCGCTCGAGGCTCTGACTGACGATCGCCTGCGTCTGGTTGTCGAGCGCGCTCGTCGCCTCGTCGAAGAACAGCAGTCGCGGCGCGCCGACAACGGCGCGAGCGATCAGAAGCCGCTGGCGCTGTCCTCCGGACAATGTGCCTCCGCCGTCGGTGACCATGGTGTGCATGCCCATCGGCATGCGCCTGATGTCGTCCTCCAGCCCCGCCATCCGTGTGGCCGCCCATGCCTCGTCCATCGACGCCGACGAGCAACCCGCGATGTTCGTGTAGATGTCGCCGGGCATGAGCCGGCCGCTCTGCAGCACGACGCCGATCTGGCGGCGCACGGCGCGGGTGTCGAGGTCTCTGAAGTCGCGGCCGTCGTAGTACACCGCTCCCGATTCGGCGTTTTCGAAGCCGAGGAGCAGTCGCAGCACTGTGGATTTGCCGGATCCGGACGGGCCGACGAAGGCCACGAACTCACCGGCCTTGATCTTGAACGACAAGCCGTTCAGGATCGGCGGCCCCTCCTGCCGATACCGGAACACGATCTTGTCGCACGTGATGTCGCCGTTGAGCGGACCGGGGTCCGCCTGTCCGGCGCTGACCTCCGGCTCCGCATCGAGAATGGGCCGGGACATCTCATACTGCGGGATGACGGACAACGCGTTGATGGCGGCGGTCGCCGTCATCATCGTCGCGTCGATGCAACCGGTGAAGGCCGCGAGGAACGCCAGGAAGTCTCCGGTGCGTATCGCGCCGCCGCCCGGGGTCGTCAGGATCACGGTGAAGAGGGCCGCATACGCGACGAGCGGGAACGAGACGGTGAACACGCGCAGCCAGTTGGCGAGGCCTCGAATCCGCAGCTGGGCGCGTCGCTGCGTGCTGAACAGCCGGGCCCAGATCGCGAAGGCGCGCGTCTCGGCTCCCGCGACGCGCAGCTTGCGGATGCCGGTGAGGAGCTGGAGGATGATCCCCGACGTCTTCGCCTGGATCGCGGCGACTTCGCGCTGCTGCACGCGTTGAAAGTACGCCAAGCCGGTGAAGACCAGGACTGCCGTGGCGACGAGTACCGCCGCACAGAGCGCCAGTCGAACGTCGTAGAAGAACAGCAGCGCGAAGTTGAACACCGAAAAGACGCCGCCGAGGACGGCGCGAATCGTCGCGCCGGACAGCGTCTGGCGGACGCTGTCGAGCCCCATCGCGCGTGAGGCCAGATTGCCCGCGGCGTATTGCCGGAAGAAGCCCGAGGGGAGGCTGATCAACCGATCCCACACGGCCGACTGAATGGCGTAGGCGAGTCGCATCTCGAGGCGGATGAGCGAGATGCTGCGCGCGACCTGGATCATCCCGCTTGCTGCCGCCCCCACGAGAAGCAGCACCGTCCACTGCACGAGCTGCAGCCGATCCGTGCTCGGAATGATGGAGTTGATCAGGACGCCGGTTGCGATCGGAACGCCGGTGGCGATTACGCCGGCAAGCGCACCCGTGGCCACGATCGTCGCGAACTCCCGCGTGCATCCCGCCATGCCGAAGCGCAGGAGCTCGAATACCCCGACACGGCCCGGTCGAAACGGACGGTACAGGGTGAATGCGGTCGGCGCCAGGAGCGCGGCGACCTGAAGCGTGACCGGCCGACGCGAGCGGTCGTGGGGATCGACCGCGTCGTACCCCGAGCGCTTCCGAGGCAGCAGGGCGACGGGACGCTGGCTGTCCTTCCACGAGCCGAGGAGCGGACCCTCGTCGTGGCGCCACCAGTCGTCGGTCAGCATCACCTGCCGCGCGCGGAATCTCGACGCGCGGGCCACGGACTCCACGCCATCTTTGAGCGTCCGGTACTCTGTCGTCGACGGCGCCGCGAACGGGATGCGCAGGCGCTCGGCGATCAGCCGGCACGCGGCGTTCAGCCTTTCCTGCGTCGTGGCCGCGCCGTCGGCGAACGTTGCCGCGACAGCCTCGGCCGGCGCTTCGCGGAACGCCGCCGCGATCTCTCCGAGCGCGCCGGCGCCGGCTGCCTGCGCGGCAACCGACTTGGCGCCCTGCCGGTCGCGCTCCACCTGACGGATGTGTTCGAGGCGGACCCGCACGGCTTCGACCGCGAGTTCGTGAAGGGTATCGAGCGCCCGCCAGAGATCGCCGCGGCTCACGACCTCGCCGAGTGCCTTCACCCGAACCGTGCTCTCCGCCGTCGCCGTCAGCCACGTGCGCCACGATACCGAGACCAGATCGCCCGTTTGCAACCGCGCACGCGCGTAACCGCAGAACGCCGCCTCGCCGCTCACGACCTCGACGACGGTCACGCCAAGTGCCGAACGGACGGACCCACCTGCGTCGACCGTCGCTTCCTGCCCGGCCGTGTAGGACGCGCAATTTGCGGGCGGTACGCCGGCCGCCACGTATTCGCAGAGATTGTCGATCCATCGATCGACGGCGCGCGGGGTCATGGCGACGGCCTGCGGGTCGTTCGCGCACGCATCGATCCATTCGCGCCCGACCGGCTCCAGGACGGTGGATTCGGTCCCGATCGCCTCGAACAGCAGGTCGGACGACTCCGGCAGGCCAAAGACGATCGATCGCTCGCCGGCGCGAAACAGATGGTGCCGCCGGCCGGGTGACTCGCTGGCACCACGCCGCGACACGAATATGTCCGCGTAGCCGGCGCGAACGATCCACCCGCCGTCGCCGCGCAGCATCGTCCGTGCCGCGGCGTAACGGGCAGCCTCGTCGCCCGGACCAGCGGCGCGCACGGTGGAGGACGACACCGACATCACGACTCCTCCGAGGCGATGAGACGCTGGTAGGGTCCCGGCACGCTCTTCATCGCGTCGTGGGTGCCCCGCTGCACGATCCGGCCCTCCTCGAGGACGATGATCTCGTCGCAGTCACGGATCGTGCTGAGGCGGTGCGCGATGATGAGGCACGTGCACCCGCGGCGGCGCAGGTTGTCGTCGAACGTGCGTTCGGTGGCGGGATCGAGCGCGCTCGTCGCCTCGTCGAGCACGAGGACGGTCGGGTTGTTGCAGAGCGCGCGCGCAATCTCCAGCCGCTGCGCCTGGCCCCCGCTGAAGTTGCGCCCGCCTTCGTCCACACGACTGTTGTAACCGCCGGCTCGCGACATGATCTCGTCGTGGATGCAGGCGTCGGCAGCCGCGCGGACGACGTCGGCCTCGGGCGCGGTCGTGTCCCAGAGGGTCAGGTTTTCTCGGACCGTGCCTTCGAAGAGGAAGATATCCTGGTCGACGACCGCGAACGAGTGGCTCAGCTCATGGTGCGAGCGCTCGGTGCGGGGCACACCGTCAAAGGCGATCGCTCCACTCCACGGCCGGTAGAGGCCGCAGACCAGCCGCGCCACGGTGCTCTTTCCCGATCCCGAACCACCGACGAGGGCCACGCGGCGGCCGGGCCTGATCGTCAGGTTGAAATTCTCGATGAGCGGCGGGTCGAGCGGGCTGTATCCGAACGTGACCTGCCTGAGCTCCACGAGGCCGGCGAGCTTCTCGGTGCCACCCGTCGCCTCGTCCGCCGTCGGCAGGCGCACCTGCGGGTCGGGGACGGTGTCCACCACGTCTTCGAGACGTCCCAGCTGTCCGGCGGCCTCCTGCAGACTGTTGCCGAGTGCCACGACCTGCTGCGCGGGGACGGCGACGAGATAGACGAAGGACTGAAAGGCGACGAGCATGCCGATGGTGAGGGTGCCGTCCATGACACGATGCCCGCCGACGCCCAGGATGAGGATGGTGTTGACCATCGTGAGCAGCGGAGGCACGAGGCCGAGCAGGTCGGTCTGGAGCTTGAGACTCTGCTGAACGCTGAGGACCTTGGTCTGATATCCCGACCAGCGCGCGAAGAAGTCCGACTCGCCGCCCATCGCCTTCAGGGTCTCGATCGACTGCAGTCCGCCCATGGCGGTCCCGACCATCTTTCCCTGGTCCTGCGACAGGCGGCGGTTGAGGTTCACGCGCTGGCGCGCCGCGCCCTGCACCGCCACGACGTTCAGCGCCGTCGTGAACAGAATGACGAGCGTGAGCCACGCGTCGTACTCCAGCATGAACGTCACGTACAGCAGGATGGCGCACACGCCGAGCAGGCCGGACGCCAGCTCCACCGACAGGACCTGCGCGATGCGTTCGTTCACCGCGACGCGCGTGCCGAGCTCACCGGCGCTGCGCTGGAGAAAGAAGCCGATCGGCAACGTGAGCAGGTGCCAGAGCAGCCGGGCCGACTGCGCAAGCGCCAGCTTCGTTTCGAGGCGCAACACGTACTGCTGTTGGACGTACGTCAGCAGCGCGAGGCCGGCGCCCGTGAGGAGCATCGCGAGGTTGAGCGGCACGGCCCAATCGCGCATGCCGGCGATGAGCACATCGTCGACGAAGATGGTCAGGAACGCCGGTGTGACGAGCACCAGCATCATCCACAGGAGGCCGACGACGAGAAGGAAGGCGAGCGCCAGCGACGTGCCGGCGAGCCGCCTCCGGAGCGCGCGCAGGACACTGTGCCGCTGCCCGCCGCCCTCGAAGGTCGGACTGCGATCGAACGAGAGCACCACGCCGGTGAAGCATGCGTCGAGCTCGGTCTCGCGGATGGTCCGCGGGCCGGTTGCGGGGTCGTTGAGGAATACCTTCTTGCCGCGAAATCCCTCGATCACGAGGAAGTGGTTGAAATTCCAGTGCGCGATGAGCGGCGTGGGGATTCGGCGCAGGTCGGCTACCTCCTTGCGATAGGCCTTGCCGAGGAGCCCATAGCTCCGCCCCGCGCGGAGGATATTGTGCGCGCGGCTGCCGTCGCGCGAGACGCCGCAGACCACGCGGAGCTCTTCGAGCGGCACGACGCGGCCGAAGTGCGCGAGGATCATGGCCAGCGACGCGGCGCCGCATTCCACCGCTTCCATCTGCAGCACGGAGGGCACGCGCACGCGCGGATGTCGGGGCGCGCGGGAGCGCCGGCAGAACGGCGGCAAAGACGGACGTCGGCTTTCGAAGCGCATGCGCGTGTCCCGTCGTCGGCGGATTCAGAGCCCGGAGGCTCTCTGCAGGAAGGGCACGACCATCTCGATCGGGCGGCGCGACTCGACGATCACCGCGGCGTCGCACAACGTTCCGCTCTGCACTTTGGTCGGCGGGCCCTGAGCGGAGGACCAGCGGTACCCGCTCGCGCTCGATGGATCGGGAAGGAGATCCACCCGCACCTCGTGCGGCGGCGTCGCGCCGGTCAACGATCGCACGAGTTCCTCGTTCTTGAGCACGCGCAGCATTCCGCGTGCGGTGGCCGGCAGGTCGGAGACGTATGTGACCTGTCCGATCAGGTACCCGTGCTCCTCCGGGCGGATCGTGGCGGGCGCGATCTGCACGACCATGCCGGGTGCGATGCGCTTGCCGTCTTTGGCCGGGACATACAACATCGCCTCGAGGGCCGCAACCGTTCGGCCCGTCAGGTCGAGCGTGAAGAGCACCTCGCCACGGTTCACGATCGATCCCTGCTCCGCGGCCATTTCGATGATCCGCCCCGTGTACGGCGATCGCACCTCGGCGCCCGAGGTGAGGCTGCGTTCGAGCTGCGCGACGTCGTGGTCGGCCTCGCGAATCGCGAACGCGCTCTTCTGCAGGCTGACCTGCCGCTGCGATCGCGCCTGAAGCGTCTGCAGCTCGATCTTCGTGAGCTCGCCGCGACGCATGCGGATCTGCTCGTTCGTCGCGTCGAGCTCCTGGAGCGTGTTGATCAGGGTCTGGCGCACGAGGCGACCCTCCGCCACGAGTTGCTGCTGGGAGACGACCTTCTCGCGAAAGAACGCCGCCCGTCTTTCGTCGGCCTTGATGGCGTCGGCCAGGTGCATGGCCTGCTGGCGCAGCGACGCCTCCTGTGTCGACAGCTCGCGGCCGCCGGCGGCCGTGAGGAACGCATGCGCCTCCCGCAGGTTCGTGAGCGTGATGCGGGCCTCCCGCAGGCGCTCGACGATTTCCGGCTGCGCAATGCGCGCCACGACCTGCCCTTCCTTGACGGTGTCGCCGACGCCGACCGACACGTCCGCCACGCGGCCGCCGATCGTCGACACGACGCTGAAAATGCCGCCGCTCTTGAGCAGGATTCCGGGCCCCGACACTTTGAGCGGCACGACCGCGACCACGCTCCACACGAGCACCGCGGCCACGAGACCGCAAAGCGCCGCCAGCAACAACCAGCTCCGCGGACTCGTGACGCGAAGCACCCGATCGAGATCGTCTGCCGACGACAAGCGGTCGAGGGCGATCCGTCGAAACGCAAAAGTGTGACTCACCGGCCGTCTCCCCGTGACGCCCGCAGAACCCGCCTGGCGTCGGCCACCAAGTGGCCGTCGCGCCACTCGACCACGAGGCCGCGAGCGGATTGAAGCTCCGCGAGCGCCATCGCGTGCTCCTGGCGGGCGCCGAGATCCGCCAGTTCGGCATTCGTGAGCGTGTCCTCGGCCAGAATCCGATCGAAAAGTGTCGCGTTCCCGAGCTCGAACGTGCGCTGGACGGTGGCGAGCGCCAAGCGCGAGCGATCCACCGCTTCCTGCGTCCGATCCAGCTGCGCGCGGCTGTTGGCCAGCCCTTCGGCGGCGTTCGCAATCTGGAGGCGGAGGCCGCGTGCGAGCGCGTCGGCCGCAGTCACGGCCTGGACATAGGAGGCGTCCGACGAGATCAGCGTGCCGCGCAGGAGGCTGTTGATCGCCGATGGCTCCACCAGCAGCTGCACCGATGCGTTCGGCCCGAGCGTGTTGTGGAACAACGGATGAAAGAGACGCCCGATTCCGCCGCCACCGGCCTGGCCCGTGTAGCCGGCCCCGACGAGGAGGTCGACCCGCGGTTTCAGCTGGCGCGCCGCGGCGTCGCGCAGCGCCCGGGCACTGTCGCGACGGGTCTGCGCCGCCGCCAACGCGTCGTGCCGCGCCAGGGCGTCCCGTATCATCTCGTCGACCGCAGGCGTGTGCCGCGTCTCGTCCTGTTCGGGGAACGCGGTGCCTGGGTCGGCGAGCGTAGCTGCCTGATCGAGATCGAGCCCGATCGCCCCTGCGAGAGCCGTTCGCGCGTCGATGATCTGCCGCTCGGCGCGGAGCTGCGCCACCTGCTTCGAGGCCGCATTGGCCACCATCAAATCCAGGTCCGACCGCGGCCGCTCGTCGGCGCGAATCAGGATCGTGATCTCGTCGACGATCTGCCGCGACCGGCGTGCGGCGGCACCGTGGATGGCGGCGCGCTGGAATGCGGCGACATACTCCCAGTACGCGACCGTGGCCCGGAACAGCGCCGCTCCGGCCGTGGAGCGCAGGGTCTGCCTCGCGGCGGCATGGCTCTTGGCCGCGGCGTGCTCCACGGCCGCCAACAGGCCGCCGTCGCGTCCCTGCATCAACGGCACAGTCACGCTGGCGTCGGCGATGAGGCGGTTGAGCGTGGGCCCCCCGAGCTCGGCCGGCGAAGTGCGCTCGACGGCGAGCTCGGAAGCCACCTGAATGCCCGAGCGAAAGAGCTTCGTGAGCTCGAGCTTCGTCCGACTGGCCAGCGTGACGTATGACGGCACCGCCTGTGTGACGTCGCTGTTCGCGCTCTGCACCGTGCGGCTGTTCGTCAGCGCCGCCCGCGGACGCAGGTCGAACGGATACCGTGCCTGCACGAGCGCACCGCGCTCCACGTCCACGCTCGCCTGGGCCTTCGCGATATCGGGGTTGTGCTGAAGCAATGCCGTGAACACGTGCTCGAGGGACAGCGTCGCCGTCCCCTGCGCGCCGGCGGCTGCCGACAGCGCGACCAGGCACGCCGCCGCAGGCGTGGCGCGGAAGGCGAGCGTTCGCGAGCGGCGCGCGAGACCGGAGCGGTGCGCGATCATCTGCATCCTCGGGGTGAGCAGCGGTAGGTGCTCACGGGCGTCGTTCCGTCAGCATGCAATCGGGCGATCCGGACGCAACGTCCCGGCGCGGCGGTTTGAGCGCGTGATGCCGCAGGAAATCCATGAACCGCACGTACTCCGTCGCGTCGAGCCCGATGAGCGGCAGGAGTCGCTTGTAGCTGCCCTGCGTTTCGCGAAGACCAGCGGCCAGGATGGCCTGTACTTCCCGGCGATTGAGCTCGCGGTTCAGGTACGGCCGGTGCACGGCATCCCAGAACGTCAGGCCCCATCGTCGAATTCGCGCGTAGAGATGCTCCGCCTGGGTCGGCGTAACGTCGCCACCCTCGTCGTGCCGGACGTCGGCGCTCGTCGAGGCGCCAGCGGTGTCGCCGGAAGCGTCGAGATTGAGATCGGCGGCGAAGTCGGCCGGCTCGATGAGCTGGCCGCGGCTCATGTAGAACCCCTGCTCGACGATGCTCTTGAGCTCTCGAATGTTCCCCGGCCACGAGTAGCCCTCGAGAATCCGCAGCGACGCAGCCGAGAAACGCTTGACCACCGAGTAGCGCGTGTTCAGCGCGTGGAGCGCGTAATCGGCGATCACCCTCCAGTCGTCGTCGCGCTCGCGCAGGGGCGGAATCCTGAGTCGTACGCCGCGCAGGCGGTAGAACAGATCTTCGCGAAAGCCCCGGCGGGCGGCGGCCTGCTCCAGATCGACGGCCGTTGCGGCGACCGTGCGCACGTCGACGCGCCGCGGGCGGTTTTCTCCCACGCGCACGATTTCGCCTTCGCCGAGGACCCGCAGGAGCATCGCCTGGGCGGCGAGCGAGAGCTCGGCGACCTCGTCGAGGAAGATGACGCCGCTCTGCGCCTCTTCGAACATGCTGCGGCGATCGGCAATCGCGCCGGTGAAGCTTCCTTTCGTGTGCCCGAACAGCTCGCTCGCCAGCAGTTGGCTGTCGAGGTACTGAGCGCAATTGATCGACACGAACGGGCGCCCATACCGGCGCGACATCAGGTATAGACCGCGCGCAAACAGTTCCTTGCCCGACCCCGTCTCCCCGGTGATGAGCGCGGCGCCGTCGGTATGCGTGCACTGCATGAGCCGCTGCTGCGCCCCGACGATCGCCGGCGATCGACCCAGCAGGACGACCGCCCGGTCCTCACCCCAACACTCGACGGAGCGCGTGAAGATCGTTTGCGCGAGGTCGGTGTGCTCCCAGCGATCGAGGACGCCCATCGCCATCGTCGAGGCCAGGGTTACGTCGCGATGGACGGATCGGCCCATGGTGAGACGCGTCCTGCGGGCACGGTGCGCGAGGCCGTGCCGGTCACGATGTGCCCGACGGCGGCCGCCACATCATCGGTGAGATACATGTGATCCAGATCGGACCGGTCGAGCGTGCCTGCCGCCGCCATGCCGCGAAGAACGGTCAGCAGTGGGCTCCAGTACTCGGTGCCGAGCAGGACGACGGGAAGACGCGCGATCCTTTCGGTCTGGATGAGCGTCAGAATCTCGAAGAGCTCGTCGAGCGTTCCCAGTCCGCCCGGCAGCGCGACGAAGGCCCGGGCGCGCCGGCACAACATGACCTTCCGCACGAAGAAATACCGGAACGTGACGCGGCGATCGAGGTGACGATTGCGTGCCTGCTCGACGGCCAGGCTGATGCAGCATCCGACGGCGCGGCCGCCCGCGTCGCGAGCGCCACGACAGACCGCTTCCATGAGGCCGGGGCCCCCGCCGGTCATGACGGTGAAGCCGGCGCGGCTCAGGGCCGAACCGAGCGCGATGGCCGTGCGGTGGATGGCCGCATTGCGGTTCATGCGTGCCGACCCGAACACGGTGACATATGGGTCCGCATGGCGCAGCACACACAGACCGCGCACGAAGTCGGCGGTGGCTCGCGCCAGCAACGACACGCCGAACGTGTGGTGTGGAGGGGCGGCTTTCATGGGTCGATCCGCATGCAGGCTTCCGCCGTCGATGACCGGCGGTGACGTTGGTCGGTGCGGCCGGTGACGTTGTCGTGCGCCGCTCGTGAAGCGTAGACGGGCGCGGCCTTGCGCGCCATCGGGCGAGAGTATGAACTTGGATCTAGCCCGTCCCCTACGACACGTCGTTCGGCCCTCGGCTCGACGGATGTCGATCGCACAGCATCGACATCCACAGTTCGTCGAGCAGCGTGATGCCCGCGCGCACCCCCTCATGGAACATGCGGCGGCCATCGTCGTTCACCAGGAACGGCTCCACGGCGATTCGAAGATAGTGCTTGCGCTCACGGCATTCGAGGTGCCCAAGCTCGAACATCGAGAGGGCCGCCGCCGGCAGCGCGCGCGTCTTGCGGAAGGGCTCCAGCAGCTGGCCGAGGAATGCGGCGCCATTCCGCTCGGCGCCGATCCAGATGCAGCCGATCGCCTTCAGCGGCGGTTCGACGCGGCAGTAGTGCACGAGCGCATCGAGCACGTTCTCGCCCTTCGGGCCGAGGTGAATCGGCGTGAGCTCCGCATAGCCGAGCGAGTGCAGTACCTGACGCATCTGGAACGCGCGGCTCCGCGCCGCGTCGCCGCGGCCATACTCTTCGTGGGCGTCGGCGGCCAGCGCCACGCGAATGCCCTCGTCCCGCGTGTTCGCCGCGATCACGAGGCGACAGTCTCGCAGGGTGCCGAACAGCCGGTACATGACTTCGACGATGCGGTGCATATCGGCGGCCTTGCACCGGCCATCGCCGCGGATGAGGTCCGCGTACGCGTGCCGGTGCGCGGGAGTGGGTCGGGCCACGCGTCGGGTGGGCCGAGCAGGTCTTGCGCGCTCGGCAGCGGCACGTCTTGTCGGATGTGAGCCATCGGACCCTTCCTGCGCTTCGAGGCGTTCGCCTCGGTCGGGTGTATGGCGGGTAAGGCCGGAATCGAACCGGCGTCACCAGGGGTATCGGCCCTGCGCTCTGCCTTCTGAGCTACCTACCCGACTTGCGATGACGACGACGGATCGCTGCCGGCGACGCGATACTTGACGAGCGACGTGGCGCCGTCGGTCGTGATCGATTGGATGACGACCCGACCGATCTCCCGTGGGTTGCGCACGTGCACGCCACCGTCTGGCAGCGCGGGGAACTGGCCGATCCGCAGCGTCCGGAGCCGCTTGTGCTTCGGCAGCGAGGCGGGTACGAAGCGGCAGATCGAGACCATCTCCTCATGCGAGGTGTCGCGCATCGCGATCGGCAGATCGGCGGCCACGATCTCGTTCGCGCGCCGCGCCAGCGTCGCCGCGATTGCGGGATCGAGTGCACCCAGGTATTCGAGGGAGGCCTTCCTTCCGTGGTTGCCCTTCTGCGGAACGACGTGCGGCGAGAGCTCGATGAGCGCGTCGTGCACGACGTGCCCGGCCGAGTGGACTCGCATGTTCGTACCCTTCGAGCTCGTCTCCGTCGTAGACCCGCGCGCGACCCGACAGGATCAGAATCGCGGTCTCGTACGGGTGCTTGTGGGCCGGGGCCTTCGACCCGGGTGAGAGCACGCCCACGGCCATGCTGATGCCCTTGCTCCCGGTGGTGGATCCCAGAACACCCCAGGCACGCAGGAACCCGTGCTCGTGGTCCTGCACGCGTTCTTCGGGACGCACGACGACGATCCTCGGTTTCATGCACAACTCCCTCGCGCACCCGGCCGGGGCCTCTCCGGCTCGGCGCGGCTCACGCTGTCCTTCGCGACGTCGACGCGCGCCGACCAGTTCACGGCGGTCAGGAGCACGGTGATGCGTGCCTGGTCGTTGGCCGGCGCCTCGAAGATTCCGACGAGGTCGCGGAACGGACCGCTGCGAATGACCACGCGGTCGCCCGCCTGAATCGCGTCTGCGACGCGCACCAGCCCGTCGCCGTCCATCCTCGACATCACGATGTGGATGATTTCGTCCTCGACCGGAAGAGGCCGGCCGCCGAGGCTGAGCACGTCGCGCACTCCCCGCGTAAAACGCACGCGGTGCCAATCCTGCAAGACGTTGAAGCGCCCGAAGATGTAGCCGGGGAAGAGCGGCTTGACGCGGGGCCGCGCCGGGCGATCCGGCACGTACGATGTGTCACACAACATCGGGCACAGTGTCTCGAGCGCCATGCCGCGCAGGTTGTGATCGACCCGTCTTTCGTTGTGAGGCTTGGTGTGTACGACGAACCAGCGCGGTTCACCGTCGATGCGTGCGCACGAGTACGCACCGTCCGCCGGAAGATGACTCGTGCCTGCTCGCGTTGCCATTGGCCACCTGTCTTCCGCCGGGAGAGCTCGCAACATGAGCGCAGCCTACGACGCTCCGGTCCGGGGCGCCATCCGCCGTTGGCATGAAACGGGATCTAGCCCCGGCCGCGCGCGGGTGCGAGCGTGGGCCGGCGGCGCCCTCCCGGCGCTCGACGCCGCCGGCGTATCGGCTGCCGCATCACTGCTGCTCGTCCTCGACGAACGCCTCGGTGCACCAGTAGCCGGCGACGCGCGGGCTTTCGTCGCCGCCCTCTCCGCGTGCGCAAGCGGAGGCATGCCGCCGCGCGTGCAGCTGACAGTAGCGCTCCACGTCGGCCGCGGCTCGCCGCGCCGATTCCACGTCGATGGCGCCCCGCGTGCCGGCATGGCGGACGGCTCGTTCGGCCAGAAGCAACGCGACGGCGCTCACGTTCTGCCGGTCCCGACTCCAGCGATCGCCGAACGACCGCATGGCCGCCAGGAGCTTCGCACGGTAATGATCGCGCCACCAGATCACCGCGTCGTACTCGATCGTCAACCGCATGCCGACCGCCTGGCCGACGATGAAGAAGCAGTCATCGAGAATGAAGTCGACGGCACGCGTGAGTGCCGCGTCCTCCACGCGGTCGCTCGGGCGCGTGCCGTAACGCGGCTGGGAAACGATGGGCGCCGGCGTGGCCGGCAGATCGCAGTTGCGGATGGCGTCGCTCATATGGCTCCTTTCCACCGGTTGGCTTTTGATGTCTGGAGCTAGAACGCCGAACGGCAACCGTTCGTACAGGGGCAGGTCGAGCAGGATCGCCTCGTCTTCCACGAGGGCCGCGCAGGCTTCTCGAGCACTCGCACATGAGCGTCAAAGAGATCGCGTTCGCCGCCGGCTACAAGCTCACCTCCGCGCTGATTCGGCAGTTCAAGAAGCGCTATCGCCTCACGCCCTCCGATTGCCGCCGCCACCTGCAGGCGCGTGCAATGCCGATCGCCGGAGCCGTCGCACCGACGGCCGGAGCTCTCGCGGCGGCGGCGACGGGAGGGGCGACCAGCGGCCCATCGTAGCCGGCATCACGTCAGCGCACGGGTGGAGTGGCCGTGCTCCATTTCAAATACCGGCTGTGCTTCGCGTCCATCGCCTCGCGCACCTCGCGAACGGAACGTCCCGTCTCGAGCATGCGCGTGCTCTCGAGCGCGACGTTTACGCACATCGCGCATTCCACGCGGTGGCCCTGACGGGCTGTCGCACGGTCTTCCCTCCAGTCGAAAAGTCGTCTCCCGACGGATTGAGGGCGGGCGCGGAGGTCCGCAAGCACGATCGGTTCGCGCGGTGTGCGAGTGGTTCGCGTCAGATGCGCTGGGCCGCCTGTCCGAACAGGCGATCCAGAGCGTTAATGGGGGACGCGGACACGCGTCGATGTTGGAGGCGATCCCGGCTGATCGTGTGCAGGTGCGGTTTCAGGCGACTGAGAGCCTGTCCGAGGCCGAGACGGCACACAACGTCGCGATCCTGCCGGCCGACGAGGTGGAACGCTACATGGCTTCAGGTTCGCCCGCGACCGTCGCGACTTCGCCGCGGCGCATGCGCTCCTCCGGCGTGCGCTCTCGTCCTGTGCCGGCGAAGCACCGGAGTCGTGGCGTTTCGAGCGGGCGACGAACGGCAAACCGTTCCTCGTCCGCCATCACGCCGGCCTCCGGCTGTCGTTCAACATTTCTCATGGCCGGGGCCTGGTGGCGTGCGCGCCGATTTCACCGTTTGCGCGGAGGCCCCATGCCGTACGAGCGCCCGCGTACCACGCGTCTGACGGTCTTCTGGCTGTCCGCGCTGATTGCCGTCCCGAGCGTCTCCTCCGTGACCGGGCCGTCTGGCGACGATGTCGCAGCCGACATCAGGGCGCTGGCTTCGTCGGCGACCAACGAGGATCGGTTCAGCGCTCTGACCGCGATGCTGCGCGGCCGCGACCTCGCGTTCACGGTGGAGACGTTCACGCTCGAGCGGCCGATCGGGAAGGAGTCCCGCAGAGATGGCCGAAACGTCGTTGTCACCTTAGCCGGTGACCTGGATGGCGGGCTCGTGATCGGCTCGCACTACGACGCCGTTCGACTACCCGACGGCTCGCTGAGTCGGGGCGCGGTGGACAATGCCGCCTCGAGCGTGATGCTGGTACGACTGGCCGACGCGCTGCGCGCGGAGCCACGACGCGCGCGTCTGCGCTTCGTCTGGTTCGACATGGAGGAACAAGGCCTCGTCGGATCGGCGGAGTACACCCGCCGGCATGCCGCCGACCGGATCGACGCGATGCTGAACTTCGACATAAACGGGTACGGCGACACAATCGTCTTTGGTCCCGCGCAGCGGCTCGATAACGCGGCGATCCGTCGCGCGCTCGTGATGACGTGCGGCGCGGAGGACATCGCGTGCGTGGCATTTCCACAGATGCCACCTGGCGACGATCGATCGTTTGCCGACGCCGGGATTCCGGCGATTTCGATCGCCACCCTTCCGGCGGTCGAAGCACACCAGTTCTGGCTGCTGCGCGCCGCCGGCGCGAGCTCGGGCCTGGCGGATGGGTTCGCGCCTCGGCTGGCCCGCATCATTCATTCGTCCGAGGACACGCCAGAGCGCGTCGACCTCGAGAGCGTTGCGACAACGCTTCGTTTCGCACGATCGCTGGTGCGCGCGCTGACACCGGATTGATCAGTCGCGGCGGCCGAAGAGCCAGACCGCCGGCACGGTGAAGACTATCGCCAGCGCCGCGAGCACGGTGACGTTCGTAGTCACCGAGTAGAGCGTAATATCCTGGAGAACTCGCGGCGGCACGGTTCGCGCCAGCGCGACACCCCGCATCGAGTCGACCGCGTAGGTGACCGGGTCGAGCGCCGACAGGACGCTCATCCACGTCGGCAGGTTGTCGAGCCGGAAGAACGCGCCGGACAGGCAGAACATCGGGAAGAGCAGCACGTTCAGCGCCAGGTGAAACCCCTCGAGGCTGGTTTGCCGAGCGGCGATCATCAGGCCGAGCGAGGTCATCACGGCGCCGAGGAGCAGCATCAGTCCAACGAGTACCGCGACCTCACGCCAGCCGAACACGAGCCCGATGAACGGCCCCACGGCGAGCGCGATGGTTCCCTGGAGCGTGGCCACCGACGCGCCACCCGCCACTTTGCCGAGGACGATCGCCGGCCGCGACACAGGCGCGACGAGCACCATCTTCATGAATCCGATCTGACGATCCCACACCACAGAGATCGCCGACCCGACCGCGGCAAACAGGACGGCGGCCGCAACGATACCCGGAAACATGAACTGCCGGAAGCCGACGCCTTCGGCGACGTCGGCCATGGTGGCGTCGACGCCCGTGCCCAGGAGCAACAGGTACAGGACCGGTTGGGTCAGCGCGATGCCGATGCGCGAACGCTCGCGGAAGAACCGCGCGACGTCCCGCAGCCAGATCGTGTACGCGCCCTTGAGGTCTCGTCGCAACACGGGCGCTATCGTCCCGCCCAGGCGCGTGCCATCGGCCGCACCTGAACCGGTCATCGAGGCACGGATCCTGGATGATGACGCCGATTGACTGGCGCACTCGAACGGGATGCCGCACCACATCGTGGCCGTTGATCACGGCCGTCCCCGTCGTCGGCCGCACGATCGTGCACAACATGTTGATGGTAGTCGTCTTTCCCGCGCGGTTCGGACCGAGGAAACGGAAGACGTCTCCTCGCTCGGCCGCGAAATTCAACCCCCTCCACGGCGGCCACGTCGCCGAACGAACGGCCGAGTCCTTGTGCCTCAATCACGACTTTCTTAACGCTTGAACCTGGCTTTTCGGACACCCTCGCGTCGGCACACCATGTTCGTCGAGCACGCGACATTGGAGGCGGACACCTCCCTCAGCGAACTTCCTTGATCATGGCCGCGAACACCGAGTCGAGGGCGCCGTGCACCCATTTCGTGTAATCGTCCGGTCGCGTCCGCAGCTCCTGCACCACCGTGCCGACGCTCTCCCATCGCCAGGCGCTGACTTCGTCCACGTTGGGAGCAGGCACGCCTGCGAAGCGTCCGACGAACAGGTGATCGTACTCGTGCTCGATCAGTCCATTGCCGACGTCCGCTCGGTAGACGAAGCAGCCACGGCTACGTAGCTGACAGTCGAAGCCCATTTCTTCGCGTAGTCGCCGGTGTGCCGCTTGGATCGGAGCTTCACCGGGAAGCGGGTGACCGCAGCACGTGTTCGACCACAGCCCGCCGGAGTGGTACTTGCCGTCGGCCCGTCGCTGCAGCAGCAGTCGATGCGAATCGTCGAAAACGAAGACGGAACACGCTCTGTGCAGCAGTCCGTCGTGATGCGCCTGCAGCTTGTCGGCTATGCCCACCGCGACGTCGCGTTCGTCCACCAGCACGAGCTTTGTCGCGACATCGTTCGATTCCACGGAGCCTCCACACAGGTTGCTCTCCGTCCAGCAACGAACGTACCTCTGACACCCGACGAAGCATCCGGTCGCGCGGTACGCGAATGGAGCTCCGCGTCGACAGGAATCGCGGGCGGCATCTATCGCTCGCGCCCGGCCTCGCCGGGCGTGTCGCCGGCCCCGGTCGTCAACTCGCGTATCGGGCGTGATGTTCAAGGTGCGCTGCCGTTCTCCTGGCGTCTTCCTTGCTATCTCCCCCTGCGCCAACACATTTCGACGCTCATTGCGAGGAGACGACTATGGCAGATCTCGTTCAACAGAGTGCGCTCACCGCTGTCACCGCCCGTGCGAGCACCGACCCCGCTTTCCGCAACCGACTGCTGAACGATCCGCATGCGGCAATTCGCGAGGTCACGGGTGCACCCGTGCCCTCGGCCCTCCGCATCAGGTTCATCGAGAAAGATCCGAGGTTCGACGTCGTCGTCGTACTACCGGATCTCATGCCGGAAGATGGAGAGTTGAACGAAGCCGACGTCGCGGCCGTCGCCGGCGGCACGAACTGGGATTGTGGGAACCCCTCGACCACCATCTAGCGACGTCGGCATCTCTCTGGACCCGGAGCGTTGACGCCGATGGATCACTACGACAGCATGGCCAAGCTGGCGAGCAACGAGAACCCGTACGGACCATCGGCGGCGGTACGGCGCGCGATCGACCACGCGCTCCGCTACGCGAACCGGTATGGATGTCCCGATGGAGGAATCGTGCAGGCGATCGCCGACCATCATGGAGTCAAGCCGGAGAACGTAATGCTCGGGGCGGGATCGCGCGAGATCCTTGCTGTCGCCGCCGCAGCGTTCCTGCAGGGCGGCCGAAAGGTTCTCGCCGCCGAGCCTTCCTACGAAGCGGTGTGCAAGCACGCGGCGGACATCAGGGCCGGGGCCATCACGCTGCGCTTGCGCCACGACTATCGACAGGATATCGACTCGCTGATCGACGTGGCATGCGCCCGTCGTCGCGAGATCGGCCTGGTCTACGTCTGCAACCCGAACAATCCGACCGGACTCGTCGTGACGAAGGACGAAGTGCGGTGGCTCGTGGAGGGCGTGCCGCCTGACACGATCGTGCTGGTCGACGAGGCGTACCATCACTTCGTGGAGGACCGGCGTTATGGCACGTCGGTGCCTCACGTGCTGGCGGGACGGCGCGTTGTCGTCACGCGCACGTTCTCGAAGATCGCCGGTCTCGCCGCTATGCGGTTGGGGTATGCCGTCGCGCCGGAAGACGTCATCGCTGCCATGCGCCCGCACAAGACCGGGAGCGTCAACGTGCTCGTGACGTGGGCCGGCGCGGCTGCGCTCAAGGACGCCGCCGGGCAGGAGCGTGTGAAGCGCATCACGATCCAGCTTCGCCGGGAGACCATCGCGGAGCTGGAAGCACTTGGTTACGCAGTCATCCCGTCCGAGGCCAACTTCTTCATGGTGCACGTGGGTCGCCCGGTGCCGGCCGTCATCGAAGCCTTTCGCGAACGAGGTGTACTGGTCGGTCGGCCGTTCCCGCCGATGCTGGAGCACCTGCGTGTCTCGGTCGGTACTAGCGACGAGATGCGTCGTTTCATGGCCGCGTTCAGGGAGATATTCGCCGCACGTGGGCCCGCGGTGGCGGGTGCCTGCGCCCATGGTGCCGCATGCGGATGACGCTTGCCGATGCACGCGAGATCGTCGCGCGATCGAGCACCGTCCACGAACGCATGTGCTCGGGCTTCACACCCTCCGATGCGGCCGACGATCCCTGCGATCTCGTGGGCCGCCGGGTCGAACGGTGGAAGGAGCGCGCGTGTGCGGGAAACGACGAGCGTTTCGCGCGCTACCTGCAGTGGCTGGGGCTCGATGCGGCGTCCAGCCGCCGCGCGGTGACACCATCATCGTACGACGGCGTGTTGCCCTCGTGGGCCAAGCTGCTCCTGGAAGTCAACGGCGAGCCGTGGCAGCCGGCCGACACGACCGCCGATCCGACGAGCGTCGACGTTCCGTTCGCGGAGGTGCTCGCACCCTTCATCCACGTAGCCCGCCGTCGCCTGCACGCCCTCGCCGGGTCTGCTGCGGCTTCGGCCCCGACGTCGATCTGTGGGGCGCTGGAGGCCTCGCTCGCGCGCCAGCTCGTAAAAGTCGCCGGCCAGACCCTCTACGCGGAGTTCAACGCCTTTCGCGCCGCCGACGCGGCGCTGCAACTCGGCCCCCGGAACGCGACCGTTGCGCCCTTCGCGATGAATGGCCGTGCGACGTACCAACTCTACGACCGCTTCACTCGCCATCTCCGGGACGACCGCTGCACGCGCCTCCTGCTCACGTATCCAGTGCTCGCGCGGCTGCTGGCAACACGTGTCGTCGACTGGATCGACGCAACCGCCGAGTTCCTGCTCCGACTGGAGCGCGACCGTCCCCTGCTCGAAGCCACGTTCGGCGCCGGCGCGCCGCTCGGCGCCGTCAACGCCGTTGTCACCGACTTGTCCGACCGGCATCGAGGCGGTCGAACCGCGAGCCGCGTGACGTTTGCGTCCGGCGTCGACCTGGTTTACAAGCCCCGCAGCGGCGCGCTCGAGCACGCCTTCCGGTCGCTGATCGAGTGGCTCAACACACGGGAGACGACCGTCCCGCTGTACGCGCCACGAGTGGTCGACTGCCGTACCCACAGTTGGAGCGAGTTCGTCGAGCACCTGCCGTGCCGCGCGCCCGCCGAAGTCGAGCGCTACTACCACCGCGCCGGTATGCTCGCGTGCCTCGCATATGTCTTCGGCGGAGCCGACCTGCACGAGCAGAACGTGGTCGCGCATGGCGAATTTCCGGTGCTCGTCGACCTCGAAGTCTTCATGAGCGCGCCAGTCCGTCCTCACGACGGAGGTGAGGAACCTCACGATGGCGATGGTCAGATATTCGACTCGTTGCTGCGCACGGGGTTGTTACCGTTGACTCGGCAGGGCCTTCGAGGGCAGTCGCACAGAACGGGTGGACTTGCGCAATCCGAGGCGACCTACGGCGCGACCGCCGCGCATTGGCGGGACATCAACACCGACGCCATGACGCTCGAGATCCGCCGCACTGCGCCGCCACATCACAACGTTCCCTCCATGGCCGGCACCGTCGTGCCGGCCGAAGCGCACGTGACGGCGGTGACCGACGGGTTCACCGAGCTGTGGCGCACGCTCGCCGCCTACCGCGGCGACCTGTCGCGCGCAGCCGGTCCGCTGCAGTCGTTCCGTCGCCATCGCCGGCGCGTCGTGCTTCGGGATACTGGCTTGTACGCCACCCTCATCGACCGTTCGCTGCACCCGCGGTTGATGAGGGACGGGACGGATTGGAGCATCGAGCGCGAGATCCTGCGCTCCTCCGCCACCGCGCAGCCATCGAAGCCGCGCGCCTGGAGCACCTGGGTCGACGAAGAGCGTTCACTCTCGCGTCTCGACGTTCCGCTGTTCGACGCCGCGATCGACGGCACGGCGCTCGGCAGGGCGGGGACGGAGTCGATCGGCGGCTATCTCGTGGAGTCGGGATACGACGCCGCGATGGCGCGGCTGAACGCGCTTCATGACGAACGTCGAGCCGAAGCACATCGGCAATGCATCAGGCTCGCCCTGCGCGCCAGGGCATGTCCCGAAGGGGACCGGACGGCCTCGAGCCAGGATGCGTCTCTCGCAGACGCCGCCCTCCGCGCCGCGTTCTCCATCGGCCAGACACTTCGCGCGACCGCGTATGAACCGCAGGCGCCGGAGGTCGCGTGGATCGGCATCTCACGCGCGGCCGACTCCACCGAGCGCCGGATCGACATGGTCGGTTGGGACCTGTACGGCGGCCGGTGTGGCATCGCGCTGCTGCTCGCTACGCTCGAGACGCGCGAGTCCGCCCGAACCGGCCCGTCGTTCGCACGCCGTGTGCTCGCACCGCTCGAAGCGTCACTGAACGCCGGCGGGCACGTTGATGGCGCTGATCCGCCGGCCGTCCTCGGTGCGGCCGGACTGGGCGGCATCGTTTACGCCTTGACGCGTGTGTCGCAGCTGCACCAGTCGGGGCCGATGCTCGACGCCGCCCTGCGCGCCGCGGACGCCATTACGCCGGCGCTCATCGAACGCGACAGGGCACTGGACGTCTTCTCGGGATGCGCCGGCGCGGCCCTCGGCCTGCTTACCCTGCACGCCGTGACGGGGAAGGCGTGGGTGCGCGACCGGGCGCTTCGATGCGGAACGCGCCTTCTCGAGGCGCGTGAACGCAGCACGGAAGGCGGCGGCCTCGTCTGGAACACTCCCGCGCGAACCGCAAATGGGTTCGCCCACGGTGCCGCAGGCATCGTGTACGCACTGTCGCGCCTCTACCGCGAGACGGGAGACCGCACGTATCGCGACGTTGTGCTCGAAAGTCGTTTCCGGGACAGTGCGTACGACGAGCACACGGGCGCGACCCGTGACGACACATCCCGTGGGCGCGCGATCCGACTCAGCTGGTGCCGAGGAATGGCGGGCGTTGGGCTGGCCCGGCTCCGGATTTCCACATTGCTCGGCGCGCCAGAGTTACTCGAAGGCGTTGACGCAATGTTGGACGAGGTGGCGGACGCTCCCCCCGACCGCTCGACGTCGGACCAGGTGTGTTGCGGCCTCACGGGTCGCATCGAATTCCTCGTGACCGCATCGACCGTGCTCGAACGGCCCGACCTGGCCCTGCGCGCCCGCCACGTGGCGGCGCAGATGATCGATCGGGCAGCGCAGCGCGGAACGTATTCGATCACGGCCGTCGACGACCTGTTCTCGCCAGGCTATTACCAGGGGCTCGCCGGAATCGCGTACGGGCTCCTGCGGTCGTGCACGCCGGCGTTGCCGTCGGTCCCCCTTTGGGACGGATCATGATCGCCAAGCCGCCCGGCGTATCGGCCGAAAGTCCGGTTCTCTCCTGTGCGCTCGCCCGTACTCTCGACACCATCGATGGCTTCCTGCCCGACTCCCTGATCGACGAACGAGCGCGCCGGAACGTCGCCGTCCTGAGCGAATGGCTTCCCGCCGGGATCACACGCCGGATGTATCTCGAGTGTCGTCTCGATGCCTCGTCGCCGAGGGTGGACCTCGTCTTCTGTGTCGACGAGGCGAGCCGCACGTTGATGATGCCGCCATACGACGCGTGGCAGCAAGAAGGCGTCCGCACGCACCCTATGTGGTCCGGCCTCACGCGCGGGTGCCAGGCCTGGGCCACTGCCGGCTCGCAAATCGGCAACAACGTTCACGATCTGTGGCTCGAATTCGACACCGACGACCGCATTGCCGCTGCGGCGGTTCCGGTTCCCAGCATGTTCGTCGGTCTGGCTCCGCACGTGGCGAGATCTCCGCTCACATGCTGGACCCCGATTCTGGAGCCGGTCGAGATGATCCGTGGCGGGCGAGTGCCTTCGGGCATCGCCGCAGCGGCCCGACGCTGTCTCGAGCTCCTGCCTCCGGCCGTGACGCTCCCGTACGTGGGGCTCATGTATCCCAGGGATCCGGTCGCCCTTCGACTCTGTATTTCGCCGATTTGCGGACCCGACCTGCTCAGGTACCTGCGCACGCTCGATTGGGCTGGATCGGTCGACGAGCTCGAGCAGGTGCTCACCGGGATCCGGTTCGAGGACGACACCAGCAGCCTCGACCTGACGACGATGCTGCATCTCGACGTGCGGGAGCATGTGCTGCCGCGCGTGGGTCTTGAGATCAAGCTGTTGCAGCGCCCCCAGCTGCACGGTCGCCTCGTCGAGCAGCGATGGCTCGATCGGCTCTGCGAACGCCTCCTGTGCGCGTCGTCCAAGCGCAGCGGTCTCCTGCGCTGGCCGGGATGCTCCGTGGAACGATTCGACCACGAATGCTGGCCGAGCCTCGTGGTCCGGCGCGTGAGCCACCTCAAGATCGTCCATACACCTGGCGATCGTCCCGAGCTGAAAGCGTATCTTTCCCTCTTTCATGGCCTCGCGGGCCGCCGTTCGCCCGGCCCCCGAGTTCCGACGCCATTCGAAGGGCCGGCGGCGGAAATCCATTCACCTTCCGCTGCGTGAACAACCTCACGACCTGCACGCGTGTTTGAAGCGACAGCTTCTCGAGGATGTTGTGGACGTGGCTCTTGACCGTGAAGGTCGCAATGTTGAGCTTCGTTGCGATCTCCTTGTTGCTCAGGCCTTCGGCGATGAGCTCGATGATCTCGTGCTCCCTCCGGGTGATCCGGTCGGACTCGTACCAGCGCGTGCGCGAGGAATTAGCCGCGCGTTCGCCGATAAGCGCGAACAACGTGCTCGTGAGGGCGCTCGGAAGTACCTTACTCCCGCTCAGAACGGCGCCGACCGTGCGAACCACGTCATCAACGGTCGCGTTTTTCAGCACCAGTCCCGAAGCACCGGCTTCGATCAACTCCACGAACTCGTATCCCGTGTCCACGAGGTCGATCACGACGACCTTCGCTTCCGGGTGGACGTTCGTCACTTCCGTGACGATCTCGACGGTCCGATCGTGGGGTGAGAGATCGTTGATCAGCAGGAGGTCCACGTTCAGACGGCGGACGAGGCCCGTTACGTCGGTCGTCCCGCCGAGGGATCCAACGATTTCCAACCCGGGCTGGCTCGAGAGCGCAGTCTTCACGCTTTCTCGCAGCACGCGGTTCTCAATCATCAGCAGCACTCGCGACGTATGCGCGCGGATCGAGCGGGGCCCAGCAGTGCGGGCCTCGTCACCGTCCGTGCCGCATCGGCGGCCCAGCACGCGTTCCACTGCGTGCACGAGCTCCGTGCTGCTCAAAGCTGTTTCCAGGCACTCCGAGACGCCGAACTGTCCCATTTCGATCGGACAGTCGAGCGAGGCAAAGCCCGTCACGATCACCGAAGCGAGATCGACGTTGGCGGCGCGGAGGGCGGCCAGCAGCTCGCTTCCGGACGGATTCGGCACGCGCAGGTCCGCGAGCAGCACATCGAAGCGGCACTGGCGGACGAGGGCTAATGCCTCGCGTCCCGACGCGGCCGTGGCGACGTCGTAACCGGCGGATCGCAGCGCGCTGCGGTGGACGTGCGCCTCGGCGCCGTCGTCGTCGATGATGAGCACGTGAGGCATGGGTAGCGGCTCTCGTTTTCAGTTCGGAAACGATCATCGATGCCCCGCGTGGCGAGGCATGAGGTCTTGCGCGATCCTGAGAATGGCGAACGGCCGCGACTTGGCAATGACGCGAATGACATCCGGGTGCGCCGCGGGGGCGGCCGACGCCTCACACACCGCTGCGTGGAGCAACCATTTATCGGTCTCGTTCGTGGCCCAGCGCGCGGCCACGAAGCCCACGACGAGGCCGGCGCCAAACACGCGCAGGACTGACGTACTGCTCTGGGCCCCGACGTGGGCGGCAGGATCGATGAACACCCACGCCAGTTCGCCGAGCTCCGACTTCACCGGCAGCGAGACCTTCTCGAACGAGTACTGCGCCGCAAGCTCGGGATCCTTGCGGCAGTACGCCTCCATGTACCCGGAGG
>JBOGIW010000611.1:0-4471 GCA_050748045.1 Vicinamibacterales bacterium | reverse complement strand
GGGGGAGCACTAGCCGCTCATCTTCGATCGGTTCTACAAGGTGGACGCCGCGCGGCGCGCGGCCGGCGGCAGCGGGCTCGGCTTGTCCATCGTCAAGACCATCGTCGAGCGCCACGGCGGGACGATCTCCGCCAGAAACGAGGGCGGGGCCGTCTTCGACATCGAGCTCCCGGCGCGGGTGGCCGCATGATCGCCAGCACGCTCGTGGCGGTCGTGAGAGCCGTGGTCGGCGACGGCGACAAACACGGGCGAGGCTTCCGGACGGGACACAGGTTGCGAACGCGTGGGCTGACTTGGCAAACGTGTGAGAACGTCGCGGCGCCCCCTGCGTCCTGTCGTCCGGACACGCGGGCTGTCGCCCCCGGCGGACGGCATCATCCGAGCTGCGAACAGCCAGAGCGGTTGTCCAGGCAAATCAATGTGTTAGCGCGCGGCGGCGAGGCGAGCCGCGCGGCACATCCGTTGCGTGTACCGGACGCGGCCCTGCCCTGGGAGGATTCCTCGTGAGGATGCCCCTGATTCGCCCCATGCTCATAGCGATCGCGCTTGTCGCAGTCGTGACTGGTTCCATGGTCTGGCCCGCCGAGGCCGAGGCCCAACGGCGCCGGGTCATCCGCCGCGCTCCCGTGCGGACGTCGGTCTTCCTCGGCGTCGGCGTCGGCGCGCCGTATTATTACCGGCCCTGGTTCTACGATCCGTGGTTCGGATATGGCTACCCGTACGGGTGGTATCCGCCATACGGCTACTACGGTCGAGGCTACGCGGTTGCGTCCCTCCGTCTTCAGGTGGAGCCCAAGGAGACCGAGGTCTTCATCGACGGCTACTGGGCCGGCACCGTGGACGACTTCGACGGCTTCTTCCAGCGCCTCCACCTGGAGCCCGGAGAGCACGAGGTCGAGCTCTATCTCGCCGGTCACCGCAGCCTACGCCAGAAGGTGTACCTGCAGCCGAGCGGCACGTTCCGCATCCGCCACACGATGGCGCCCCTCGGCCCGGGCGAAGCGGCCGATCCTCGGCCGACGGCTCCCGCCGGCCCGCCTCCACCCCGACCGGGCGAACGCCGCGACCGGTATGAACGACCGGAACGAGGCGAACAGCCCGAACAGCGCCCCGAATCTCCGGAGCGCGGAGCGTTTGGCGCGGTTACGCTCCGGGTTCAGCCGGCCGACGCCGAAATCCTGATTGACGGCGAGTCGTGGGAAGGGCCCGAGATGTCGGAGCGGCTCGTCATCCAGCTTCCGGAGGGGGAGCACCGCATCGAGGTCCGCCGCGACGGGTTCGCCACGTACACCTCGACGATCGGTATCCGCCGCGGCGAGACCTCGACGCTGAACGTCAGCCTCGCACGGGAGTAAACGATCCGCCGTCCGCGATCCGCTCTCCGAGATCCGCAATCCGCGATCGCCTCTTCGCGTCTTTCGCGATCCGTGAATTCGCTCTCCGTGATCGACGGAGAGCGGATCGTGAAGGGGCGGATGGCGGAGCCCGGATCGCCGGCGCCGGATCGCGGATCAGAAATTGATTTTCACGCCAAGCTGCATCTGCCGCGGGTCGTAGGTCTGGGTGATCGTGCCGAAGGCGGCGGCGCTCCTGTTGCCGTTCGGGGCGCGGAAGTTCGACCGGTTGATCAGGTTGAAGAACTCCGCCCGGAGCTCGATGCTCCCGGCCTGCCAGGGCATCGTGATGCGCTTGCCCACCTGCAGATCGACCTGCCAGAAGTGCGGTCCCCGGACCGAGTTGCGCTCGGCGTTGCCGAACGGCTGGCTCGGATCCGTGGGGATGACGACGGTGTCACGGTTGAACCACCCCGTCACAGACCGGTTCGCGGCATACGGGTCACCGACGACGTTCGGCCGGTAGTTGTTCGCGCCCCGGAAGTCCTGCGCGATGCCCGACACCTGGAACGCCGGCGGCGCCGTGTAGGTGAACGTCACCGGCTCGCCTGACGTGATCGAGTTGATCCCGGCGATCTGCCAGCCCCCGAGGAGGGCGCCCGTGAACGGCAGGTCCCACACGAAGCTCGTGGTGCTGTTGTACGGCTGGTGATACGCGGAGTACCCGAAGTCGGCATCCATGTTGTAGAAGTCCTGCGGCGCCGGGAAATTGCCGTTCGGGTTCTCGAGCGAGCCCGCGCCGTTGTCCTTCGTCTGCGAGATCGTCAGCGAGCTGAGGATCGACACGCCGGCGCGCAGGCGCCAGTCGAACTTGGTCTGGAGCGCGTGGTAGCGCGATTTGCCGCCGTTGAACGAGTACGTGATGTCGGCGAACTCCGGAATGGGACGGCGCGCCTGCAGGGGGATCGTGCCCGCGGCGTTGTTCGGCCTCGCCTGGTTGAAGTTCGCGAACAGCAGCACATCGTCGGCACGATTGCCGACGTAGGCGACGTCGACGATCATGTTGTCGCCCAGCTCCCGCTGCACCGACGCAAACCAGCTCTGGACCTGGCTCGACGCGTAGTCCCTGGGCATGTACGTGATGTTCGAGGTGAGCGGGTTGAACTGGGACGGGTTCGTGAGGTTCGCCGGATAGCCCTGCTCCGTGCGGCGGAACGCGGGGTCGAGCGGGTTCGCCTGCACGACGACGGCGTTGATGACCTGGGGGCCGTTGATCGGGAGCACGTTGGCGCCGCCGGCGCGGTGGAAGTGCACGTAGCTGACGCCGTAGCCGCCGCGGAAGACGGTCCGCGGCGTGATCGTGTAGGCCATGCCGAGCCGCGGGCCGAGGTTGTTGCGATCGGGGTCGATCGTGGCGCGGCTCGCAAGCGATCCATCCTGCGCCATCACCATCTGCCGCGTGGCCGGATCCCAGTTGGACAGGATGTTGTCCCGCTCGACCCAGGGCGTCGCGTATTCGTATCGCAGCCCGAGGTTCAGCGTGAGCCGATCGTTCACGCGCCAATCGTCCTGCAGGTAGGCGAAGTGCATGTTCTGCCGCAGGTTCGCCACGAGGATGTTGCTCAACGCAAACGCGCTGCGGAGCCCGAGCATGAAGTCGGCGAGGTTCCAGAGATTGCCGGCGGCCAGCCCGGCGGGACGCGTGAACTGCCCGGCGTAATGGTCGCGCCCGTAGAGCGGGTTCACGTCCTGCACTTCGGTCTGGACGTGCTGGAACTCATACCCGGTCTTGAGCGAATGGCGTCCGGCCAGCCACGTGTAGTTGACCTTCGGGTTGTAGACGGTCGGATACTGCCACTGCGGGTTGGTCGCCTGACGTCCGAGGTCGGAGTAGCCGGTGATCAGCTGCGTCGGCAGGCCGCCCACCACGCGCTCATCCGTCGGAAGGCCCGTGATGCCGTACTCATCGAGCGCGGATCGCGATCCCAGCGCCAGGGGATTCTTGCCCGCCACCGTCGTCGACCAGCCGAATCGCACCTCGAGCAGCGAGGCGCTGCCCGGCGTGTAGGTCAGGCCGGCCGCGAGCTGCTTGTTCGTCACGTACGTCTGGCCATTGCCGGCGCCGCCCGACGGCAAGGGGATCGGGGGCTGGTCCTCGATGTCTACGTCCCGGTAGCCGTACCGGCCGAACGCCGAGAGCCTGGAGCTGAACGTGATGTCGACCTTGCCGGCCATCTTGTCGGTATCGTTGGTGAACTCCTGGAGCCGGCTGAAGTTGTTCGTCGTGCCGGAGGTCGTCGGCGCCGGGAGCTCCGTGAGGACCTTGCGCGCGAACGCGGTCATCGGGATGGGCGTGCCGGCGGCGTAGACCTCGCCGGTGAGGGGGTTGCGCACCGGCACGGCCAGGATGCCGCTCCTCTGGGCCATCGTCGGGATCGTCGTGAAGGCTGGCAGCTTGCGTGTCTGGCGGAGCCCTTCGTAGTCCATGAAGAAGAACGCCTTGTTGCGGACGATCGGCCCGCCGACGACGCCGCCGAACTGGTTGCGCTCGAGGGGCGGCTTCTCGCCGGTCGGCGGCTTGAAGAAGCCGGTCGCGTTGAGCGAGGTGTCGCGAAAGAACTCCCACGCGCTCCCCTTGAAGCGGTTGGTGCCGCTTGCATACGCCACGTTGACCGTGGCGCCCGCCGAGCGCCCGTATTCCGCGCTCATGTTGTTGGTGACCACTTTGAACTCGGCCACCGCGTCGGGCGGCGGCTGCATCACCTGGTTCGAGAAGCCCTGGTTGCTCGTGCCGTAGGCGTTGTTGTCGACGCCGTCGATCAGGAAGTTGTTGAAGGTGCTCCGAAGGCCGTTGACGTTGAACGAACCTTCGCGTGGGGTAAAGCCGCCCGTCCCGATGGCCGAGAGGCGGACGCCGGTTGTCAGGAGCGCCAGCGTGGAGTACTCGCGGCCGTTCAGCGACAGCGCGCGCGTCTGCTCGCCCGTGATCACCTGACCGCGCTGGCTCGTGTCGGTTTCGAGCCGTGCGGCCGCGGCGGTGACCTCCACCTTCTCGGTGATAGCGCCGACCTGCAGCGTGAGATCGACGCGCTGGCGCGCGCCGACGGCGAGCTGAACGTTCTCGGCGAGCGCCACCG
>JBOGIW010000610.1:0-18415 GCA_050748045.1 Vicinamibacterales bacterium | reverse complement strand
CGCGACTGGCCGGCACCTGGACCGGCGAGGCCTCGTGCGCGGGCGCCGACGTCACCGGGATGCGCAGCCAGAACGTGGAGCCCACCGCGGGCTCGCTCTCCGCGCCGACGCTGCCGCCGAGCAGCTCGGCGAGCCGCTTCGAGAGCGCGAGGCCGAGACCCGTGCCGCGCACCTGCGGCTGCAGCCGGTTCGGCACCTGGCCGAACTCGTTGAAGAGACGCGACTGGTCATCCCTGGCGATGCCGATGCCGGTATCGCTGACGCGGAAGACGACCATGCCGTCTTCGTACGTCGCGCGGACGCGCACCTCGCCCCGCTCGGTGAACTTCAACGCGTTCGAGATGTAGTTCCGGAGGATCTGCGACACCTTGCCTTCGTCGGCGTAGAGGGGCGGCACCGCGTCGGCCGCCTCGAAGACGAGCGAGACTGCCGCGTTGGTCTGCAGCGGCCGCATGAGGCCGCGCATCGCGCCGAAGAGATCGTTGACGCGGAACTCCGACGGCCGCAGCGTCACCCTGCCCGCTTCCACCTTCGCGATGTCGAGGAGATCGTGGACGAGCTCCGACAGGTCGGCGGCGGCGTCCCGGATAAAGCCGACCTGCCGCTCCTGCTCCGGCGTGAGATCGCCGTCGGCGCGATCGAGCAGGAGCCGTGTCAGCGCCAGGATCGAGTTCAGCGGGGTCTGGAACTCGTGCGTCATGTTCGAGAAGAACTTCGACTTCATCTCGTCGGCGCGCCGCAGGTGCTCGGCTTTCTCGTCGAGCTCCGCGTAGAGCGCCACCACGCCGCGGTTCGTGTCCTGAAGCTCGAGGTTGAGGCGCGTCAACTCCTCCTGCCGCGAGCGCAGCTCTCCGAGCGCCGCGAGCAGCTCGTGGTTCTGGTGCTGGACCTCCTCGATTGGCGTTCGCGGCTTCTCGGCCGCGAGCCGTTCGGCGATGCTCGCCAGGTTGGTCCAGGCCGGCTTCCGCTGCCGCCGCGGCACGCGCTTCCCCATCGTGACGGTCGTGCCGCCCCTCCTCGTCTTGATGTCGAAGAGGTCCATCACCCGCCGTGAGCCGACGATGCCCAATCCCATGCCGGTGCCCGACCGGTACGCGCCGCCAAGGACGGCGCTGAGCTCGGGGATGCCGGGCCCTGCGTCGGAGACGGTGACCGACAACACGCCTTCCTCGACGTCGAGGGCGAACTCCACACGGCCGCCTCCCGCGTACCGGCAGGCATTGCGCGCGATCTCGGAGACCGCGGTGGCGATTCGCGTCTGGTCGTGCAAGTCGAAGCCGAGCGCGTCGGCCAGTCGACGGGCGCGCTGCCGCGCCGTGACGACGTCCTCGTCGCGCGCGATCACGACGGTCAGAAGCCGCGTCATGAGGCCGCCACGTTGCGCGCCACGACCACCGTCGCGTCGTCGCGGCCGCGGCGGAAATCACGGTACAGGAGGCCGGCGATGACGTCGGGACGCCGCAGCTCCAGGCCGTCGTAGCGGCCGAGCGTCCAGTTCGTCGCCACGCCGTCGGTGTGGAGCACGACGAGGCTGCCTGGCGGCCACGCGTAGCTGAGCTCCTGGAGCCGGAGCATCGTGTGCCCGGCGATGCCGCCGTGGCTGATCATATGGTGCGCGGTACCGTCCGGGTGGATGACGGTGCCGGAGATGTTGCCGAGGCCGCAGAAGACGATTCGGCCCTCACGCTCGTCGAGCGCGGCGACGGCCACGGCCGCTCCGCGTGTCGCCTTGAGTGCATCGAAGACGCGGCGGATCACCTCGGCCGCCGGGCGCTCGGCGTGCGACCGGAAGGTCGCAATCGCCAGCCGGGCCGCGTGCGCCGCGCCGGCCCCGTGCCCGAGGCCGTCGCACACGAAGATGGACGTGAGCTTCCCCGCCGACCAGAGCGCCCAGCCGTCGCCGCACTCGATCTCACCGGGAGCCGGCACCGACACGCCGCCGGCCATCGGCGGCGCGGCGGAATCGGGATACACGGTTGCCGCAATCACGGTGCCACGGGCCGGTGTGGAGTAGACGTCAAAGCTGGTCGAGGCACGCTGAATGGCGCCAAGGCCCGTGCCCGGAGAGCCCGCGGTCGAGTAGCCGTCGCGGAGGCTCTCCGCCACGCTCGGCATGCCGCGGCCCTTGTCGATGCCGATCACCTGCACGCCGCGGGCCACGCTGGCGGCGGGCCCGACCAGGACCTCGCCGCCCCCGCCGTGCTTGATCAGATTGGTCGCGACTTCGGTGACGACCAGCGCGACGCGCCCCCTGGCCGTGTCGTCGAAGCCGAAGGTCGCGGCGACCGACATCGCGCGCCGCCGCGCTTCGGAGACCTGCGTTTCCTCCGTCACGGTGACGGCGACGCCGGCGATCACTTCCATCGGGCGATGACCACGCGCGTGCCCTGGCCGGGTGCGGACTCGATGTGAAAGTCCTGCGACAGGCGCCTCGCACCGCTGAGCCCGAGCCCGAGGCCGGTGCCGGTCGTGAACCCGTCTCGCAGTGCGAGCTGGATGTCGGCGATGCCGGGGCCCCGGTCCTCGAAGGTCAGGCGGAGCCCCCTCCGCGTCTCGTTGGCCACTGATTCCACCAACATCTGTCCACCGAACCCGTGGACTAGCGTGTTTCGTGCCAGCTCGCTCGCGGCCGTCACGAGCTTCGTCTGGTCCACGAGGCTGAACCCGAGGGTCACGGCCCAATCGCGCACGCGCTGGCGGACTTTGACGATGTCGTCGTCGGTGACGATGGGCACGGACTCATGTGTCCCGGGCTGCACGTGCGTCGCCTCCCGCGCCGTCGTTCCCCGTGATGAGCTGCATCCCCTTCTCGACGTTCAGCGCGGTACGCACGCCCTGGAGGGACAGGCCGAGCTCGACGAGCGTGATCGCGACGGCCGGCCGCATGCCGACCACGACCGTCTGCGCGTCCAGCACTCGTGCCGTCGCGGCGATGTTGGCCAGCATCCGTCCGATGAACGAGTCCACGACCTCGAGCGACGAAATGTCGATGAGCACGCCGCTTGCGCGGTCGCTGACGATGCGCGCCGTGAGATCGTCCTGCAAGGTCATGGCGAGGCGGTCGTGCATGTCCACCTGGATGCTCACCAGGAGATTCCTGCCCATCTTGAGGATCGGAATGCGCTCCACTACGGTCGCTCCGGCGGCGCGGGCATGTGCGCGTGGACGGCCGGCGCCTTCTGCACGGTGAGGCCCAGCCTCTTCAAGGCGATGCCGAGGGCGGCGGCGAGCGTGGCCTTGGTGACGACGTCCTGCAGATCGACGCCGAGGTGCACGATCGTCTGGGCGATCTGCGGGCGGATGCCGCTGATGATGCAATCGGCGCCCATGAGCCGCGCCGCCGCCACGGTCTTGAGCAGGTGCTGCGCGACGAGGGTATCGACCGTCGGCACGCCGGTGATGTCGATGATGGCGATGGCGGCGCCGGTGTCGACGATGCGCTGCAGCAGGCTCTCCATCACGACCTGCGTCCGCGCGCTGTCGAGGGTGCCGATGAGCGGCAGCGCGAGCACCCCCTCCCAGAGCTCGACGACGGGCGTGGACAGCCCGAGCATCTCATGCTGCTGCCGCGCGATCACCTCCTCGCGGCCCTTCTGGAAGACTTCCATCGTGTACAGGCCGAGCCGGTCGAGGAGCGTCGTCACCAGCCACGTGGCGCTCGCGAGGCGCTCCGCATCCGCCGCGTACTCGACGCGAACGCGCTCGAAGAGCGGCGCCTTCAGCGAGAAGACGAACGTCGCGGTCTGCGACGGCGTGAAGCCGAGGCGCGCGCGCGCGCGAGAGAGATCCTCGAGCATGCGGCGCACGTCGTCCCACGCGCGGCCGGTGATGTCGTCGAACTGGCCGCTCCGTGCGCCCATCCGCAGCAGCGAGAGAAACTCTCTCGACTGGCTGCGGAGCTCGCCCTCGTTGAGGAGTGAGGATCTCGTGGACGCGCTCGTCTGCGTGCGCATCCAATCGGTCAAGATGTCGCCTTCATGCTGCTCGAGCAGCGCTGCAATATCGATCGAATCGGGTCGTGGCACGCACATCCTCCAGCGCCCGCTATTCTTGAACACTACGCTGTTCCGCGCAATAATCCGCTGTTGCCTTCGCCACTGATTCTCGTCGTGGACGACAACGCGCCGCTTCGCTACGCGCTCGGACGCACGCTCAGGCAACACGGGTTCGACGTCCTCGAGGCGGCGACGGGTGACGACGCGCTGAAGCTCAGCGGCAGCGAGCATCCCGACCTGGTGCTCCTCGACGTCAACCTGCCCGACATCCACGGCTTCGACGTGGCGCGCCGCTTGAAAGCCGGCGACGCCACGCGCAACATCCCCATCCTGCAGATCTCGGCGTCCTTCGTGCAAAAGGAGCACCGCATGGAAGGGCTGGCGGCGGGAGCCGATGCGTACCTCGTCGAGCCGGTCGAGCCGGGCGAGCTCGTGGCGAACATCCGCGCGCTGCTCCGGATGCGCGACGCGGAAGCCGGGCTGCGGCGCACCACCGCCATGCTGGCGGCCGTCGTGGATGCGTCGCCGCTCGCCATTGGCGTCTTCGACCGCGACGGCGTCGTGCGGAAGTGGAATCCCGCCGCCGAGCGGCTGTTCGGGTGGACGCGCGACGAGATGCTCGGCCGCATCGTGCTCGGCGAGGACGGCTTCTTCCCGGACGAGGCGCTCATGGCGCGCCTCCGGCGTGGAAACGCCGCCCACGCGCTCGAGCGGCGCTACCCGCGACGCGACGGGCTCGCCGTCGATGTGTCGGTCTTCGCCGCGCCGCTCGACACGCGCTCCGCGCAGGGGTACGTCGTCATCTTCGAGGACATCTCCACGCGGAAGCTCTACGAGCGCGAGCGCGCCGAGATCCTGGCGCGCGAGCGCGAGGCGCGCAGGGAAGCGGAGGCCGCCAACCGTTTGAAGGACGAGTTCCTCGCCACGCTCTCGCACGAGCTGAGAACGCCGCTGAACGCGATCATGGGCTGGCTCAGCATGCTGCGGCAGAACGCGCTCGACGCCGCTGGACGCGAGCGGGCCATGGAGATCATCGACCGGAACCTCCGCAGCCAGCAGCAGCTCATCGCCGATATTCTCGAGGTGTCGCAGATCATCCGCGGGCAGTTGCGCCTCGAGATGCATCCCGTGGACGTCGTCCAGGCGATCACGGCGGCCATGGAATCGGTCGCGCCGACGGCGACGGCCAAGCACCAGACGCTGGCGACGGCCCCGCCGGATCCGCCGATTCTCGTCGCCGGCGATCCGTCGCGCCTGCAGCAGGTGTTCTGGAATCTGCTGTCGAACGCGGTGAAGTACACGCCGCGGGAAGGCAGCATCGACGTGACCGTGACCGCGACGGCCACCGAGGTGGCGATCACCGTGCACGACACCGGCATCGGCATCGCGCCGGAGGTGCTGCCGCACATCTTCGAGCGCTTCCGCCAGGGGGAGAGCGGCCCCACGCGCGAGTTCGGCGGGCTCGGCCTCGGGCTGGCGATTGTCCGGCACCTCGTGGACATGCACGGCGGCAGCGTGCGCGCCGACAGCCCCGGTCGCGGTCAGGGCGCGTCGTTCACCGTCGCTCTGCCTCGTGCCTGACTTCCCCGAACACCTGGGCTTCGAACCTGAGGATCCGGGCCCCGCGCCGCCAGGCGTCCACCGGCAGGCCGGCTTTGAGACAGGTGTGCACGAGAAAGGCGTCGCGGTCCCAGCCGTGCTCGGTGGCCACCTGCGGCAGCAGCAGCCCGCGGCGGCGGCCGTGCTCGACGATGAGGCCGTGACGCCCGACCTCGATCTGGAGCACGTCGCGCACTTCCTCCTCCGGCGTGAGCGCGGAGATCTCGATGAGGGTGACGGCCAGTTCCGCGGCGCAGAGCGGCGTGAAGCGGGGATCCGAGTCGCAGACGACCGCGGCCAGGTGGGCAACGCTGTCGGCGAGCGGGCGATCGGTCTCGATCTGGCCCAGGCACCCGCGCAACTCGCCGGCCGTGTGGATCGTCACGAAAACGCCCATCGGCTCGTCCAGGCTTCCGCCGCGCTCGACCGCGGGTGGCGGTTCGCGCCGGACGCGCGCCTCGAGGCAGCGGCGCGCCAGCCGGAGCAGGCGTTCGCGCTCGTCCCGCGCCAGCATCACCAGATCGCCGCCGCCATGTAGCCGACCACGGCCTCCTTGTCCCCGGAGATGTCGCCGGAATCGGCGTATCGCAGCACACGGGCGCGCGTGGCGCCCAGTGCGCGCGCCGCCCGAAGCACCGCCACCATCGGCCCTCCCCCGCACGCGTGGCGGGGATCCTCCTCGATCGCGCGCATGAGCGCCTCGGGATTCAGGGCCTCGACATGCCGCAGCACCACGGCGTCGAGGAGCGCGGCCGTGCGCGCATCGTGGTAGTGCGACAGATCGCTGCTCGCCACGAGGAGCACCCGCCGCCCGTCGAGCGCCTCCGCCAGGGCGTCGCCAAGCCGTTCGGACGTAGCACGCGTCTGGTGGCCCATCACCATCGGCACGATCGGCACACCGGGCAGGAGCCGCGCGATGAAGGGCAACTGCATTTCCAGCGAGTGCTCCCGGCCATGCGCCGCCGGTCGCTCGTGCACGAGGCCGCGCACCGGCGCGATCGCCGCGGCCAGCTCCTCGGCCACCCGAACCGCGCCAAGGGGGCTCTCCCACGCGCCGCGCGGCCAGATCGACACACCGTCGAAGCCGACGAAGTGCGAGGGGCCGACCAGCACGACCGCCTCATAGACGCACTCCCGCACGAGGTGATAGGCGTAGGCCGCGACCGGTCCCGAATACATCAGGCCGGCGTGCGGCGCAATCAGCGCGCTCGGACGGCGCTCCTTCACCGGCGCCGCCAACGCCAGATGCGCGTCGACCGCACGCTCGAGGCCCGCGCGCGTGCCCGGATACCACGTTCCCGCCACCGCCGCCGGTCGAACTGACGGCATCGCTGCTCCCTGTTCCTGGTTCCGTGTTCCTGGTTCCCGGTTCGTGTTCCCGGTTCCGTTCCCGGTTCACGGTTCCGGGTTCCCGGTTCCCGGTTCCGGGTTCCCGGTTCCGTTCCCGGTTCACGGGTCTGGGTTCCCGGTTCCCGGCTCACGGTTCCAGGTTCCCGGTTCCGGGTTCTCTCCCCCGATCGTATAACCTAGCCACATGCCGGCTGTCCTCAGTCTCGCCGACGTGGATCGCATTGCCGCCCTGGCGCATCTCGAGCTCACAGCCGACGAACGACAGCTCTTCAGGAAACAGCTCGCTGACATTCTCGCCTACGCGGAGCAGGTGCGGCGGATCGACACGACCGGCGTACCCGCCACGACCCACATCGATTCCACGCACCCCACGGAGCGCGCCGACGAGCCCCGGCCGTCGCTGCCAGTCGCCGACGCGCTCGACGCCGCCCCGGAGGCGGATCGCCAGGCGGGCCTGTTTCGCGTGCCCCGGGTCATCGGCGGATGACGGCCACGGTCCAGACGGCCGGCACCCTGCGCGACCGGGTGGTACGCGGCGAGATGACAGCCGTGGCGGTCTGCCGGGAGTACCTCGAGCGCATCGCCGCGGGCAACCCCCAGCTCAATGCGTTCAATACGGTCACCGGTGCACGGGCCCTCGCGCGGGCGGACGAGCTCGATCGCCGCCGCGCCGCAGGGGAGGTGCTCGGCCCGCTGGCTGGCGTGCCGGTCGCGGTCAAAGACAATCTGTGCGTGCGCGGGGTGAGGACGACGGCCTCGTCGCGCATCCTCGACAGGTACGTCCCTCCCTACGACGCCACGGTCATCCGGCGTCTCGAGGCGGCCGGCGCGATCGTCGTCGGCAAAACGAACTGCGACGAGTTCGCGATGGGCTCGTCGAACGAGAGCTCGGCGTATGGGCCGGTGCGGAATCCCTGGGCGCCGGATCGCACGCCGGGTGGATCGAGCGGCGGATCCGCCGTCGCCGTCGCGGCGCGACTGGCGCCGATCGCGCTCGGCTCCGACACCGGCGGATCGATCCGGCAGCCGGCGGCGCTCTCGGGCGTTGTGGGGGTGAAGCCCACGTACGGACGGGTCTCGCGCTACGGCCTCATCGCGCTGGCCTCGTCGCTCGACCAGGTAGGGCCGCTGGCGTGCACCGTCCGTGATGCGGCCCTCGCGCTCGGCCAGATTGCCGGTCCCGACCCGGCGGACTCGACCTCGCGTGCCGAGCCGGTGCCGGACTACATGGCGGCGCTGACCGGAGACGTGCGAGGCGTGCGGATCGGTGTGCCCCGCCGGTTCATCGCCGAGGGTGTGGACGAGCCTGTGCTGCGGGCCTTCGAATCGGCGCTCGACGTGCTGCGATGCGCGGGCGCCACGCTCGCCGACGTGGACCTGCCGCATGCAACCTGCGCCGTGCCCGTCTATTACCTGGTGATGACCGCGGAAGCCAGCTCCAACCTCGCTCGCTATGACGGCGTGCGATACGGCCACCGCACGGCGGACGCCGGGCACCCGAAAGCGATGTACAGCCGCACGCGCGACGAGGGCTTCGGGCCGGAAGCCAAGCGCCGCATCATGCTCGGCACGTACGTGTTGAGCGCGGGCTACTACGACGCGTACTATCTCAAGGCGCAGCAGGTCCGGACGCTCCTGCGGCGCGATTACGAGCAGGCGTTCGCGCGCGTCGACCTCGTGGCGACTCCGACCTCGCCCACGGCGGCCTTCCGGCTGGGCGAGAAGACCGACGACCCGCTCCAGATGTACCTCGAGGACGTCTTCACGGTCGGCGCGAACCTCACCGGCTCGCCCGCGATGAGCCTCCCGTGCGGGTTCGCCCCCGGCCGGCTCCCGATCGGCCTGCAGCTCACGGGGCGGATGTTCGATGAGCCAACGCTCATCCGCGTCGGCGACGCCTACCAGCAGCTCACCGACTGGCACACGCACGTGCCCGGTTGACGTCAGAATCGCAGCCTGACCACCGACGGCGACCTCGTCGCGCGTGGGGTCACCACGAAGAGATTGTCGAACTCCGCGTCGGGAATCGTCAGGTTCGGACCGTAGCCGAGACGCGTGAGGAACATCGGCACCGTGTTGCTGTGACCGACGACGAGCACGACCGCCGTTCGAGGCAGCCTGGAAATCGCCAGGAGCGTCGCCCGCACCTGCAGTCCGGACGGCTCGATCGTGCCGCGGCCCTGCGCCGGGATGGCCATGCGTGTCGGCGACAGATTATGCGCCTTCGCGAACGGCTCCGCCGTCTCGAGCGTCCGGCGCCGGTCGCTGACGAAGATGTGCGTGACGCCTGCGTCCCGCAACATCGACGCGAGGCGGTCGGCACGGAGGCGCCCGGTATCCGACAGGCCGTCGTCGCCTTCCCCCGTCTGCCGCTCGGCGTGGCGCACGATGATGATCGCCTGCTGGGCGGAGGCGGCCGCCGGCCACAGCAGAATCAGGCCAGCCAGGAGGGCGCGGCTCATTTGAACCACCCCGTCATCTGGTCCTGCAGGCGTGGCTCGAGCTCGCCGACCTTCATTGGCGTCACCGAGACGAAGCCCTCACCGACCGCCCACACGTCCGTTCCATGGGGACCCGGCCCGCCTTCCTCGTAGACATTCCAGTAGATCGTCCGGCCATCCGGGTGTTGAGCCTCCGCAAAGCGCTCGTCGCCGCCCGGCCGCATCGCCTGCGAGGTGACCCGGACGCCTTTCGGCGCGCCCGCCGGGACATTGACGTTCAGGAACGTGCGCGGCGGCAGGCCGTACTGCTTCACGCGCCTGGCGACGTCGAGCACGGCCTCCGCGGCGTATGCGTAGTCGCGCGTCCCGGCCGCGAGCGATGCGGCAATCGCCGGGATGCCGTGCATGGCGCCCTCGCGCGCGGCGCCGACCGTGCCTGACACGTACCCGGACAGGCCCAGGTTGTAGCCGCGGTTGATGCCCGCGACCACGAGATCCGGATCCGGCTCGAGGATGTTCTTCAGGGCGACTTTGACGGTGCTCGCTGGCGTGGCGGTCAGCCCGATCGCGACCAGCCCGTTCGGCAGCTTCAGCTCCCGGCGGAAAATCGGCTCGCCGATGGTAATCGCGTGCCCCTTGCCGCTCTGGTTCACCTGGGGCGCAATGATGATGACGTTGCCGATCGCCTGGAGGATCTGTGCGACAGCCGCCAGCCCGGGCGCCTCGACGCCATCGTCGTTGGTGATGAGGATCCGGTACGGCGGCGCCTCCTGGGCGCCGGCAGGCACGAAGACGACGAGCGCCGGGATGAGAAGCAGCAGGACGCGGACGCTGTGCATCCGCCTAACTTATCAGATGACCGGCGAGGGGCGGCGCGTGGAGGCGCGGTAGATGGCCCAGCCCACGAGGGCGACGAGGGCCACCGGCAGCAGCGGCGCGAGCAGCGAGAGCACTGCGGCGACAATCGCGCCGATGACGGTGACCGCCACGACGACCAGGATGATCGGGAGGAGCAGCACGGCAAGGCCGGCCCCGATGACCCAGAAGACCATCTTCAAGAGCAGCCGGATCGGGAAGAACACCATCCAGAGGATGGTCTTGACGACGAAGCCGACGACCGCAAGCGTGAGGATGATGAAGGCCGCGGTGACGGCCAGGGCGGTCAGCGCGATGAGCGTGCTCATGCTATCCGGATTTACGGCCCGCCACCTCCAGAAGTTCCGGCGTCGCGAGCTGGTCGGCCGGACCGCGTGGCGCCGTCGGGGGGAGGTACTCCGTCTGGCGGCCGAGCCGCTCGTCGAGGCTGCGGACGGTCAGCGTCGTTCCGCCGCCCTTGCGCAGTTTCGGGAAATTGAACACGACCGAGAACCCCACCATGAGCGCGATGAGGAAGACGGCCGCGACCGTGATGGCGATCACCGTGTGGACGGCGAGCATCGGGATTTCTGAGCCCACCTACATCTCCCTTCCGGATCGGGGCAGCTCGGGCACGTCGTAGTGCACCAGCCCCCGGCGCACCTCTTCCATGGCAACGCGTTCCGCCTTGAGCCATTCCTGACGATGCGTCGAGGACTCCTCGGGCTGGTCGAACCGGGGCAGCGCGCCGCGGCGAAGCTGCTTGGCGCGCATCGCGGCGACATCGACGAAGAGAAACCGGCTCGTAATCGGCTCCGCCGGCGTGGCGGGCACCTTGGGCTGATGCTCCAGTGTCGTCTGGAGCTCGCTTTCATCCATACGCGACAGAAGATAGCACAGCGACTCGCGGGGAAGCAGGAACCGGGAGCTTCCGATTCCCTGTTCCTGGTTCCCCGTTCCTGGTTCGGTCAGTAGTCCATGTCGTGAGGAGGGGCCGGCGCGGCCGGCTTCTTCTCCTCCGGCATCTCGGACACGAGCGCTTCGGTCGTCAACAGGAGTCCGGCAATCGAGGCGGCGTTCTGCAGCGCCGTGCGGACGACCTTCGTCGGATCGATCACACCGGCCGTCACGAGATTCTCGTAGGCTTCGGTGGCCGCATTGAGGCCGAAGTCCTTCTCCTTCGACTCTCGTACCTTCGCCGCGACGATCGACCCTTCGAGGCCCGCGTTGTGCGCGATCCACCGAATCGGCTCCTCGCACGCGCGCCGGAGGATCTCCACCCCGAGCCGCTCGTCCTCGTCGAGCTGCCTGGCGAGGCGATCGAGCGCCGCCGCGCCGCGCAGGAGCGCCACGCCGCCACCGGGCACGATGCCCTCCTCGACGGCCGCCTTGGTGGCGTGCATGGCATCCTCGACGCGCGCTTTCTTCTCCTTCATCTCCGACTCGGTGGCCGCGCCCACCTTGATCACGGCCACGCCGCCGACGAGCTTGGCGAGGCGCTCCTGCAGCTTCTCGCGATCGTAGTCGGAGGTCGTATCCTCGATCTGCGTGCGGATCTGCTTCACGCGCCCCTCGATGGCCTTCTTCGTGCCGCCGCCTTCCACGATGGTGGTGTTGTCCTTGTCGATGACCACGCGCTTGGCACGTCCGAGATCCTGGAGCTGCAGGTTCTCGAGCTTGATGCCGAGGTCCTCGGTGATCGCCTTGCCGCCGGTGAGGACCGCGATGTCCTCGAGCATCGCCTTGCGCCGGTCGCCGAAGCCGGGCGCCTTCACCGCGGCCACCTTGATGGTGCCTCGGAGCTTGTTGACGACCAGCGTGGCGAGCGCTTCACCCTCGATGTCTTCCGCGATGACCAGGAGCGTCTGACCCGACTGCGCCACCTTCTCGAGGGCGGGCAGCAGGTCTTTCAGGCTCGAGATTTTCTTCTCGTGAATCAGGATCGCCGGGTTCTCCAGCACGGCGTCCATGCGCTCGGGGTCCGTGACGAAGTACGGCGACAGGTAGCCGCGATCGAACTGCATTCCCTCGACGACGTCGAGCGAGGTCTCCATCGTCCTGGCTTCCTCGACCGTGATCACGCCGTCCTTGCCGACCTTCTCCATCGCCTCGGCGATGATGCGGCCGATGGTCTCGTCGCTGTTCGCCGAGATCATGCCGACCTGCGCGATCATGTTGCCCGACACCTTGCGGCTGAGGCTCTGGAGCTCCTCCACGACCGTCTCGGTCGCCTTGTCGATGCCGCGCTTGAGCGCCATCGGATTCGCGCCGGCGGCGACGTTCCTGGAGCCCTCGCGGATGATGGCCTGTGCGAGGACGGTCGCCGTCGTGGTGCCGTCGCCGGCGATGTCGGATGTCTTGCTCGCCACCTCGCGCAGCATGCGGGCGCCGAGATTCTCGACAGGATCCTTGAGGTCGATCTCCTTGGCCACCGAGACCCCGTCCTTGGTGATCGTCGGCGATCCGAACTTCCTGTCGAGCACGACGTTGCGGCCCTTCGGGCCGAGGGTCACCTTCACGGCATCCGCGAGCTGATTCACGCCCCGCAGCAGGGCGTGACGCGCGCCTTCGCTGTAGATGATCTGCTTCGCCATATCTCCTGACCTTTGCCTCTTGACCTTTCTGCCTGACTGTTGACGGATACGTGACTGACTGGTGACCGGTGACGTGTCACACGCCGACGGTTTCGGGGACGCCCTCGAGGACGCCGAGCACTTCCTCCTCGCGGATGATGAGGTACTCCTTGCCATCGAGCTTGATTTCCGATCCGGCGTACTTGCCGAAGAGCACCATGTCGCCTTCCTTCACGTCCAGGGGGAACACGTCGCCCTTGTCGTTCACCCGGCCCTTGCCGACGGCCACCACGCGGCCCTGCTGCGGCTTTTCCCTGGCGGTGTCGGGGATGATGATTCCCCCGACGCGCTGCTCGTGCTCTTCGACGCGCTCGACGAGAAGCCGATCGCGCAACGGACGCATCTTCATAGACACTCTCCTTTCCTTCGCGGTCCGGCCTCGTGGTGCCAGGTCGAACGCCGAGACCCGGCACCAGAGGAACGAGACCCACAAGCCGTCAGGCGGCCACTTGGACGTTGATCGTGCGCGGCTTCGCTTCCTCACGGAAGGGCAGCTTCACGGTGAGCACGCCGTTCCGGTACTCGGCGCCGACCTTCGAGGCATCGACGGTGGTCGGCAGCGTGAACGAGCGGCTGAACGTGCCGTAGCTGCGCTCGACGCGCCGGAACTGCTCCTCCGTGACGTCGTCAGGGAGCTTCTTCGTGCCCTTCAAGGTCAGCGTGTTGTTCTCGACGGTGACTTCGATGTCCTCGCGGGTCATGTCGGGCAGATCCGCTTTCACCACCAGATCGTGGTCGGCGGTCTCGTAGATGTCCACGGGCGGCGCCCACTGCCCGCGGGCCGCCACGTCCTCGTCCCGAAGGTAGACGTTGCCGAAGAGCCGGTTCATGCGGTCCTGCAACGTCGCGAATTCGCGGAACGGATCAAGTCGAGTGATAGTCATGATCATGTCTCCTTACGCATCGACGACTTCGCCTTCCCTGACGTCGTCGCCCTGGTTGTGCGACGCCGCCGCGCCGGCGGCATTCGCCTGTGAGCTCTTGTAGAGTTGCTCCGCCATCGCGTGCGACGCCTTCTGCAGCTCCTCCGTGGCGCGACGGATCGCGTCGTCCTGGTCTCCCTTCGCCGCCTCGCGCACCGCGGCGATCGCCGCCTCGATGCGGCTCACCTCGTCGGCCGCCAGGCGGTCGCGGTTCTCGCGCACGGTCTTCTCCACCGAGTAGGCCAGCGTGTCGGCCTGGTTGCGCGCGTCGATCAGATCCCGCCGCGCCTTGTCCTCGGAGGCGTGCGCCTCGGCATCCTTCACCATCCGGTCGACGGCCTCCTGATCGAGCCCCGACGCCCCGCTGATGGTGATCTTCTGCTCCTTGCCCGTGGCCACGTCCTTCGCCGTGACGTTGACGATGCCGTTGGCGTCGATGTCGAAGGCGACCTCGATCTGCGGCACGCCGCGCGGCGCCGGCGGGAGACCCGTGAGGTGGAACCGCCCGAGCGTCCGGTTGTCGCGCGCGATCTGGCGCTCGCCCTGGAGGACGTGCACCTCGACGCTCGACTGGTTGTCGGCCGCCGTCGAGAAGATCTCGCTCTTCCGCGTCGGGATCGTCGTGTTGCGCGCGATGAGCGTCGTCATCACGCCGCCGAGCGTCTCGAGGCCGAGCGAAAGCGGCGTCACGTCGAGCAGCAGGACATCCTTCACCTCGCCCTTGAGCACGCCGCCCTGGATCGCCGCGCCGACGGCGACGACCTCGTCGGGATTCACGCCCTTGTGCGGTTCCTTGCCGAACAGCTCCTTGACGAGCTGCTGGACCTTCGGCACGCGCGTCGAGCCGCCGACGAGCACGACCTCGTCGATGTCCGGCGGCTGGAGACCGGCGTCGGCCAGCGCCTGCTTCACGGGGCCCATCGAGCGCTGCAGCAGATCGTCGACGAGCTGCTCGAACTTCGCGCGCGTGAGCTTCATCTGGAGGTGCTTCGGCCCGCTGGCGTCCGCGGTGATGAACGGCAGGTTGAGGTCCGTCTCCATCACCGTGGAAAGCTCGATCTTCGCCTTCTCCGCCGCTTCCTTCAGCCGCTGAAGCGCCATGCGGTCCTTCGAAAGGTCCACGCCGTCGCTCTTGCGGAACTCGGCGACAATCCAGTCGATGATGCGCTGGTCGAGGTCGTCACCGCCGAGATGCGTATCGCCGTTGGTGGACTTCACCTCGACAATCCCCTCGCCCACCTCGAGCACGCTGATGTCGAACGTGCCGCCCCCGAAGTCGTAGACGGCAATCTTCTCTTCCGTTTTCCTGTCGAGCCCGTACGCGAGCGCGGCCGCCGTCGGCTCGTTGATGATGCGCAGCACGTTGAGGCCCGCAATGCGCCCGGCGTCCTTGGTCGCCTGGCGCTGCGCGTCGTTGAAGTAGGCCGGGACCGTGATGACCGCGTCAGTCACCTGCTGGCCGAGGTAGTCCTCCGCCGCCGCCTTCAGCTTCTGCAGCACCATCGCGGAGATCTCGGGCGGCGAGTACTTCTTGCCGCGTACTTCGACCCACGCGTCGCCGTTGTCCGCCTGCACGACCGCGTACGGCACGCGCGTGGCCTCAACCGGCACCTCGCCGCGCTTCCGGCCCATGAAGCGCTTGATTGAAAACACCGTGTTCTCCGGGTTGGTCACCGCCTGCCGCTTCGCGACCTGCCCCACCAGCCGTTCGCCGTCCTTCGTGAAACCCACCACCGACGGAGTGGTCCGATTGCCTTCCTGGTTCACGATCACGACGGGCTCTCCGCCTTCCATCACCGCGACGACCGAGTTGGTCGTGCCCAGGTCGATGCCGATGACTTTGCTCATGCCTCGAAGCATAGTCGATATTTTGAGCGTGTGTCAAGCATCTAAATTTAGTGTCATTCACTCATATTAAGCAAACCTTCACAATATCGCTCATGCTGAGAGCCCCTACGTCTGAGATCACCGCTGAGACCAACTCGAGCGGCGTCTTTTCGAAGTACGGATTCCGGACCGTGACGCCTCGGGGTGGGTCGGCCCAGACCTCGACTGAGGGTCCCTCGCGCCCTTCCAACCGGGCTGCCAGCCCCGGGGGGAGGAACTTCTCGCGGCCGGCGAGGACATAGACCGGAATCCCGCGGCCGGCGGCGGCGGCTGCCAGCATGAGCGTGCCGCTCTTGTTGACGAACCACTCCGGCGTAACCGCGTCGGCCCCCACGAGCACGGCGTCGGCTCTCTCGAGGGGGTGCGCGATGGCCGCGTCCGAGAAGCACTCGACCATGGCGCCCGACCCGGCCAGCCGCGCGGCGAGCCGGCGGCCTTCGAGCGCCGGGCGTCCTTCCGCACAGGCTACGTGAAGCGGTCGCGCACGGCCGAGGGCTTCGAGCGCGTGCCGCACGGTTCCGCTGTAGGAGATCGTCACCAGGCGCAGGACGGCGCCGGGCGCCGTGCCGACGAGCAGCGTCTCGGCTGCGAAGCGCGCAATCGCCTGTGGCGCCCGCGCAACCCGCTGCGCGAAGCGCTCGAACCGCGGCGGGTCGTCGGCGGCCGCGTCCGCGGCCATCGCCGCGTTCCACATCGGCGCCATCGACGGCTGCGCCCGGCAGAGGGCGCGGCCGACCTCGCCAACCTCGTCGGCCGCATGCAGGGCGTCGCGGAGGATGCCGATGGCCGCCGCGAGAAGCTCGGAGGCGCCGGACTGGCGGTCCTCCGCGAGCGAGGCGATCCGTTTCTCCAGTTCCGGGCTCATAATCTGGGCATGCTGACGCGACGCCACGCCATCACGAGCCTTGCCTGCGCTTCGGCGTCCCTGCTGCTGCCTCGCCTGGCGGCCGGCGAGGTCAACGCCGCGCGGCTCCGGTCGCGACTCGAAGCGCTCAGTCTACATGGCCGCCCCGCCGGGGCCACCTTCGACGCCGGCGTGAGCCGCGTGGCCTACTCCGCGGCTGACGTCGCGGGCCGCGCCTACGTCATGGGGCTCATGCGGACGGCCGGCCTCCAGCCGTGGATCGACCCGGCCGGCAACATCTTCGCGCGACGGGAGGGCCGCGATCGGAGCGCGCCGCCGATCCTCTTCGGCTCGCACATCGACTCGGTGCCACAGGGCGGCAACTTCGACGGCGATCTGGGATCGCTCTCCGCCCTCGAGGTGATCGACGTGCTCGGCGAGCGCAGCCACGTCACGCGCCATCCGCTGGAGATCGTCGTCTGGGCGCACGAGGAAAGCGCCGCGTTCGGCCGGGGGCTCGCGGGCAGCCGGATCGTGACCGGCGAGGTCACGCCCGCGGACCTCTCCGAAACCTGGAAGGGCTTGACCCGCGAGCAGGCGATCCGCCTGATCGGCGGCGATCCGGCGCGCATCGCGGAGGCGGAGAGACGCAAGGGATCCCTCCACTGCTATCTCGAGCTGCACATCGAGCAGGGGGCCACGCTGCACCGGCAGTCGGTGCCGGTCGGCATCGTCCAGGGCATCGTCGCCATCGACGGCTTCGACGTGACGATCGCCGGCTTCGCCAACCACGCCGGGACGACGCCGATGGCGGAGCGGCAGGACGCGCTGGTTGCCGCCTCGGCGCTCACGCTCGCCGTGCGGGAGATCGTCACGTCGCGGCCGGGCCGGCACGTGGGCACGGTCGGCCACCTCGAGGTCTCGCCGAACTCGCCGAACGTGATCCCCGGCGAGGTGCGGCTCTCGATCGAGGTGCGCGACCTGTCGCCCGAGACGCTCGGGCAGATCACGGCCGCGATTTCCATGCGGGCCGATCGGATCGCGCGCGACACGCGGACGGTCATCACGCTCCGGCCGAACCGCCACAACCCGCCGGCGAGCGCCGACCTGCGCATCCAGGATGCGGTGGCGCGCGTCGCCGAGCGCCGCGGCCTCGGCGCGATTCGGCTGCCAAGCGGCGCCGGGCACGACGCGCAGATGCTGGCGCGCCTCTGCCCGATGGGGATGATCTTCGTGCCGAGCATCGACGGCATCAGCCACTCGCCTCGCGAGAAGACCCACTGGCACGACTGCGTGAATGGCGCGACGGTGCTGCTCGACACGGTCCTGGCGATGGACGCAGTAACATAGACGGTCCGGGTCGACGCCCGGTGATCGTCCGATGACACAGTTCACGTTCATGCCGGCGGTTGAGGCGCCCGAGCTCGCCGACGATGTCCGCGCCCTCTTCGACGACATCGCCGCGAGCCTCACGCCTGAGCAGCGCGCCGTGTCGGGCGAGTGCCAGCCGCCGCTCGACGTGCTCGAAACGGATCGGGCGGTCGAGATCGTGGTGGACCTGTCGGGCGTGGGCCGGGCCGCGGTCCGCGTCCTGTTCCGCGCGAACGTCGTCGTCGTGGCCGGCGAGAAGTCGCCGCCGCCCGCCGCCGAGGGTCAGGCCTTTCACCTGGTCGAGCGGGAGTTCGGCCGGTTCGCGCGCGCCGTCAGGCTCAGCGGCGCGTTCGACGTGGCCAACAGCCGCGCCTCGATCGAGGACGGCGAGCTGACGATCGTGCTTCCCAAGCTGGTCGATCGCCGCGGCCGGGCGCACGAGATCCGGATCGCATGAACATCCTCTTCATCGGCGACCTCGTCGGGCGTCCGGGACGCGAGCTCGTGCGGCGGGGCC
>JBOGIW010000609.1:0-18819 GCA_050748045.1 Vicinamibacterales bacterium | reverse complement strand
ACGTAGTAGCCCTCCGTCATCTGGGTGTCGCCCCAGATCACGTAGTTACCCTCGGGAGACTGGATCGTGTCGCCCCAGATCACGTAGCTGCTGTCGCTCCAGCGCGAGACGTCACCCCAGATCACGTAGTTGGGCTCCATGGAGCCGATGGGATTATTCCGGCCCACGAGGTGCAGCGTGCCCCACGTCAGCTTCGAGGGGTTCAGCAGCGCCGAGACGAGGTCCCACAGGCCGAGCAGGCGGATACCGGTGCCGGCGTAGAGTCTTCCGGTCATCGTCCCCTCGTCCCAGAAGGCGGCGCCTCCGGGCGGGGTCAGGAGCCCGCCGATGAGCGGCAGGTACGTCAGGAGATCGTCGAGGCCGTTCGCCGACGCGCGGCGCGACGACCAGAGGTTCACGCTGCCCGCGCCGCCGGCCATCAGCCCGTCTTCCGGGAGATAGCTCGACCCGGTCTGGAGCAGGAGCTTCACCTGCGCGGGCGTGAGATCGCGTTTGCCCTGCAGCAGGAGCGCCACGCCGCCCGTGACGACGCCCGTCGCCATGCTGCTGCCGCTGAGCCGCATGTAGGCGTTGATCCCCCGGCCGGCCACGTGCGTCGCCGGGTACGCGGCACCCAGGTACGATCCCACCGCCTGGAGCGACACCACCTTGTTGCCGGGCGCGACCACGTCGGGCTTTACGCCGAGGTCGTAGCGCGTCGGACCCCGCGAGCTGTACGTGGTCACGCTGTCGTCGGAGCGCGACACGGTATTCCACGTGTTCAAGGCGCCGACCGTGATCGCATAGGGCGAGTTGCCCGGCGACGTGATGCCGCCGAGGATCGGGCTGCCGTCCTCCGCCTTGCCGCGATTGCCGGCCGAGGCCGTGACGACGATTCCCGCGCGCACCGCACGCTCGACCGCCTCGCACAGCGGATCGGTCGCCACCGGCTCCATCACCGAGTGCCCCAGCGACAGATTCATGATGCGGATCTTGAAGCGGTCCTTGTTGGCGATCACCCAGTCGATGCCCGCGATGACGTCGCTCGTCAGGCCCGTCCCGTTGTCGCCGAGCACGCGCACGTTCACGAGGTGGGCGCCGGGGGCGATGCCGCCCTCGTAGCTCGTCGTCACGCCGCCCGCCGCCGACGCACTCCCGGAGATGATGCCGGCGATGTGCGTGCCGTGACCGAAGTCGTCGCCGGGATCCCGGTCGCCGGTGACCATGCTGACACTCGCCACGACGCGGGCGCCAAGCGCCTTGTGCGGAGAGATGCCCGAGTCCAGGAGCGCGATACCGACGCCCTCGCCGTTTACCCCGGCAATCGCGCCGAGGCCGAGCAGCAGCCCTGTGGTCCCGGCGCGCGTCTGGTCCGCCGCCGTGGACCTGTTCGACACGCCCATCGCCGAGTACACGCGCACGTCGCCCGACAGGTGATCGATGCCGGTTTCTGCGGCGAGCGCACCGAGCTGCGCGCCGGTCGCCTCGAGCACCGCTTCGTGCTGAAGCTCCCGGACCACGCGCAGCCCATGCCGAGCGGCGATCCCGCGCACGGTCGCGCGGTCGCCGTGCACGATGACGCGCGCCTTGTGCCGCGCACGCGTCTGCCGGTGCAGGTGGAGGTCGGCGGACAGGCGCGCCTGGCGTGGCGCCGTGACGACCGGCGCCGGGACCGCGACAGCGAGCCAAGCCGCAATGGCGATCAGACCGAAGAGCACACGTCGCATGTCAGGTATCCATTTCGTCGTTAAACGACACACTCAAAAACGCCTGAGCGAAGCACGGATGAGCAAAGACAGGGCCGCGACGCGCACAGTGGGCTAAGTTGTTGAAGCGACACAACTAGGCGGGGCCGTCCTCGGAAGTGTGCGTGCGCAGCGATGTGCCGCAACGACACACCATGCGAGTTGATACGACTTGAGATGACTCTAAATACCGTGGAAGGAAGGCGTTACTCGTGTGTGCCGGCGCGGAACACGAAGGAGCTGATTATGAACACTCGCGTTGCCCGCGCGGTGCGGGAGACCAAAGACCACGAGACCAGAAGACCAGAGACTACTCCTCTCTCAGCACCACCATCGGATCCACGCGCGTGGCGCGGCGCGCCGGCACGTAGCAGGCCACGAGCGCCACGGTGCCGATCGCGGCCGCGACGGCGGCGATGGTCGACGGATCGGTCGGCTCGATCCCGAAAAGCAGCGAGGCGATCACGCGGGTCGTCCCGAGCGCGCCGCCGACGCCGATCACCAGCCCGGCGATCGCCAGCAGCATCCCCTGTTGCATGACCATGCTGAGGACCGTCGAGCGATTCGCGCCGAGCGCCATGCGGATGCCGATTTCGCGGCGGCGCTCCGTGACCAGGTAGGACAGGATCCCGTACGTCCCGACTGCCGCGAGCAGGAGCGCGAGGAGGGCGAAGCCGCCGAGGAGCTGCGTCAGGAAGCGCGGGCGTGCCGTCGATTCGCTGAACACGTCGTCCATCGTCTGGAGCTTGATCACCGGCAGCATCGGATCCATCGACGCGACCGTCTGCTGCACCTGCGACGCGATCGTCGCGAGCGGGAGCGAGGTGCGCATGACGATGTTCATCTGGCCGTAGGCGAACCCGGCCGCTCGCAGCAACTGTGCGGCGTTGAAGAAGAGCTCCGTGCCCGTCTTCGCATCGAGGCCGCCCTGCTTGACGTCCCTGACGACGCCGACGATGGTGAACCACCCGGAGTTTCCTCCGCTCGGGTCCACGCGCCGTCCGATTGGACTCTGCCCCTTCCAGAACGTCTTCGCCATCGTCTGGTTGATCAGCACGACCGGTGCGCCGCCCTCGTCGGCGGGCACGAAGGTGCGTCCCTCGACGATCGGAATGCCGAGCGCCTCGAGTGAGCCGGTGAACACGGCCTGGTAGTAGTCGACGTTCTCGAAGGGGCCTTCCTTCGGCGCCGTGTAGCCCTCGATGTCGGTGTCGTTCGCGTTGACCTGTCGCTTCGGAGGAAGGCCGGCGAGCGCCGCCACGCCCTGCACGCCGGGCACCTGTCGGAGCTGCTCCGTGAGCCGCTGGAAGAAGGTGACGCGCGCCGTGCTGTTCGACGGGTACGCGGGGGCGGGAAGCGTAATGCCGAAGGTGACGAGCTGGTCGCGCCGGAAGCCGGGATCCACCTGCATCAGGTTCCAGAAGCTGCGGAGCATGAGGCCGGCGCCGATCACGAGCATCACGGCGAGCGCCACTTCCGCCACCACGAGCGCGCGGCGCGTGTTGTTGCGGGCGCCGCTCGTGGCGCGCTGCCCGCCTTCCTTGATCGCGGCCGCGACGCTGGCCGGATCGAGGTGCAGCATCGGGGCGAGCCCGAACAGGCAGCCGGTGAGCAGGGCGACGACGAGCGTAAAGAGCAGCACCTGCGGATCGGTGCCGATCTCCGCGGCACGAGGGATGCTGCCCGGGTAGGCCGCCAGGAGCGCCCGCACGCCGGCCGCGGCGAGCGCGAGGCCCACGATCGCGCCGAGGATCGAGAACAGCACGGCCTCGGTGAGAAACTGGCGCAGCAGGCGGCCACGGCCGGCGCCGAGCGCCGTCCGGATCGCGAACTCCCGGTGGCGCGACTCGGCGCGCGCGAGCAGCAGGTTCGCCAGGTTTGCGCACGCGATGAGCAGCACGAAGCCGACCGCGCCCTGCAGCACGAGGAGCGCCACGCGCGCGCCCCCGACGAGATCGTCCTTGAGCGGGTTCAGCAGCAGCTTGTGGTTCGGCACGCTCGGGACGTGCCCCTTCGGGACCGCCTCGCGCCACGTCTGCACGAGGGTGTCGAGCTCCGCGCGCGCGGAGCTCACGGTCGCGCTGTCGCCAAGACGGCCGATGAGGTGCAGGAAGTGGTTGCCCCGGCGGTTCGTCCGGTCGGCGGGATCGACGCCGATCGGTTCGAACGTCTCCGCCCCGGCGTCGAAGACGTCGAAGCCGCGTGGCATGACCCCGACGACCATCGTCTTCGCGCCGTCCTTGTCCACCATCCGCCCGACGATCCCGGGGTCGCCGCCGAAGATGGTCTGCCAGGCGGCGTACGACAGCACCACCGTGGGCGCGGCGTTCGGCAGGTCCTCCTCCGCGGTGAACGTGCGCCCGAGGAGCGGCGGCACGCCAAGCGTGGTGAAGAGGTCGGGGCTGGCGCTCACGGACACGACGCGGTGCGGCCGGTCCTGACCCGACAGGTTCGCCGCGCCGATCGCGTACGCGCCGATCGACTGGAACGATCGGCTGCGCTCCCGCAGCTCGAAGAACTCCGGCGGCGACACCCAGAAGGTGTCGAAGCCCATCGTCGGGAACTGGCTGATGACGCGAACGAGCCGCTCGGGCTGCGGATAACCGAGCGGTTGCAGCACGACGCCGTTCACCACGCTGAACATCGCGGCATTGGCACCAATGCCGAGCGCGAGCGTCACGATGGTCACGACCGCGAAGCCGGGCGACTTGAGCAGGTTCCGAATGGCGAAGCGGAGATCGGCGGCAAGGGTAGACATCACATGGCCTTCGACGCGTCAGCCTATCCAAAGGTTCGTGGGGTCCACTACCGAGAACAGAGAACCCAGAACAGAGAACCTGGAACAGAACCAGGAACAAGAACCTGGAACAAGAACCTGGAACAGGGAACCAGGAACCGGGAACTCCTGAGTTCGCGTGCTGCATTCCTGTTCCCCGTTCCCCGCTCCCTGTAGAATGCGCGTGTGACGCCGGTCACGGCCATTTCAGCACGGGTTCCGGCGCCGCTGACGCCGCTCATCGGCCGAGACGGACGCGTGGAGGCCGCGTGGCAGGCGCTGCAGGGCACGCGGCTGCTCACGCTGACGGGCCCGGGCGGCAGCGGCAAGACGCGGCTGGCGGTGGAGCTGGCCTCGCGAGTCGAGCGCGCGGGGTGGGTCGAGCTGGCGGGGCTGGCCGACCCCCGGATCCTCGGCGAGCACGTCGCGATGACGCTTGGCGTGTTCGACCGCTCGGGCAAGCCGTCGCTCTCCAGCATCGTCGAGCGCTACGCGCCGTACCCGCTGCTGCTGGTGCTCGACAACTGCGAGCACGTGGTCGACGCGGCGGCGACGGTCATCGCGGAGCTGCTGCGCAAGTGTCCGTCGACGAAGGTGCTGGCCACGAGCCGCGAGGCGCTGGGCGTGGCTGGCGAACGAACGCTGGCGGTGCCGCCGCTCTCGCTGCCCCTCGACGATTCGCTCGAGGCAGCGGCCCAGGCCGACGCTATTGCGCTCTTCGTCGACCGCGCGCAGGACGTGCGCGCCGGCTTCGAGCTCACGGCCCGCAACGCCCCCGCGGTGGCGCGCATCTGTCGCCGCCTCGACGGGATCCCGCTGGCGATCGAGCTTGCGGCCGCGCGCGTGCGCGCCCTCGGTCCCACCGAGCTCGCCGAAAAGCTCGAGTCGAGCGTCGGACTCCTCGAGACGGGCTCGCGCGCGGCGCTGCCGCGCCACCGGACGATTCGCGACACGCTCGACTGGAGCTACCGGCTCCTCTCCGGCGAGGAACGAACGCTCCTGCGACGGCTCTCGGTGTTCACGGGCACATTCTCGCTCGATGCCGTGGAATCGGTGTGCGCCGGGCCCGGCGACGCGCCGGGAGCGACGCTCGATCGGGTGACGGCGCTCCTGGACAAGTCGCTCCTCCTCTACGATGCGGGCGATGCCGGAGCGAGATATCGCCTGCTCGAGACCGTGCGGGAGTACGCGGCCGAGCATCTCGCCGAGACAGGCGAGACCGACGCGATCCGCGAGCGCCACGCCCGGTTCTTCGTGGGGCTCGCCGAGCGGGCGGCGCCCGCCATCGCCGGCGGCGTCGGCGACGAGAGCTGGATCGCGCGGCTCGACGAGGAGGCCGCGAACTTCCGCGACGCCCACGACTGGTGCGAACAGGAATCGTCGCGCCTCGAGCTGTCCCTGCGGCTGGCCGTCGCGCTCCACTGGTACTGGTTCGCGCGCGGCCGCTTCAACGAAGGGCGCCTGCGCATCGGCATTGCCCTGACGTTCGCCGAAGGCATCGATCCGATGCTGCGCGGCCGGGCCCTGACCGTGCTCGGGCGGCTGGCCCTCTGGCAGGGCGACGCCGCGCACGTGCACGGACCGATGCAGGAAGCCGTGGCGGTGCTGCGGCCGCACGGCGATACCCCGTCGCTTGCCGACGCGCTGCACGGCCTCGGCATCGCCGCGGCGCTGCAGGGCGGGAGCGCGGAGGCGCGCCGCCTCATCGACGAGGCCGCGGCCCTCGCAGGCGCAGAAAGCCCGTTGATGCCCTGGATCGAGTACTGGCGAGGCCAGATCGCCGAGTGGGATCCCGACCCCGACACGGCGCGGCACGCGTATGAGCGGGCACTTGCCATGGGACGGCGTCTCGGTCACAGAACCGCGATCGGCCACTCGCTCGCGGCGCTCGGGCGCCTGGCTGCCGCCGGCCATCGCCTCGAGGTGGCAGTGCAGACGCTCCAGGAGGCGCTCACCGTTCTCAGGGACATCGAGGACCAGTGGGGCATGACGGTCGCGCTGCAGGGTCTCGCGCGCACGGCCGCGAAGGCGGGGCAGGCCTCGCGTGCGGCGACGCTCCTCGGCGCCGCGGACGTGGTGCGCGACGAGCTTAGTGTCGAGCTGATCGCGCCGCTCCGGACGTACCAGGAGGCGACGATCGCCCTTGCGCGCGGGCAGATCGGGGAGCCAGCGTTCTGGTGCGCGTGGGCCGAGGGCAAGGCGCGCCCGCTCGCGGAAACGGTCGCCGAGGCGGTGTCGCCGCCGGCGCCGGTGGCAGGGCCTGCGGCGGCGCCGGCGGCCGCGCGCGTCGACCTTCGCATCCGGACGCTGGGCGCATTCGAGACCTTCGTCCGCAACCGCCGCGTCGAGAAGACGGAGTGGGGCTCGAGCCGCGCCCGCGAGCTCCTCGCCTATCTCGCGTGTCATCCCGACGGGCGCACGAAGGCGCAGATCGGTCTCGCCCTCTGGCCCGACGCGTCGCCGGGACAACTGCGCAACACCTTCCACGTCACGCTCCATCGCCTCCGCCACGCGCTCGCCTTGCCCGACGCGATCCAGGTCGACGGCGATCGCTACCGCCTGAACGGATCGCTTTCCCGCGAGGTCGATGCCGAGCTCTTCGAACAGGAGACACGCGCGGCCCTGCGCGAGCTGCGGCGCGACGGCGAGGCCACGGCCGCCCTCGACGCGGCCGCCGCCCGCTACCGCGGCGAGTTCCTCGGAGGCGAATCGGCGGGTGAGTGGGCCGACGAGCGGCGCGACCGCCTGCGGCAGCTGCACCTCGACGCGCTCGACGCGATCGGCCGCGCGCACATGGAGCGCGAGCGGTACGTCGAGGCGGCCGAGGCCTGGCGGGCGCTCCTCGCCGCCGATCCCGTCAACGAGGACGCGTGCCGCCGCTACATGGTCTGCCTCAATCACGCGGGAGACCGTGCGGGCGCGCTGCGCGCCTACGACGCGCTCGTCCGCGCCCTCCGCGACGAGCTCGGCGTCCGTCCCGAGCGCGAGACGGCCGCCCTCCGCGACAAGCTCTCCGCACGGAGCGCCGTGTAGCAATCGCTACGAGCGCGAGGGGCCAGACCCCTCCCTTCCTCCCGGCACCGGGGACCATGACCGCTTGTAAGCATCCCGTAATGCGGCGCCCGATACGCTTCTCCTGTTTCTGTCAGAGGAGTCTATCCATGAAGCGTAGTGCAACGAACATCACCTGGAACGCGAGAACCATTACGTGGCTGAGTGGCCTGGCCTTCATCCTGCTCCTACTCGGCACCGTCGGCGCGGGCTGCGACGCGCGCGATGCAGCCGCCTCGGCGAGGCTGGCGGGTGCCCGGGAGGCGCGCGTCCAGCGCGGCGCGTATCTGGTCTCGACGCTCGGCTGCCACGATTGCCACACGCCGTTCACGGTGGGCCCGAACGGGCCGGAGCCCGACATGTCGCGCATGCTCTCGGGCCACCCGGAGAGCTTCGAGATTCGCGAGCCGGCGCCGAACCCCGGTGGCGTCTGGCAGAACGGGTTCGTCGCCGCTCCCACCAATACGGCGTTCTCGGGGCCGTGGGGTGTCAGCTTCACGGCGAACCTCACGCCCGACCAGAACACCGGGCTGGGCATCTGGACCGAGGACATGTTCATGAAGGCGATCCGGACCGGCAAGCACTTCGGCGTCTCGCGCCCAATCCTGCCCCCGATGCCGTGGCCGGTCTATCGGAACCTCACCGACGACGACCTGAAGGCCGTGTTCGCGTACCTGCGAACGATCCCGCCGATCGTCAACCACGTGCCGGATCCGATTCCGCCCGCCGTGGTGACGACGGACTAGGAGGTGCCCTTCACGTGGCGGGCCACCTGCTCGTGCGTGGCGAACCAGACGCCGGGCTTGCTCTTCATGTGCCGGATGAGCGTCTCGAGGATCGCCACGCGCGAGCGATGCCCCATGATGTGCGGGTGCATCGTCAGCACGTAGAGCCCGCCTTCGTCGTACGCGACGTCGAATTCCATGCGGAACACCTCGAGCACGGCGCCCGGCGCCGGGTTCGACCCGTCGGCGTTGCCGCCGAAGTACGGGAAGTCGTCGAGAATCCGCTCGATCGGCAGCTCCACGACGCCTGACGGCTGGCCGTCGATCAGGATCTCGTACGCGTCGTCACTCGCCATGAGGCTGCTGTCGTAGAGGAAGCCCGCCGCCTTGATCTGGCCGGGCGTCCACTTCGAGAATTGCCACGACGGCGCGCGGTAGCCGACCGGGCGCCTGCCGGTGGCCTTCGTCAGGTAGTCGATGGCCTGGTCGAGCAGGCGCTGTTCGTCGGCTTCGCTGTCGATCGCGGGCAGCAGCTCGTGAATCCATCCGTGAACGCCGATCTCGTGCTGCAGCGGGCTCGCCAGGATCTCCTTGATCATGTTCGGGTGCAGCGCCGCGCTGACGGCGGGAATGAAGAAGGACGACGGGATCCTGTGCCTGTCGAGCAGACGAAGGATGCGCGGCAGGCCGTCCACCGCGCCGTACTCGCCGCGCGAGAGCACTTCATAGTTGAGATTGCCGCGCGCGAGTGCCGCCGACGCATTGTCCACGTCGAAGCTGAGCGCGACGGCAACGCGCGCGTTGTCCGGCCAGCTCTTCGGCTTGAGCCGGCGGCCCGCCGAGACGTGGAACATCTGCGCGCGGAGCTCGTCGAGCGACAGCTTCGTCCCGGGATGCGGAACCTGCGGCGGCTGCTGCCCCTGGAGCGAGGCGGCCGCCACGACGAGCGAGAGGCAGAAAGTGAGCGTCCTCATGATGACCTCGGGAGCGAGGCGGCGATGGGCGCCGCGGATCGCAGCGTGAGGGCGGCGAACGTCAGCGTGCCGTTCGTGCATCCACCGGTCGGAAGGGTCGGCGACCCGACCACGAACAGGTTCTCGTGGTCGTGCGTGCGCCCGTAGCTGTCGCACACGCTCGTGGCTGGACTGGTGCCCATGCGGCAGCCGCCGGCGGGATGATCGAGGTACTCGCCCTTGCTCACGCCGAGCACCTTGCCGTTGCCGTTCGTTGCCAGCCGATCGACGAGCGATCGGATGTGGGCTTCCGTCGCCGCGGCACGGGCGCGGGTCGCGGCGTCGAGCACGTGCGCAACGGCCGGCATCGGATCGCCGAAACGATTCCGCTGCGCCGGGTTCAACGTCAGCGCGCTGGTCTCGTCGGGGTGCACGTCGTAGTACATCCGCACACGCGCGGCGCCGCGCGCCGTCCTCGCGCGCCAGTCGGCCAGCAGCGCATCGCCCATCAGCAGCGGTCCGTTCGCGGACGTCAGGCGCGGCTGGCGTCCCGCGGCGCTCTCCCAGATGCGGAAGTCATGACGCACGAAGGGCTGATCCGTCGCGCACCGGAAGAACCGGCGCGAGATCAGGCTGTGCTGCTCGTTCATCCCCGGGTAGATCTCGGCGTCCAGCTCGATCTGCGCCGAGATGAACGCGTGGCCGTTCATGTAGCGGCCGACGAGGCCGGAGCTGTTCGCGAGACCTCCTGGAAACCTGGACGACGCTGACAGCAGCAGCAGGTGCGGCGACCACACATAGCCCGACGCCAGCACGAACGTGCGGGCCCGGTACTCCACCGGTTGCTCCGGCCGATCGCGGTGGATGGCCTGCGCGGCCACGATGCGCGGCGCGCGGCCGCCGGCGTCGGCGGGGAGGAGGCGCCGCACGAGCGTGCGGTCGTGCAGCGCAATCTGCTTCGCGGCGAGGAGCTGCTTGAACGTGAAGTCGGGCGAATACCGTGCACCGGTGGGACAGATCTCGCAGGTGTTGCAGCGCTGGCAGACGGCGCGGCCGTCGTAGGGCACGGTGTTCTTCGCCTGCGGCGTGCCCCAGAACGGGATGCCGGTCTGCTCCGCCCACGCCTTGAGCCGCAGCAGGTTCCACGAAAGCAACATCGCGGGCATGGGGTACGGGCGCGACATGCGGTCCTCGGGCAGCGGGCTCGGCTCGCCCGCCACGCCGATGCGCCGCTCGGCCTCGCAGTAGTGCGCCTCGAGGTCGTCCCACTCGAGCGGCCAGTCCGTGGCAAGTCCATACAGCGACGCGAGGCGCACGTCCTCCATCGAAAAGCGGTTCGTCACGCCCCCCCAGTGCATCGCGGAGCCGCCCACCGCCATCGTCCGCGAGACGATGCCGCCGGCCGTCTGATCGGCGATGGTGTCGCCGGGCCAGGGGTTCTCGCCGTAGGCGAGCATCCGCTCGCGCCGCGCCATGCGGTTCTCGACGTCGAAGAGCCGCGCGCCCGCTTCGACGACGATCATCGAGGCGCCCGGCCGGAGCTCGGCGAGCGCCTGCGCGAGGAGCGCCGCCGAGATGCCGCCGCCGATGATGCAGACATCGCATTCGTGGACAGGCATCAGCGGCGCATCCCTGGAAGGTGAGCCGGCGCATCGCCGTGCGCGGACTCGACGCCACGCCGATCTCGAGCCGACGCGGGTCGCTCGTCCGAGCCGGGGAGACCACGGCACCGGTCGCGGGCGATTGCCGCCCGATAGGCGAGATCGTTCGCCGCGGAACCATTGAAGTAGAAGGCCATCAGGTCGGTTGCGACGTGCTCGCCGGTCGGACGAACCGGCAGCCGCTCGACCTGTGCGGCGGCGACGGCGGCTTCGACGACCTGCCGGCGCGCGGCGGCATCGAGCGACTCGAACGAGCCGCCCCGTGCGCGCGCGGCGCGCTCGAGCGCGGCAAGCTGTGCGGGGTACCTCGAGGCCGGGGAGGGGGCCGTGCGCCGCAGGCGCGTGAACCCGTAGCCGTGGTCCATCTCGGCGCCCTCGCGGTAGTTGCGGATCCAGCGCAGGAACCCGTCGACGACCATCGCCCGACCCGCCCCGAGCTCGCCCGGCAGCACCACGTCGGCGAGCGCCCGCAGCCTCGCCTCGTCCGCTCGCGAGAGACCGGGCGCCTGCGCCAGCGACGCCGGGGCGAACCGCAGCCACGCGGCTGCCGCGACAAGCATCTGGAGGAGCGTGCGCCGCTGCATCCGGCGGATTGTAACGCGTCAGCGCGCCCACGAAATGGTCTTGTTTCGAGCATTTCGTGCCTTTCGTGGCTGCGTACCCGGGTCCCTGTTCAAGCGGTACGCACCACTAGCGAAGCAGCGAACGGGCCACTGCGGGATCGCCGTCGTTCGGCGACGGGGCAATGCCGAGGGCGAGGCACATCGCGGTATAGACGTCCACGCTCTCGAACGGCGGCACGACGGCGTTGCGCCTGAACGCCGGGCCGGCCGCCACAAACAGCGCCTGCATCGACTTCACGTGCGGGTCGTATCCATGATTCCCGCCGACCCGACGGACACTGCGCGCGAACGCCTGGGTCACGCGCGCGCGCCGCATGACCGACCACCCCTCGTCGGCCACGCCGATGATCGGCGGCACGCGCTCGTGGCGGTAATGCCAGTGCTCGGGCGTCTCCGCCCGCCGGTAGATCGACAACCGCGGGTGCGCCGCACCGAGCTTGCGGTACACCGCGTCCTGCCGGCCCGGTCTCGGCCAGACGCCAAGAGTCGGGTTGAGGTCCACGATCTCGCCGTCGGCCGGCGTCACGACGTCGTCGATGAACACGACGCGCTGCCGGCTCGTCTCCGCCATTCCGTGGTCCGCGGTGACGATGATGTTGACCGTGTCGAGCAGGCGGCGCTCGTCGAGGCCGCGCAGGAGCCGGCCGAGCGCGGCGTCCACGCGCTCGAGCGCACGCACGAGCTCCGGCGACGAGGGTCCGAAGCTGTGGCCCGCCGAGTCGACGTCGCTCATGTACACCGTCAGGAACGCGGGGCGCTCGCCCTCCGGCCGATCGAGCCAGGCGAGCACCTGGTCGATGCGTCGATCGTTCGGCCGCTCGTGATCGTACGGCTCCCAGTAGGTCGGCCGCATGCCGCCGATCGGCGCCTCCGAGCCCGGCCAGAACAGGGGGGCGGCGCGCCCCCCCGCCCGCTGGACCACGTTCCAGATGGGATCGCCGCCCCACCACATCCCGTCCGACACTTCCTCGCGCTTCTGCATCGTGAAGAGACGGCCGCTGCGGGGGTCGCGCATGGCGTTGCCGACGACACCGTGGTGGCCGGGGTAGAGGCCGGTGACGAGCGTGTAGTGATTCGGGAAGGTCTTGCTCGGGAAGCTCGGGATGAGACCTTCGGCGCGGACGCCTTGCGCCATCAGCCGGCGCAGGTTCGGGACCGGCGCCTTCGTGTGGTAGTCCCACCGCCATCCATCGAAGGAGACGAGGATGACCGTGGGCCACGGCGCCTCTGCGGCGCTGAGCGCAACCGCGAGTGCCGCGATCGCGCTCAACGCCGCGAGGCGACGCTTCACCTGGCGGCAGATGTTACCGCACCGGCCCGCGTCCGGCCGAACCGCGAGGCGGTGAGCGTAATGTCGGCGCGCGCCCACGCCTTCCTGAACCGCGCCTCGACGAGCGCCGCCTCGTCGTGCTTCTTCTGCGCCTTCAACGCCCGTGCGAGGCCGAAGAGCGCCCACCCGTTATCGCGGTTGCGCCGCAGGTCTTCCCAGTAGACGGTCTCGGCTTCCGCCGCCCGGCCCGCCTCGAGCAGGATCGCGCCGAGCGCGTGGCGCGGCGGGTAGTGCCATTCGGACGGCTCCGTGTACACCAGGGCGTCTTCGAGACGCACGGCCTTCTCCAGGTGCCCGATCGCCGTGTCGTACTGGCCGCGCGCCGCCGCGATTTCGCCGGCGAGCGCTTCCGGACCGATCGCGAGGATGCTCCGGGCGAGGTTCGGCGAGAAGAGCGGCGCGTCGAGCGACGTGTCCTTCAGGACGGTATTCAGTTGCGCCAGCTCCTGCTCGGCCGAGGCGAGCTGGTTCTTCGCCACGAAGGCGAGACCGCGGTTGTAGTGCCACATGCCCCGGAGGTACGCGTTTGCCGCCGGCTGCGGCTCCTTCAACATCTCGTCCCACTTGCCGAAGCGCGTCAGCGCGAGGTACGGCACGACTCGGAATCCGGCCGTGATCGGCACGTTCTTCAGCGCCTCGTCGTCGATCTTCGCCGCCAGCTTCCGCGCCGCCTCGAGGGCCCTGGCGCTCTGACCGTCGTAGGTGGCCGCGAACCAGAGGAAGTGGATGTTGTGCGGGTAATACCCCATCGGGTACAGGCCCTGCGCATGGCACTGGGTGATGTAGTCCTCATCGGCCACGATGGCGAGCTCGTTGCTGCGGACGGCGTCGTTGTAGCGTCCGACGCGCTGGTAGATGTGGCCGGGCATGTGCACCATGTGTCCGGCGGCCGGCAGCAGCGGCTGCAACGCGTCGGCGGCCGCTTCGGCGCGCTCCGGGTGGTGCGCCTCCATGAGATGGATGTACAGGTGCAGCGCGGCTGGGTGCTTCGGGTTGCGACGCATGACGTCCTCGGTGAGCGCCACGATCTCCGCCGTCCCGTCATGCGGGCTGCCGTCGCGCATCCAGTAGCCCCACGGCCTGAGATCCATCATCGACTCGACGTACAGCATGGCGATATCGAGGTCGTCCGGGAACCGCCGGTGCACCTGGCGCATGGCCTCGGCATAGGCCTGGTCGTTCACCTGGCGGTGCTGCGGATCGCCCGTGTAGCGCTTCGACAGCGCCTCGATGAGAGCCTGCTCGCGCGGCGTCGCGCCCGCCGCGAGCGACATCGCCTTCTGTACCGCCTCGAGCGCATGCGGCTCCTCGCTCGACTCCATCATCGCGTTGATGTTGGGCCCGAGCACGAGCGCCTGCCCCCAGTAGGCCATCGCGAGCGTGGGATCGAGCCGCGCCGCTTCGCGGAACGCGCGGCGCGCCTCCGCGTGATTGAACGAATACGCGAGGTTCACGCCCTGGTTGATGAAGAGCTGCGCATCCTTGTTCGCCGTGCTGACCGGGAAAGTATGAGGACCGAGATTCTGCAGCCGGGGCGCGATCTCGCCGTTCGGCCCGAGCTCGTTGGCCGCGTCGCTGTGCTCGTAGTGCTTGTGGCTCCCTTGCGCCTGCGGATCGGTCTGCGCGGACACGCCCGCCGCGGCAGCGACGACAAGGAGCATGACAGCCAGCGCGCGGGTTCCTAAAACGTACATTACATCCTCCTGTCTTCCGTTTCCGTCTTGGGTCTTGCGTCTTCGTCTGGTCTTCAGGTCTTCGGTCTTGCGTCCCCTGGTTCCTTGTTCGCTCTCCATGTAAAAGACCATGAGGCCGCTTACGAGACTCTTACACGGCGCAGACCCGGAGTCCAACACATCGCCATCTCATCAGCTCGCGCTACGGGAACATCGGCGGCGGTACGCGCTTCTTCGTGGCCTCTTCGAACGCGTACGCCAGTTCAATCAGCCTGGGCTCGCTGCACGACGTGCCCGTGAAGCTCACGCCGTAGGACGACGGCCGGGCATTGAAACCCTCCGGGAAGGCGGGAGCCGTGCCGGCCGGCGCGTTCGGCACGACGGCGAAGGGGACGGTGATTGTCGGATAGCCCGGCTTGGCGGCAAGCGAGGCGCCGCTCACCCCGGGGAACAGCAGCGCGTCGAGCCTGTGCGCCTTCATCACCTCGTCGATACCATGCGCGCCGCCCAGGTGGACGTCCTTCTTGCGATCCCGCTCGTATCGCGCCCGGTCGGCCTGCAGGTTCATCTCGTCGGAGACATCCAGGTTGGCCTGCCCGTACTTGATGGCGCCGGCGCGCTGATGCGCGATGTTCCACTGCCGAAGCTCGGTGAGCGTCTTCACCGGCGCCTTGTCTCCGAGCGACGTCAGCCACTGGTTGAAGTCGCGCTTCATGCCGTACTTGAAGGAGATCGAACACTCTTCGTCCATGCCCTTGCGATTGTCGAGGCCGCCGCACATGCCCCAGGCGAGAAAGTTGTTCGCCCGGTCCTTGTCGACCACGCTCGGAATGTCGGCGGGGTCGACGATGATGGCGCCTTGCGCCTTCAGGACGGCGACGGCATCGTCCAGGACCTGGCGTTGAGCGTCGTTGAGACCGCCGCGCGGCTCTTTCTCGCCGGGAGGCGTCACCCGGTCGTAGTAGAAGGCGCGCGGAACGCCGATGCGCGCGCCCTTCAGGCCGGCTGGGTTCAGGAACCTCGTGTAGTCGCGTCCGGGTGGCGCCGTGCAGGTGCTGGTGGCCGGGTCGTTCGGGTCGGGCGACGCGCCTTCCATCGCACCGAGCATGATGGCCGCATCGGCCACGGTCTTCGTCATCGGACCGGGCGTGTCCTGGTCGGCGGTGATGGGAATGACGCCGTAACGGCTGATGCGGCCCACCGTCGGCTTGATGCCGACGAGCATGTTGGCGTTCGACGGGCTGAGAATCGATCCGGACGTCTCGGTCCCGACGTTGCCCGCCCAGAAGCTGACGGCGGTGCCGACGCCGGAGCTCGAGCCGCCGGTGCCGAGCACGGGCCGGCCGTCGAAGGTGTTCTCGCGCGGATCGCGGCGCGGGTCGTACGGGTTCATGCCGTAGCCGGTCAGGGCGTTGTAGTTGCCCGGCATGCCGCTGGCGATGAAGTTGGCCAGCTCGGTGAGCTGCGTCTTGGCGAGAATGATGGCCCCCGCCTCGCGCAGGTGCGTCGTGAGCGTGGCGTCGTAGGGCGGCACGAGGTCGGTGAAGGCGAGCGCACCGCCCGTGGTCCGCATGTCGCTCGTGTGGATGTTGTCCTTGAGGGCAACGGGAATGCCGTGCAGCGGACCGCGCACCTTCCCCGCCGCGCGCTCGCGGTCGCGTGCGTCGGCCTCGGAAAGCGCGTTCGCGTTGACCGTGACGACGGCGTTGAGCCGATCCTCGTACATGGCGATGCGGGTGAGGTACTGCTGGACGATGGCGCGCGAGGTGGTACGGCCCTGCTCGAGCGCGGCGCGCAGGTCGGAGATGCTCGCCTCGACGACCGAGAACGGCTCAGGCGTCCTCCCCGTGAGCGCGGCGCGCCGGCGCGCCTGTGCGGCCAGCGGGAGCTGAAGGTCGATCGCGAAGGTGGCCGCGAGCGGCACGGCGAACAGGAGCGTGAGAAGTCGTCGCATTGCGGCATTCTACCCGGGGTCAGAACGGGGTCAGAGTAACGATGCGGGACGACTCAAGGTTGAGGAATCCGCATCGCCGCACGCGCCTCCATGCGTGCGTTTTTGCGCAGCCCTACGAACGACCCTCCGATTTCAGGCCGAAATCCAGGCGATCCAGGCTGGGACCAAGCTTTGCTCTCTATGCCTAACGACATAACGACAGGAGGGCGTGATGGCGCGTCTGGCCAGGATGTTTGCGAATGGGGTTGCGGCTCATGTTCACCAGCGTGGAAACAATCGCGCGGACATGTTCGCCGACACGTATGACCGCGTCGTGTTTCTCCTGGCGCTGCTCGAGTCGAGTCAACGGTACAAGGTCGCTGTGCATGCCTGGGTTCTCATGCGGAATCACTTTCACCTGCTCGCAACGCCCTCGTCGCCCGACGGACTCCCCAGAATGATGCAACAAACCGGACGACGCTACGTGCCCTACTTCAATAAGCGTCACCTCCGGACGGGTGGCTTGTGGGAAGGGCGCTACAGTGCGCATCTCATACACACCGAGCGGTACCTCCTGAACTGCCATCGGTACATCGAGCTGAACCCCGTTCGAGCGGCAATCGTCAGCACGGCGGAAGACTACCGGTGGTCCAGTTACCGTGCGTACGCGCTCGGCGCTCATGATCCCTTGATCACCCCTCACGCCCTCTACCTGGCCTCAGCCGATACGCCTCTCGAGCGTCAACTGCTGCACAAGACCCGCTGCGGGACCGCCCTCATGGAAGCCGAACTGACCTGGATTCGAACCGCTTTGCGGGCCGGACAGGGCGACTCGGAGATACCGGACGTCGTCTCACTGGCCGAAGCGAGCTGACGCTTCCGTCAGTCGTCCCTGGAAGTTGATACGCTCGGTACTCTTACTCTGACCCCGATCTGACCCCAAGAAAAGAAGTATTCTGCGGGCAATCATGATTGCTCGCTTCTGGCGTGGATGGGTACGGCCGGAGGACGCCTCCGCCTATACGGCGTACCTCGAACACACGGGCCTGACCGAGTACCGGCGGACGCCGGGCAACCGCGGCGCGTGGCTGCTGCAGCGGCGCGACGGCGCGCGCACCGAGATCATCGCCCTCTCGTTCTGGGATTCGTACGAAGCGATCACGGCATTCGCGGGCGCCGACATCACCCGCGCCCGGTTCTACCCGGAAGACGACCGGTATCTCGTCGCTCGCGAGTGGACGGTGACGCATCACGAGGTCGCGGCCGGCGGCGCTACGTCGCCGCCGTGACGGTGAACGAGACGGTCGTCCCCTCGCCGACGCGGCTCTCCACCCACACGCGCCCGCCGTGCGCCTCGACGATGCGCTTGCAGATCGAGAGGCCGAGGCCGGCGCCGCGGGCATCGCCACCGCGCGCCTGCCAGAAGCGATCGAAGATGCGCTCGAGATCGTGCGGGTCGATCCCCGGGCCGGTGTCGGTCACGAAGAAGCAGACGCCTTCCTCATGAGCCCGCGCGCCGACCGTGACGGCACCGTCCGCGGGCGTGAACTTGATCGCATTGCCGACGAGGTTCTCGAGGGCCTGCAGCAGCCGGTCCCGGTCGCCCTTCACGGCGGGAAGCTGCGCCGGAAGGTCCGTCTGCAGACGCACGGCCGAGAGCATCCCGAGCGGCTCCGCCGTCAGCGCGATCTCGCGCACGAGATCCGCCGGGTCCACGTCCGAGAGCTCGAGCGTCGACGCCTGCCATTCGAGCCGCGCGCGATCGAGGAGGTCGCGCACGAGCGACGTCGCGCGCTGCGCGGCGTTGACGATCCAGTCGAGCGATCGGTCGGCGGCGCGACGCCGCGGTCCGGGAACCTGACGCCGAAGGCGCTCCGCGGCAAACTCGATCACGTGCAGCGGGCTGCGCAGGTCGTGCGCGACGACCGTGAGGATCTCGTCGCGCGCCGCGATGGCGGCGAGCGCCTCGCGGTACAGCCTCGCATTGGCCAGCGCCGTCGCCGCGCGCCGCGCCAGCTCGCGAGCGAACGGAACCGAGGCGCCGGTGAAGCGCCGGCGAGGGCTCGACGACACGAGCATCATCGCGCCGAGCGCCTGATCGCCGGCGACGAGCGGCACGACCAGCAACGACTCCACCTCGAGCTGCTTCATTACCTCGAGGTGTTCAGGGCCCGAGGCGGCCGCCACGAGGTGCTCGACGGGAACGGGCGTCATGACGAGCGTCTGGCACGTGTCGATGGCTCGACGGACGATCACCGGCGGATCGTGGCCGGCCGCCAGGTTCTCGAAGCGGGCGGCAAGGGGCGCCAGGCGCGGCTGCGCGTGAACGGCCTTCAGGCGGCCATGGTCATCGGGCCCGGACACGTACAC
>JBOGIW010000608.1:0-28078 GCA_050748045.1 Vicinamibacterales bacterium | reverse complement strand
GATGCCGGCCGCGGCGCCGTGCGCGACGACCTCGAGACGGGGTTGAACCCGCTGGCACAGGCGGCGAGCCCGCTGCTCCTCGTGGCCGCCCAGTTGCGGGGCACGCTCTCGGCGCCGGACGTGAGCGGCCTCCGGCGTCACGTCATCGACGAGATCCGGCGCTTCGAGGAGCGGGCTCGCGCCTCCGGCGTTGCCAGCGAGGTCGTGCTCGCCGCGCGGTACGTGCTGTGCGCCGGGCTCGACGAAGCGGTCCTCTCGACGCCCTGGGGCGCCCAGAGCGAATGGGCGCAGCAGACCCTGCTCGTGATGCTGCACCGCGAGGCCTGGGGTGGCGAGAAGTTCTTCGAGATGCTGGATCGGATCTCCGCCGACCCGGCGCGGCACATCGACCTGATGGAGCTGCAGTATCTCAGCGTGGCGCTCGGCTTCGCCGGCAAGTACCAGGTGCTCGATCGCGGGCACGCGCGGCTGGCCGACGTGCAGCGCGACCTGTATCGCAAGATTCGCGATCATCGCGGCACCCCGCCCTCCGGGCTCTCGCTGCGCTGGCAGGGGCTCTCGGATCGGCGGAACCCGCTCATCCGCTACGTGCCGTGGTGGGTGATCGCGTCGGCGGCGCTGGCGGTCATCGCGATTACGTTTGTGTTCTATCACACCCGTCTCGCTTCGGCGGCCGCCCCCGTCCAGGCGGCGCTCTCGGGCATCGGCCTCGAGGACTTCGACGCGCCGCGCGAGACGGCCCCCTTCGCGGGCCGGTCGCTGAAGCAACTGCTCGCCGCCGAGGAGGCACGCGGCGAGGTGAGCGTGGAAGAGCAGGGCGGGCGAACGCTCATCACGCTGGCCGCCCCGACGCTCTTTGCCTCCGGGAGCGCGACGGTCAACGCCGCGTACGCCGGCACGCTGCAGCGCATCGCGCAGGCGATCGACCAGGTGCCGGGACGGGTGCTGGTCGTCGGACACACCGACGATCAGCCGCTCCGGTCGCTGCGCTACCGCGACAACTTCGATCTCTCGCGCGAGCGCGCGGTGAGCGTCGTCAGGCTGCTGCAGCAGGCGCTGGCGAGCCCGGGCCGCGTCGAGTGGAGCGGCGCGGGCTCGTCGCAGCCACGGTACCGTCCCGAGTCGGCGCCGGAGAACCGCGCGCGGAATCGCCGGGTCGAGATCGTCCACGTGCGCGGCGCCTGAGGTCCGCCATGCTGTCCTTCCTGAAGCGCCGCGGATTCCTCGTCGTCAGCGGCTTCGTGCTGTTCGCGCTCTTCGTGTGGTACGCGGGGCCGTACTTCGCCTTTGCCGACTTCCGTCCGCTCGAGACGGCGCGGGCACGCATCGTCCTGATTGCGATCGTCGTGGCGCTGTGGGGCCTCTCGCGGTTCCTCAAGCGCCGGCGCGCGGACCGCGCGAGCGACCAGCTCGTGGCGGCCGTCGTCAAGCAGTCGCACGCGGAGAAGGAGCGCCCGAGCGCCGAGGCGGTGCAGTTGCGCGAGCGGTTCGAGGAGGCCGTGACGACGCTCAAACAGAAGCGGCGCGGCGGCCACAGCCTCTACGATCTCCCGTGGTACGTGATCATCGGCGCGCCCGGCTCCGGCAAGACGACGGCGCTCGTCAACTCGGGCTTGAAGTTTCCGCTGGAGTCCCGCACGGGCAAGGGCGCGCTGCGCGGCGTCGGCGGCACGCGCAACTGCGACTGGTGGTTCACCGACGAGGCCGTGTTCCTCGACACGGCCGGCCGGTATACGACCCAGGACTCCGACCCCACGTCCGACAGCGCCGCGTGGGCCGAGTTCCTCGGGCTCCTGCGCAAGTACCGGAAGCGCCGGCCCCTGAACGGCGTCATCCTCGCGATGAGCTCGCACGACCTGATGGTGGAGAGCCAGGCGGGCCGCGAAGCGCACGTCGGGGCGGCGCGACGGCGGCTGACGGAGCTGAACCAGGAGCTCGGCATCCAGATCCCCGTGTACCTGATGGTGACGAAGTGCGACCTCGTCGCCGGGTTCACCGAGTACTTCGACGACCTCGCCCAGGAAGGGCGGGCGCAGGTCTGGGGGGTGACGTTCCCCTACGAGCAGACCATGAAGGGCGAAGCGGCGCGCGCGTTCCCGGCCGAGCTCGACGTGTTGATCGCGCGGCTGAACGGGCGCCTCTTCGCGCGCCTCGAGGAAGAGCGCGAGCCACGCCGGCGCGCCAAGGTGTTCGCCTTCCCGCAGCAGGTGGCCGCGCTCCGCGACTCGCTCGCCGACTTCGTGAGCGAGGTCTTCGGCTACACGCGCTTCGATCGGCAGGTGCTGCTGCGCGGCGTGTACTTCACGAGCGGCACCCAGGAAGGGACGCCGATCGATCGGCTGCTCGGCGCGATCGGCCGCCGCTTCGCCGTCGCTCCCGAGGCCGTCGTCGGTCCGCCGGGGCGCGGCAAGGCGTACTTCATCGAGCGCCTGCTGAGGGAGGTGCTGCTGGCCGAGTCGGGCCTGGCCGGCGTGAACCGGCGGCTCGAGGTCCAGAAGGCGGCCGCGCAGCTTGGAAGCTATGCCGCGCTGGTCGTCGCCGCACTCGCCGCCGTCATCGCCTTCTCGGTCAGCTATAGCCGCAACACGACCTACCTGGCGGAGGTGGCCGACGACGTCGCCAGGCTGCAGAGTGTGCCTCGCGTGGGCCCGGACGCGTCGCTCGAGATGGCCGTGCCGCGCCTCGATGCCGTGCGCGCCGTCGCCGAGTCGGCGAACCGGTATCGCGGCGACACGCCGCTCGCCATGCGATGGGGCCTCTTCCAGGGATCCTCGCTCGGGAACGCCGCGCAGGACGCGTACGTTCGCGAGCTCGATGGGGCGTTGCTCCCGCGCGTCGCCACGCGCTTCAAGGAACGGCTCGTGGACTACGTCCCCGAGCCGGAGAAGCTTTACGAGTACCTCAAGGCCTACCTGATGCTGGGCCAGCCCGATCGCCTCGACCCCACGCACCTCGCGTTTCTCGCCGAGCTCGAGTGGAAAGGCTCGTACGCCGCGGACCCCCAGACGGGCGCGTCGCTCTCGCGCCACTTTCAAAGCCTGTTGACATCGGATGCGCGGCTGCGTCCGGTGGTGCTCGACGAGGCGCTCGTCGAGCAGGCGCGGAGCACGATTCGACAGGCCTCGATCCCCGTCCTGATGTACCGGCAGCTCAGGCTCAATTACTCGAGCGATCCGACGCACCAGGTGAAGCTCGACGTGCTCGCCGGCGTCGGCGCCGCGCAGGTGCTGAGGCGCAAGAGCGGTATCCCCCTCTCGGAGCCGGTGCCCGGCATCTACACGAAGCCGGTCTTCGAAGAGATCACCGGCCGCGGCGCGGCCGAGCTTGTCAAACAGTTCGCGTCGGACACGTGGGTCTGGGGTGAAGGAGGCCTCTCGCCCATCACGGGAGCCGCGAGGCTTGCCTCCGAGATGATCGACGTCTACGAGAAGGACTACATCGCCGCGTGGGACGCCATTCTCGAGGACCTCGACGTGGCCTCGTTCTCCGGCGCGCGCACCGCCGAGGCCCTCGCCATCCTGGCCGCGCCGACCTCGCCGCTTCGGGGGTTCCTCAAGGCGGTGGCCGACAACACGCAGCTCGTGAAGCAACAGGACGCCGCGCAGCCGGCCTCCGGCGTCAGCGATCGTCTCCAGGGGCTCTTCAACAGGGGCAGGGAAGCGATCGGGTTGCAGACGACGGCGCCCGGCACCGAGATCACGCGGCACTTCGAGCCGATTCACCGGCTGGTTGCGGGTGATCCCGGAAGCGCGCCCATCGACGGCGTGCTCGCCAAGGTCGGGCAGCTCCAGCAGAAGCTGAGCTCGATCGGGACCGGAGTGGGACTGCGAGCCTCGGATCCCGCGACGTCGGCGGCGGTCGGCGAGATCGCCAAGTCGCTGAACCAGGACGCGGCGGCGCTGCCCCCGGCCGTGGGCGCCGTCGTGACGCAGGTGGGCCTGCGGGCCGTTTCGGTCGCGACGGGCGGGATTCGAAGCACCATCGAGAGCCGCTACCAGCAGGACGTCATGCGCCCGTGCGTGGCCGCCATCGAGGGGCGGTATCCCTTCAATCCCATGAGCGCCGTCGACGTGCCGCTGGCCGACTTCGGGCGGCTCTTCGGGCACGGCGGCGTGTTCGACACGTTCTTCAGGACGAACCTCGCGGAGTTCGTCGACACCGCGCGCAACCCGTGGGCCTGGCGCGCCGACGCCGCCGGCGCGGCCGTCGGCGGCTCGACGGCGATCCTGCGCCAGTTCCAGCTCGCGGAGCGGATTCGCGATTCGTTCTTCCGGTCGGGAACCCAGGTGCCCGAGCTGCGATTCAGCGTCACGCCGGCGGAGCTCGATGCGCTCGCCACGCGGTTCCTCCTCGAGATCGACGGCCAGAGCTTCGATTACCGGCACGGTCCCGAGCGGAACTGGTCTGCCGTCTGGCCCGGACCGAATCCCGGCGTCGCCGCGGCGACGTTCGAAGAACGATCCGGCGGCCGGCCGAACATCGTCCATCAGGGACCCTGGGCCTGGTTCCGGCTGGTCAACGCGGGACACATCCAGCGCGAGAGTGACGTGCGGCATGTGATCACGCTGCAGAGCGGCGGTCACCAGGCGCGGGTGAAGCTCGAGGCGGCCAGCATCCTCAACCCGTACGCGATGCGCGAGTGGCAGCAATTCCGTTGCAGCATCTGAATCCGTCCGTAACGAGCGAGGGCGATTCGCACGCCATGCACCGTCCGTTGGAAGTGGGCTTCTACGGCAAGCTCCCGAGTCACGGCGACTTCCTCCGCCGGCGGGTCGCCGACGCGTTCGTCGGCGTCTGGGACGGCTGGCTGCAGGACTGTCTCGCCGCCAGCCGCGAGGCGCTCGCCGATCGGTGGCTCGACGTCTACCTCACGAGCCCCGCGTGGCGCTTCGGCTGCGCCCCGGGCGCCTGCGGCCCGCTCCCCGTCGCCGGCGTGCTCGTGCCGAGCGTGGATCGTGTGGGCCGCTACTTTCCGCTGACGATCGTCGCCGAGCTGCCCGACAGCACGAGCCTTGTCACGACTGCCACGCAGGCCGGGGCGTTCTTCGACCTGGCCGAGCGCCTGTTGATCCAGACGCTCGAATCGGAGCACGTCGATTTCGGCGACTTCGACGAGCAGGTGAGCGCGCTGGCCAATGAGCTGGCGCCCGCCGGCAGCCAGGCACCGGTCGCGTTCGAGCCGGCGGCGGCGGGCGTCTTGAGCGACAACGGGCAGGCAAGCTGGCAGATTCCGCTCGGCTCGCCCGCGCAGCTCGGGCGTGCCTTCGAGGAGTTGCTGTCGCACCGCCTGTCGGCCATCTACGATCCGCTCGTGCTGTGGTGGACGGACGGCTCGTCGATCGTCGAGCCGAGCTGCCTGATCACCAAGGGGTTGCCGCATCCCGACACGTTCGCTGCGCTCCTGGACGGATCGTGGGCCCGGCGCCGGTGGCGCTCGATTCCGACCCGCGCCGAAGTGGCGCCGGCCGCCATCGAAATGCTCGTGGACGCCGCGATCCCTCCTCGCTTTCGCTCGGCCGCGGCGACCGACGTCGGCAAGGTGCGCGAGGTGAACCAGGACTCGTTTCTCGAACGGTCGGAGGTCGGGCTCTGGGCGGTGGCCGACGGCCTCGGCGGGCACCAGGAGGGCGAGGTGGCGAGCCGCATGGTGTGCGACGCGCTGGCCGACTTTTCGCCCGACGCCGGCTTCGAGGAGACGATCGAGGCGGCCGTCAAACGGCTGCGCGACGTGAACGCGCACCTGCAGCGCGCGGCGAACCGCGAGGTGAACCCGGTCCGGAGCGGCAGCACCGTCGTGGCCCTGCTGGCGCGCGGTACGCGCGGTGTGGTGCTCTGGGCCGGCGACAGCCGTGCGTACCGCTGGCGCGGCGGGGTCCTCGAGCAGTTGACGCAGGATCACAGCGTCGGGGGACAGACCTCCACGGCGATTACGCGGGCGGTGGGAGGCGAGGCAACCCTGGCCGTCGACCTCCATCGGGATCGGATCCGCCCGGGCGATCGCTTCCTGCTTTGTTCCGACGGCCTGACGCGCGTCGTCCCGGAGCCGCAAATCCGGGCCTCGATGGAGCACCAGGACATCCGGTTCGCCGTGGACTCCCTCGTGCGGGCGGCCCTCGATGCGGGCGGTCCGGACAACGTGACGGTCATGATCGTCGAGGCGTTCACGTGAAACATGAGCCGGAAATCAGGAGGCCCTGAGGATACGGTCCGGCGATCGTGCTAGAGATGTGGGGCCTGGGGCAGGGACCCGCAGATTCGACTTTCGACTTTGAGGGGAAGCCGTTAGAATCCCCCTCTCGCGACTGCCGGGCTCGGGCGGGCGCAAAACAGGACGACGGTCCGGCAGACCAGTCAGAGGCATGTCCGTATGAGTCCGCGATGGGAGGGTGTGGACCTGGTCCACCCAATCAGCTCCGATTCGCCCTGCGGCGAGAACCTGGAAGGCACGCAGTTGCTGGCCTCCTTCGATGCCTTTCCGTTTCTCGTCTTCGGACTGCCGAAACCGCCCGACACGCCGCCCGACGAGGATGAGAAGCGAAGGCCGCCTGAGTGGAGCGGCGTCCGGAAGAACGCGCTCGATGCGTTGAGCCGAAGCAAGGATTTGCGGCTGCTGGCCCACCTCGGCGCCGCGCTCCTCCGGACCGACGGCCTCGAGGCCTTCCTGCACACGCTGACGGTTGCGGCCGACTGGCTCGAGACCTACTGGAACGAGGCCTACCCGCTCATCGACGAAGACGCGATCACGCGGCGCAGCGCGCTGAACTGCTTCGCGGATCCGATGGCCGTGGTGGATCGTCTGCGACGCCTGCCCCTCGTGAGCAGCCGCCAGCACGGGACGTTCAGCTTGCGCGACATCGAGATGGCCAGCGGGCAGGCGGCCGGCGGCGCGTCCGAGCCGACGCCCGACCAGCGGCAGATCGACGCAGCCTTCGAGACCATGCCGTTCGAGGAGCTCGTGCTGGTGCAGAAGAGCGTGGCGGGTGGGCGCGAGGCGCTCCAGCGGATCGACGGGCGGATGCGCGAGTACGGGGGACCCGATGCCGCACCGGACTTCGATCCGCTCGCCGTGCAGCTTCTCCGCATGGATCGCGTGCTGACGGCGAAGATCGCGGCGCGGCCGGAGGCGATCGCCGCCGAGGCGTCCGAGACCGCCGAGGAGGGCATCGCGGCAGGCGCCGGGGCGCCGGGGAAGGCGATAGGGTCGATTGCCTCGCGCGAAGATGCCATCCGGGCCCTGGACGCCGTGGCGGCGTACTTCCGGCGCACGGAGCCGTCGAGCCCGGTCCCTTTCTTCGTCGAGCGCACGAAACGCCTGGTGTCGAAGGACTTTTTTGCCGTGCTGAAGGACATCGCGCCTGACGTCGTGGCGCAGGTGCGAGTCGCAGGTGGACTGAGAGAGAGCGAGTAGTCCCTCCGGGACTGCCGCGAGGAGGTGTTCCGTGGCCAAGGCAAGCAGTCAGAAGTTCATCGCGCGCAATCGGGCGCCGCGGGTGCAGATCGAGTACGACGTCGAGCTGTACGGCGCGGAGAAGAAGATCCAGCTGCCGTTCGTGATGGGCGTCCTGGCCGACCTGTCGGGCAAGCCCGCGGAACCGCTGCCGCCCGTGGCGGATCGCAAGTTCCTCGAGATCGACGTCGACAATTTCGACAGCCGCATGAAGTCGATGAAGCCGCGCGCCGCGTTCCAGGTGCCGAACACGCTGACCGGCGACGGCAACCTCAGCGTGGAGCTGACCTTCGAGAGCATGGATGATTTCTCGCCGGCCGCCATCGCCCGGAAGGTGGACGCGCTCAGCAAGCTGCTCGAGGCCCGGCAGCAGCTTGCGAACCTGATTACCTACATGGACGGGAAGACCGGCGCCGAGGAGCTCGTGAGCCGGCTGCTGCAGGATCCGACGCTCCTGCGCACGCTCGCGGCCGCGCCGAAGCCCGAAGCCGAACCGACGTAACCAACTGATCCTCCGAGCGGAGAACAACCATGGCCGACCCAAATTTGCAGCCGGATGCGCAGGCCGTCGGAACGGCTGAAGTCACGGAATTCGACTCGCTGCTGAGGAAAGAGTTCAAGCCGAAGACCGACGAAGCCAAGGAAGCCGTCGCGCGCGCGGTGCGGGCGCTGGCCGAGCAGGCGCTGTCGCAGACGGCGCTCATCGGCACCGATGTCGTCAAGTCGATCGAGGCGATCATCGCCGAGCTGGATCGGAAGCTCACCGAGCAGATCAACCTGATCCTGCATCACGACGACTTCCAGAAGCTGGAGGGCGGCTGGCGCGGGCTGCACTATCTCGTCAACAACACCGAGACTGACGAGATGCTGAAGATCCGGTTCATGAACATCAGCAAGGCCGATCTGGGCAAGACGCTCAAGCGGTTCAAGGGGACGGCGTGGGACCAGAGCCCGCTGTTCAAGCGGATCTACGAGGCGGAATACGGCCAGTTCGGCGGCGAGCCGTTCGGGTGCCTGGTGGGCGACTACTACTTCGATCAGACCCCGCCCGACGTGGAGCTGCTCGGCGAGATGTCGAAGGTCGCGGCGGCGGCGCACGCCCCGTTCATCGCCGGCGCGTCGCCGACGGTCATGCAGATGGCCACCTGGCAGGAGCTGGCGAACCCGCGCGACCTCACGAAGATCTTCACCACGCCCGAGTACGCGGCGTGGCGGTCGCTCCGCGAGTCGGAGGACGCACGGTACCTCGGCCTCGCGATGCCGCGCTACCTGTCGCGCCTGCCGTACGGCGCGAAGTCGAGCCCGGTGGAGGAGTTCGACTTCGAGGAGGACACCGGCGCGGCCGACCACAGCAAGTACGCGTGGTCGAACGCCGCCTACGCTATGGCGGTCAACATCAACCGCTCGTTCAAGATGTACGGCTGGTGCTCCCGGATCCGCGGCGTCGAGTCGGGCGGCGCGGTGGAGGGGCTCCCCGTGCACACCTTCCCGACCGACGACGGCGGTGTGGACATGAAGTGCCCGACTGAGATCGCGATCAGCGACCGCCGCGAGGCGGAGCTCGCGAAGAACGGCTTCATGCCGCTGCTGCACCGGAAGAACTCGGACTTCGCCGCCTTCATCGGCGCCCAGTCGCTGCAGAAGCCGGCAGAGTACGACGATCCCGACGCGACGGCCAACGCCAACCTCGCGGCGCGCCTGCCGTACATGTTCGCGTGCTGCCGCTTCGCCCACTACTTGAAGTGCATCGTCCGCGACAAGATCGGCTCGTTCAAGGAACGCGACGACATGCAGCGATGGCTGCAGAACTGGATCATGAAGTACGTGGACGGCGATCCCGCGCACTCGACGGAGACGACGAAGGCGCAGAAGCCCCTGGCCGCGGCGGAAGTGCAGGTGGAGGAAGTCGAAGGCAATCCGGGCTACTACACGTCGAAGTTCTTCCTCCGGCCGCACTACCAGCTCGAGGGGCTGACCGTGTCGTTGCGTCTGGTGTCCAAGCTGCCGTCCGCGAAGGCCAGCTAGGGCTAGGTCCTCGCGAGGCTGAATCAGCAACTCACATGATTTTCTCATGACAGGAGCGAACCGATGCCAAGTGACACTTTCCTGAAGCTCGGAGACATCAAGGGTGAATCGATCGACTCGAAGCACAAGGGCGAGATCGAGATCAGCAGCTGGTCATGGGGCGTGTCGAACGCCGGCAGCATCGGAATGGGCTCAGGAGGCGGCACCGGCAAGGCGAGCTTCCACGACCTCAGCTTCGCACACACGGTGGACAAGGCGTCCCCGACGCTCCTGCTCGCCTGCTCCAAGGGGACGCACTTCCCCGAGGCGACGCTGACGGCGCGGAAGTCCGGAGGCGGCCAGCAGGAGTTCATCATCATGAAGCTGACCGAGGTGCTCGTCACGTCGGTCCAACTGGGAGGCGGGGATGGCTCGGCGCAGGAGAGCGTGACGCTGCAGTTCGGCAAGGTGGAGCTGGAGTACTCGCCGCAGAAGCCGGACGGGTCGCTCGACGCCGCCGTCAGCTACAAGTACAACATCGCCGAGAACGTGGCGTTCTAGCGATGGGCTGCGGACAGCACACGGGCGCGTGCGATGTTTGACTCGCGATTCCCGGCGGGTGCCGGCGACATGTTCCTCATGGTCAAAGGCGCCCGGAGCGGCGCGATCAAGGGCGAGTCGCTCGACGAGGTCCACAAGGGCGAGATCGAGGTGCTCAGGTGGTCCTGGGGCCTCGATCGGCAGGCGTCGTATGGCAGCGGGATGGAGGAGCGCTCGACGAGCGTCCGCGATTTGAAGATCGTGAAGCGCGTCGACGCCGCCTCCACCGCGCTCATGTCGGCGCTCCGGGCCAACGAGCAGATCCAGAAGGCGGTGCTCACGCTGCGCAAGGCCGGAGGGAGCCAGCTCGAGTACCTGACGATCACCATCGAGCTGGGCCGGGTGACCTCGCTGACGATCGAGGCGGGGGATGAAGAAGGCCACGCGGTACTCTTCGAGCAGGTGACGTTCTCGTTCAAGAAGATCACCGTCGAGTACGTGCCCCAGGGGAAAGACGGACAGCCCCAGGGCAGCATGCAGTTCACGGATCAGTGGTCGGCCGACTGACGGGCCGTCGCGCCGGGCGGGCGTTTCCGAGGTGACCATCATGAGGGTTGGCGAGGCGGCGGAACAGTGCCTGAAGAGCGGAGACCCGGCAGCCGCTCTGGCACGGCTGCAGGAGGACGTGCGCGCGCAGCCGGCCGACGCGCGCCTCCGCGTGTTCCTGTTCCAGTTGCTGTGCGTCGTCGGCGAATGGGAGCGCGCGCTCAACCAGCTCAAGGTCGCGTCGAGCCTCGATCCGGGCGCGCTCGCCATGGCCCAGATGTACGGCGAGGCGGTGCGCTGCGAAGCGATCAGGGGCGAGGTGTTCGCGGGCCGGAAGTCGCCGGTCGTCTTCGGCGAGCCCGATGCGTGGCTGGCGCTCCTCATCGAGTCGCTCCTGCGCGCCGGCCGCGGCGAGCGCGCGGAGTCCGAGCGGCTCCGGAGCCAGGCGTTCGAGGACGCCCCGGCGTCGAGCGGCACCATCGACGGCCGCCCCTTCGCCTGGATCGCCGATGCCGATTCCCGGCTCGGTCCCGTGCTCGAGGCGGTGATCAACGGGCGCTATTACTGGGTGCCGTTCTCCCGCCTCGGCCGGATCGACGTCGAGCCCCCGGGCGACCTGCGCGACATGGTCTGGATGCCCGCGCACCTCCAGTTCGAGAACGGCGGTGAAGTTGTGGCGCTCATTCCGACGCGGTACCCGGGGTCGGAGACCTCCGAGGACGGGCTCGTCGCGCTGGCGCGCAAGACGGTGTGGGAAGAAGTGGCCGAGAACACGCATCACGGCTTGGGCCAGCGCGTCCTCGCCACCGATGCCGAGGAGGTGCCGATCATGGAGGTCCGCGCGGTCGCGATCGGCATCGTCGCCGCGGAGCCGGCCGGTCTCGCGGATGCGGGTCATGTCTGATCAGATCGCCCCCCAGGATCGCCTCCAGCCGGCGTTGCTCGATCGCCTCACGGACGACGAGCCCGACAAGAAGCTCGAAGGCCGCGAGCAGCGCGTCCTGAGCAGGAGCCGGATGCGCCAGGCCGTGCTGCGCGATCTGGCGTGGCTCTTCAACGCCACGCGGCTCGAGGCCGGGACCGACCTCGCGCAGGCGCCCTTCGCGCGCAAGTCCGTCATCAACTTCGGGCTGCCGGCCTTCTCCGGGATCGTCGCGTCGTCGCTCGACGTGGCGGATCTGTCGCGCGCCATCCGCCAGGGGATTCTCGACTTCGAGCCTCGCATCCTGCCCGGCACCCTGCACGTGCGGACGCTCCTCGACGGCGATCGGCTCGACCACCACAACGTCATCGGCGTCGAGATCCAGGGTCAGCTCTGGGCCCAGCCCGTGCCGCTGGAGCTCCTTGTCCGCACCGAGATCGATCTCGAGACCGGCAAGGTGGAGATGGCCGATCTCATGCCCACGCGGACCGCCTGAATGGATCCCCGGCTGCTGCGGTACTACAACCTCGAGCTCCAGCACCTCCGCGAGATGGGCGCGGAGTTCGCGCAGCAGTTCCCGAAGATCGCCGGCCGGCTCGGCATGAGCGGGCTGGAAGTGGCCGACCCGTACGTCGAGCGTCTGCTCGAGGGCGTCGGGTTCATGGCGGCCCGCGTGCAGCTCAAGCTCGACGCCGAGTTCCCGCGCTTCACGCAGGCGCTGCTCGAATGCGTCTATCCGCACTACCTCGCGCCGACGCCGTCGATGCTCGTGGCCGAGCTCAGGCCCGATCCCGGCGAGCCGGCGCTGGCCACCGGATCGAAGCGCGTGCCGCGCGGCACCACGATGCAGAGCCTGACCGGCGCCGGCGACCCCACGGCCTGCGAGTACCGCACGGCGCACGACGTCACGCTCTGGCCCGTGGAGATCGCGGCGGCCAGCTACTTCTCGTTCGCGCCCGACCTACCGCTCACGAGGCTTCCGGTCGCCCAGCGCATCAAGGGCGGTCTGCGCATCCGCCTCAAGACGACGGCCGGGCTCAAGTTCGCGCAGACGGCGATCGATCGGCTCAGTTTCTACCTGACCGGGCGCGAAGACGTCGCAAACAAGCTGTACGAGCTGTGCCTGGGCAGTGGCCTCGGGGTGCTCGTGCAGCCGGTGAAGGCCGCGACCCGCTGGCACGAGTGGCTCCCGGCCACGACGATCGGCCCGGTCGGCTTCGAGGACGAGCAGGCGCTCCTGCCGGTGACGTTGCGCTCGTTCCAGGGCTATCGGCTGCTGCAGGAGTACTTCTCGTTTCCGCAGCGGTACCGGTTCATCGAGGTGTCCGGCCTGTCAGGTGCCGTCAGGCGGGCGGAGGCGGACGAGATCGAGCTCGTGGTGCTCCTCGGCCGCAGCGAAGAGGCGCTCGAGAACGTCGTCGACGCGGGGAACGTGGCGCTCTTCTGCACGCCGGCGATCAACCTGTTCCCCAAGCGGGCCGATCGCATCCAGGTGAGCGACGCGGCCTACGAGTACCACGTCGTGGCCGATCGCACGCGGCCGCTCGATTTCGAGATCTACGACGTCACCAGGGTGACGGGTCACGGGCTCGGCTCCGACGGCGAGCAGGAGTTCCTGCCGTTCTATTCCGCGTACAGCACCGACGACGAGCACCTGCACTCGGCGTATTTCACGACGCGGCGCGAGCCGCGCCTGGTCTCGGCGACCCAGAAGCAGCGCGGCACGCGATCGAGCTACATCGGCACCGAGGTCTTCCTCTCGCTCACCGATTCCGAGCAGGCGCCGTTCCGCGGCGACCTCCGGCAGCTCTCCGTGCAGACGCTCTGCACCAACCGCGATTTGCCGCTGCTGATGCCGAGGGGGACGGGCGGGAAGAGCGAGTTCACGCTGGACATCGCCGCGCCCGTGTCGAGCGTGCGCGTCATCGGCGGCCCGAGCCGGCCGTACGCGAGGCTGGCGGATGGCGCCGTGGCGTGGCGTGCGATCAGCCACCTGTCGCTCAACTATCTCTCGCTCGTCGACGCGACGGAGCAGGAAGGGGCGACGGCGCTGCGCGATCTGCTCGAGCTCTACGCGCCGGGCGCGGAGGCCGGGGCGCGGCGGCAGATCGACGGCGTGCGATCGATACACGTGGCGCCGGTCGTCCGGCGGCTCCCGCACAGGGGCCCGCTGGCCTTCGGGCGCGGTCTCGAGATTACGGTCGGCGTGGACGACCTCGCGTTCGAGGGGGGCAGCATGTACCTCCTCGGGTCGGTGCTCGATCGGTACTTCGCGCGCTACGTGTCGATCAATTCATTCACGGAAACCGTGTTGCGATCGGGGAATCGAGGCGAGATCAACCGATGGATGCCGCACTGGGGCGCGAGACCGACGCTGTAGCGTTTCTCACGGCGCTCGCCGACGCGCCGTACCGCTACGATTTCTACCAGGCGCTGCGCAGGCTGGAATGCCTGCACGGCGACAAGCCGCGCTGGGGCTGCGCGCTGCGCCCGGTGGACGAGCCCGTGCGCCTCGGCCAGGAGCCCGACCTGTCGTTCGCGCCGGCGCCGCTGGCCTCGTTCGAGCCCGGCACGGGCGGCGCGCCCCCGCGCCTGCAGGTGAGGCTCTTCGGCCTGCTGGGGCCTAACGGGCCCCTGCCGATTCACATCACCGAGTACGTCCGCGAGCGCGTGCGCAATGCCGGCGACCCCACGCTCAGCCGGTTTCTCGACCTGCTGCACCATCGCTTTCTCGCGCTGTTCTACCGCGCCTGGGCGCAGGCCCAGCCGCACGTCAACCACGATCGCCGCGACGACGATCACTTCGCGTCGTATGTCGGCGCGTTCATCGGGCTGTCGCCGGCGCCGGTCCGCGGCCGCAACGCCGTGCCCGACCTCGCCAAGTTCTTTCACGCGGGCGCCCTCATCCGGCAGGTGCGCAACGCCGAGGGGCTCGTGTCGATCGTCGAGCACTTCTTCCGTGTGCCTGCGCGCGTGGAGCAGTTCGTGGGGCACTGGATGCGGCTTGGCGGGCAGGAACGGACGTACCTGAAGCGCGACGGCGCCATGCTCGGAGCCGGCGCCGTGCTCGGCGCGCGGGTGTGGGATCGGCAGCACCGGTTCCGGATCCATCTCGGTCCGCTCACGCTGGCGCAGTACGAGAGCTTCCTGCCGGGCGGACGGCCGCTCAGGAAGCTGGTGGACTGGGTGCGGCAGTACCTCTGTTTCGAGCTCGATTGGGACCTGCGGCTGGTGCTGAAGAAGGACGAGGTGCCGCCCTTTCGACTCGGGGCGGCGGGCCGCCTCGGCTGGACGGCGTGGCTGGGGCGGCGGCAGGAGATCACCGACGCAGGCGACCTGCGTCTCGATGCGGAGGCGTTCGTCGAGCGAGTGGGGGTCGGGGCCGCATGAGCGAGATCAGCCGGTCGGCGCTGTTCGGCAAGCTGAACAGCCTGGCGTACAAGGCCATCGAAGGGGCGACGGTCTTCTGCAAGCTGCGCGGGAACCCGTACGTGGAGCTGGTGCACTGGGTGCAGCAGATCCTGCAGACCACCGATTCGGACGTGCACCGGATCGTCAAGCACTTCGAGCTGGATCCGTCGCGGCTGGCCAAGGACGTGATCGATGCGCTCGACCGCCTGCCGCGCGGCGCGACGTCGATCTCGGACCTCTCGGCGCACGTGGAGAACGCCGTCGAGCGGGGCTGGGTGTACGCCACGCTGATGTTCGGCGACTCGCAGGTGCGAACGGGCCATCTCGTGGTGGGGATGCTGAAGACGCCGTCGCTGCGGAACGCGCTCGCCGGCATCTCGCGCCAGTTCGAGAGCGTGAAGGTCGACACGCTCACCGAGGACTTCGCGCGCATCGTCAGCGGCTCCCCGGAGGAGCGGCTGTCGGCGGCGGATCGCTCGTCGCTGGCCGCGCCGGGCGAGATGAGCGATGCCATGGCGCCCGCCCAGATGGGGAAGCAGGAGGCGCTGAAGCGGTTCGCCACCGATCTCACCGAGCGCGCGCGCAAGGGGCAGATCGATCCGGTGAGCGGCCGCGACGAGGAGATCCGGCAGGTCGTCGACATCCTGATGCGCCGGCGCCAGAACAACCCGATTCTGACCGGCGAAGCGGGGGTGGGGAAGACGGCCGTCGTCGAAGGCTTCGCGGTCCGGCTGGCGCGAGGGGATGTGCCGCCGCCGCTGCAGAACGTGTCGCTGTACACGCTCGACATCGGGCTGCTGCAGGCGGGCGCGAGCATGAAAGGGGAGTTCGAGAACCGGCTGCGGCAGGTGATCGACGAGGTGCAGGCGTCGCCGAAGCCGATCATCCTCTTCGTGGACGAGGCGCACACGCTCATCGGCGCGGGCGGGGCAGCCGGCACGGGCGACGCGGCCAACCTGCTGAAGCCGGCGCTCGCGCGCGGCACGCTCCGGACGATCGCCGCCACGACGTGGGCCGAATACAAGAAGTACATCGAGAAGGATCCCGCGCTCACGCGCCGTTTCCAGGTGGTGCAGGTGGCCGAGCCGGGCGAAGAGAAGGCCATCCTGATGGTGCGCGGCGTGGCGTCGATCCTCGAGAAGCACCATCGCGTCCAGGTGCTGGATGAAGCGCTCGAGGCCGCCGTGCGCCTGTCGCACCGGTACATCCCGGCGCGGCAGCTTCCCGACAAGGCGGTGAGCCTGCTGGACACGTCGTGCGCGCGCGTGGCGATCAGCCAGCACGGCGTGCCGCCGAGGCTCGAAGACTGCCGGCGCGCGATCGAGGCGCTGCACACCGAGCTGGAGATCATCGGCCGCGAGGAGGCCGTGGGGGTGGACGCGGCGGAGCGCCGCACGACCGCGGAAGAGAAGCTCGCGGGGCTCGAGACGCGCCGGGAGGAGCTCGAAGCACGGTGGCAGGCCGAGCGCGAGGTGGTGGATCGCATCCTCGCCATTCGCGCGAGCCTGCGCAAGGGGAGCGAGCGCGTCGAGGGCACCGGCAGCAGGCTCGAGCGTGCCGCGCACGCGCAGAAGGCCGCTGAGGCCGCGCCGGAGGTGCCGGCGGTCGGGCCGGAAGAGCGCCGGGCGCTGCTCGGCGAGCTGTCGGTGCTGCAGGCGCGGCTGCGGGAGCTCCAGGGTGAGTCGCCGCTCATCCTGCCGAGCGTCGACGAGCAGGCCGTGGCGTCGGTCGTCCAGGACTGGACGGGCGTGCCGGTGGGGCGCATGGTCAAGAACGAGATCGAGGCCGTGCTGAACCTGGCGGAGACGCTGAACCAGCGGGTCATCGGGCAGCGGCACGCGCTCGAGATGATCGCGAAGCGCATCCAGACCTCGCGCGCCAGGCTCGACAACCCGAACAAGCCGATTGGCGTGTTCATGCTCTGCGGCCCGTCGGGCGTCGGCAAGACCGAGACGGCGCTGACGCTGGCCGAGGCGCTCTACGGCGGGGAGCAGAACGTCATCACGATCAACATGAGCGAGTTCCAGGAGGCGCACACCGTCTCGACGCTGAAGGGCGCCCCGCCCGGGTACGTCGGCTACGGCGAGGGGGGCATCCTCACCGAGGCCGTGCGGCGGCGGCCGTACAGCGTGGTGCTCCTCGACGAGGTCGAGAAAGCGCACTCCGACGTCCACGAGCTGTTCTTCCAGGTCTTCGACAAGGGGTGGATGGAGGACGGCGAGGGGCGTCGCATCGACTTCAAGAACACCATCATTCTCCTGACCTCGAACGTCGGCACCGATTTGATCGTGAGCATGTGCCAGGATCCGGAGCTGATGCCCGAGCCGGAGGGCATCGCGAAGGGGCTGCGCGAGCCGCTGCTCAAGAAGTTCCCCGCCGCGCTCCTGGGCCGGCTCGTCGTGATCCCCTATTTCCCGCTCGTCGACGCCATGCTTGCGACCATCGTCCGGCTGCAGCTCGGACGCATCGCGAAGCGCGTCGGCGAGCACCACAGGATTCCGTTCACGTACGAGGAGGACGCGGTGAAGCTGATCGTGTCACGGTGCACGGAGGTGGAGAGCGGCGGCCGCATGGTCGACGCCATCCTCACGAACACCGTGCTGCCGGCGATCAGCCGCGAGTTCCTCACGCGGACGATGGCGGGGTTGCCGCTGGCGGGCGTGCGCCTGGCCGCGGCGAACGGCGACTTCGAGTACCGGTTCGAGTGACGCGTGTGACGACCGATCGCGAGACCGTGCCGGGACGCCAGGTCAGCGTGGACGAGGCGATGGAGATTGCCATCCTGCTCCAGCGGAACGGCCACCTGGCGGCGGCGGGCGACGTGCTGCGGCAAGTCCTCGAGGCCTTCCCCGACAACGCCAGGGCCGTCCATTATTCCGGCGTGCTCGCGCACCAGCAGGGGCGAAGCGACGAGGCGCTCGTCTTCATCGAGCGCAGCCTCGAGCTTCAGCCCGACGAGCCGGACTGGCTCAGCAACCTGGGGGTCGTCCTGCGGGAGCTCGGACGGCTCGACCCGGCGATGGAGGCCTGCCGGCGCGCGATCCGGCTCGCCCCGAATCATGCGAACGCGCACAACAACCTCGGCGGCGTGCTGAGGGCGCTCAAACGGGACGACGAAGCGGAGGACGCGTACCGCACCGCGATCGCGCTGAATCCCGCGCACACCGACGCCTACACGAACCTCGGCAACCTGCTCGCGGGGCAGAAGCGCCTCCGCGACGCCGTCGAGTGCTTCTGCAAGGTGATCACGCTCGATCCGAAGCACGCCGAGGGACGACGGCTGCTGGCGCTGGCGCACACGGTGCTGGGCGAAGTGGACAAGGCGGTCGAGATCTACGAGCAGTGGATCGCCGCCGAGCCGGACAACCCGATTCCGCGGCACATGCTGGCGGCGGTCTCGGAGCGCGACGTGCCGGCGCGGGCGTCGGACGCCTTCATCGAGCGCACCTTCGACAGCTTCGCGTCCACGTTCGAGTCGCGGCTCGCGGCGCTTTCGTACCGCGCGCCCACGCTGGTCGCCGACGCGCTGGCGGAGTCGGGCCTGGCGGCGTCAGGGAGCCTCGACGTCCTGGACGCCGGCTGCGGGACGGGGCTGTGCGGGCGGCTCGTGGCGCCGTACGCGCGGCGGCTCGCCGGCGTCGATCTCTCGGCCAACATGCTCGCCAAGGCGCGCGAGACGGGCCAGTACCACGAGCTCGTCAGGAGCGAGTTGACCGCGTACCTGCGTGGCAGCCACGGGACGTTCGACGTGATCGTGTCGGCGGACACGCTGGTCTACTTCGGGGCGCTCGACGAGGTGCTTGGCGCCGCGGCGGAGGCGTTGCGCCCCGGCGGCGTCCTCATCTTCACTGTCGAGGAGCTGGCGGCCGGGGAGCCGGCTGCGTACCGGATCCAGCCGCACGGCCGCTTCGCGCACGCCGCCGAGTACGTCGAGCGCCTGCTCTATACCGCGGGCTTGCGGCCGGTGATTGGCCGCGCCCATCTGCGGGTGGAGAGCGGCCTCCCCGTCGCCGGGCTCGTCGTCCGGGCGACCAAGACCGCTGGAGACCTCGATGGCTAGACGCGTGACGTTCGAGACGCCGCTCAACGCCGGCTCCCCGCCGGATCAGGCGCTGCTGATGTTTCACAGCCTGCACGGCCGCGAGGAGCTCAGCCGGACGAGCGGGCTCCGCGTCGACCTCTTGAGCCGGGACGGCGAGATCAAGCCTGACAAGGTCCTCGGCCAGAACGTCACGATCAAGGTTCCGGCCGGCGAGGAGGACTACCGGTTCTTCAACGGCTACGTCACGCGCTTCTCGCAGCAGGGGACCTACGGGCGGTTTCATCGCTACGTGGCCGCGGTGCACCCGTGGCTCTGGTTCCTGACGCGCACCGCCGACTGCCGCATCTTCCAGGACATGACCGTGCGCCAGATCCTGGAAACGATTTTCGAGAAGCACAAGATGACCGGGGCGGTGGCCTTCGAGCTCACCGGCACGTACCGCCAGTGGACCTACTGCGTGCAGTACCGCGAGACCGACTTCAACTTCGTGAGCCGGCTCATGGAGCACGAAGGGATGTATTACTACTTCCGGCACACCGAGGGCAAGAACACGCTCGTCATCACCGACTCCACGAGCAAGCACGTCCTTTTGCCCTGTGAGGATCTGCGGTTCGTCGCGAAGGGGTGGGATCAGGAGGGCGTGGAGGATTGTATCGGCGGGTGGGAGTTCTCGTGCGAGATCCAGCCGGGCGTCTACGTGCACGACGACTACGACCTCCTGCGGCCCAGCGTGAAGCTGCGCACGCAGAAGGCCGTGACGCGCGGCTTCTCGCCGAGCGACTACGAGGTGTTCGACTATCCGGGGTGCTACGTGGAGAAGCCGCACGGCCAGCAGTACGCCGGCGTGCGGATCGACGAGCTGGCCAGCCAGTTCGAGGCGGCGCACGCCGTCACCGGGTCGCGGATTGTGGAGGTGGGGTCGCTCTTCAATCTCACTGGCCATCCGCGGGAGGATCAGAACCGCGAGTACCTCGTGCTCTCGACCGACTACGACCTCACGTCCGAGGAGTACGAGGCGACGCCGCACGCGCAGGGGTCGGGCTGCAGCTGCCGCTTCACGGCCCTGTCCACCGAGCAGCAGTTCCGCCCGCGGCGGATCACGCCGAAGCCCTTCGTGCAGGGACCGCAGACGGCCGTCGTGGTCGGCCCCGCGGGCGACGAGATCCATACCGACGAGTACGGGCGCGTGAAGGTGCAGTTCCACTGGGACCGGAAGGGCGCGCGCGACGCGAAGAGCTCCTGCTGGATTCGCGTCGCGCATCCGTGGGCGGGCAAGGGGTGGGGCGCCGTGTCGACGCCGCGCATCGGCCAGGAGGTGATCGTCGACTTCCTCGAGGGCGACCCCGACCAGCCGATCATCACCGGGCGCGTCTACAACGCCGAGTGTACGCCGCCCTTCGGCTTCCCGGCCGGCGCCGTCATCAGCGGCGTCAAGTCCGACACGCACAAGGGGAACGGGTACAACGAGATTTCCCTCGACGACACCGCCGGGACGGAGAAGATCACCATCCATGGCCAGTACGACATGAACAGCGTCATCGAGCACGACCAGACGCTGACCGTCCACAACAACCGCACGGATCGAGTCGACGTAGACGACTCGGAGTCGGTGGGGAACAACCAGAAGTGGGACGTCGGCGTGAACCGGGACGCGACGATCGGGTCGAACGAGACGCTGACCGTCGGGGCGAACCGGACGAAGAAGATCGGCGCCAACGAGACGATCACCGTCGGCGCCAACCGCGACAGCACCGTGAGCGCGAGCGAGACGGCGACCGTGATGGCGCAGCGGACGCACACCGTGGGGATCAACGAGACGATCAGCGTCGGCGCGGCGCAGGAGATCACCGTCGGAGGCCTGCAGGCGGTGACGGTCGGCGCGGCGCAGACGATCAACGTGGGGGCGAATCAATCGACGGATGTCGGCGCGAACCAGACGAACACGATCGGCGCGAACCAGACGACGAGCGTCTCGTCCAACGCCGGTTTGAAGGTGGGCGGCAATCAGGCCATCGACGTCACAGGGGGGCGCACCGCCAGCATTGGCAAGGACGACGCGGTCAACGTCACGAAGAACTTCATCCTCGACGCAGGCGATTCCATCACGATCAAGACGGGAGACGCGAGCATCACAATGAAGAAGGACGGCACGATTACGATCAAGGGCAAGGACATCTCGATCAAGGGCAGCGGGAAAGTCAACGTCAAGGCCGACAGCGACGTTGTCGTCAAGGGCAGCAAGGTCGGTCTCAATTGATGGGAAACCAGCGATGAGCGCCTTGGACGATCCATTCGAAGTTCTGGCACTGGAGGAAGAGAGCGAGGCGTTTGCGGCGCTGAGCCAGAAGGCCGTGTCGCCGCCGCAGCCGGCGTCGCTCCCCGGCGCGGCCACGGCACGACTCGAGGCCTTCGACCTGGACGAGCAGCCGCTCGTGGCCGATGTGCCAGGCCTTCCTCAGGAGGTCGTACGGGCGCGAACGACCGTTCCGCTTCGTGGAGAGCACATCGGCTCGACGGTGGTCGTTGTCTTCGATCAGGGCGATCTCCGCCGGCCGATCGTCGTGGGCGTTCTCCAGGCGCATCGCGCAGCGGCGCCCGCTGATGGCAGGCTGGTTGCCGTGCAGGCCGATGACGATCGCATCGAGCTCTCGGCCGAGCGTGAGATCGTGCTGCGCTGCGGGGACGCCAGCATCACGCTCACGCGTGGGGGAAAGGTCCTGATCCGGGGCAAGTACGTCCTGAGCCACTCGGCCGGCTCCAACCGGATCAAAGGCGCCGTCGTCGACATCATCTAGCGCGAGCACATGTGGCTGATCGACAACCAGAAGCAGTTTGCCGTTGAGATCGGATGGGTCCGCGATCGCAACGGGTCGGAGATCTGGCTGGTTGCGGCCAAGTGCACGTTCGACATCAACCCCGACGGCTCGACCACGGTTTCCAGGACACAACCCCCTGTGCTGCGCGCTGCCGAATACTTCGGTGAGCCGGTCAAGACCAGCGTGAAGTACGAGGCGGACCTCGTCCTGACGAAGAGGACCACAGACGTCACCGTCATCGGCCACGCGCATGCGCCGGGCGGCCGGCCGATCGCGCAGATGGAGGTCGGGTTCCGTGTCGGTCCCGTACAGAAGGTGCTGCGCGTCACAGGCGATCGCACGTGGGGTGCAGGCGGCCCCTCGTCTCCGCAGCCGTTTACGAAGGTACCGCTCGTGTACGAGCGGGCATTCGGCGGCGTCGACCGCAAGTCCGCGCATCCCGAGCGCGATTGGGACTGGCGGAACCCCCTCGGAACAGGGTTCGCAATCGCTCGTGAGAACCTGACTGGCGTCCCGCTGCCGAACATCGAGTACCCGGACGAGCCGGTACGTGGATGGAAGGACCGGCCGCGGCCGGCGGGCTTCGGACCAATCGCCAGCCACTGGCAGCCCAGAGTGAGCTTCGCCGGCACGTATGACGACCGATGGCTGAAGGAGCGGCAGCCTCTTCTGCCGGAGGACTTCGACGATCGCTTCTTCCAGTGCGCGCCCCAGGACCAGCAGTCGCCCGCCTTTCTGCGCGGCGGAGAGCCGGTGGCGCTCTATCGGATGACGCCGGAAGGCGAGACGCGGTTCGTGCTGCCGAAGATCTTCCTCGGTTTCGAGACGCGCTTCTACGACGGGAGCCGAGAGGTTCACAAGGACCGCACGCTGCACAGCGTCATCATCGAAAGCGACTACCCGCGAGTCTCTCTCGTGTGGCATTCGGGCCTGCCCTGCCACGTCAAGCCATACAAGCTCGAACGGACGATCGTCACGCTCAAGGCGGAATTGAGCGCGGGCGCCCGCGCCGGCGAGCCCGGCCAACTCGAGACCGTGTGAGATGCGCCGCGACGTGCTCTCGATGGTAGGGCTTGGAGCGACAACTCCGGTCGGGCGCGACGCGTGGTCGAGCGCAGCCGCGGTACGCGCAGCCGTCACCGGCTTCACCGAGCACCCCTACATGGTTGATACGGCAGGGCAGCCGATGCGCGTGGCGCTCGCGCCCTGGCTCGACATCGACAGCGATCCGCTGGAGCGTTTCGAGGCGTTGCTGCTGCCGGCCCTCGAGCAGGCGCTCGAGCCGCTCAAGGCCGCGGCGGGCGCGAGCGTGCGCGTGGCGCTGGCGCTCGGCCTGCCCGCTTCGCGCCCCGGACTGCCCGCGCAGTTGGAGCAGAACCTCCGCGCCTTCGTCCTGACTCGCCTTCCCAATCGCTTTGCCGCCGTCGCAACGTTCGCCGTCGGGCATGCGGGAGCCCTGCTCGGCCTGCACGCCGCGGCGAAAAAGATCGCCGAGGGCGCGTTCGATGCCTGCGTTGTCGCCGGCGTCGAATCCTACATGACGCCCGAGACGCTCGAGTGGCTCGAAGAGCAAGAACAGTTGCATGGCGCCGGCCGGCTCAATAACGCGTGGGGATTCGTGCCCGGTGAAGCCGCGGGTGCGGTTCTTCTGGCGGGCGCCGAAGCGGTCTCCCGCATCGGTTTCGAGGAACTCGCCTGGGTACTCAGTGTCGGAAGAGGACTCGAGAAGAACCTGATCAAGACCGAGAGCGTGTGCCTCGGTGAGGGGCTCACCGGGGCATTTCGTGAAGCCCTCCTCGGCCTTCCTCACGGCGGTCAGGTCGCCGACGTCTACTGCGACATGAACGGCGAGCCATATCGTGGCGACGAGTTCGGCTTCGCCGCTCTCAGAACGGGACAGGCGTTCGTCTCGGCTTCCAACTTCGTCGCCCCCGCCGATTGCTGGGGAGATGTCTCGGCCGCCTCCGTGCCGCTCGGTCTGATGCAGGCGGCGATCGCCGCGCGGAAGGCGTATGCCACTGGCCCGTACGCGCTCGTCTGGGCCAGCTCCGAGAGCGGGGAGCGAGGCGCCGTGCTCCTCGAGCTGCCGGAATTGCAGCGACCGCCGCGATAGCCATGCCAGTCACCGTCAAGGTCAACGGCGCGGCGAACTCGCTGGTCCACAAAGGCAGCAACCACGTGTCGATCGCCACTATTCCGGACGTCTGCAAGACGCCCTCGCCCGGCGGTCCAGTCCCGATTCCCTATCCGAACGTGTCCCAGTCGGCCATGCTCGCCAAGGGCACAACGACGGTCAAGGCCGACGGCGGCATGATGATCGCCATCAAGGGCTCGGAATTCTCGCTGTCGAACGGCGACAACGCGGGTGTGGCGGGCGGCGTGAAGTCGAGCACGTTCATGAAGGAGTCCACGTGGATTCTGTACTCCTTCGACGTCAAGATGGAGGGAAAGGGCGCGTGCCGCCTCAGCGACAAGAAATTTCAGAACCACGAGAACGCGGCCGACCTGCAGGGAGCGGTCGGTCCTCCGGTTCCGCTGACGACGGCGCAGATCAAGGATCTGCTGTGTCAGGACTGCTGCAATCACGAGATCGCCGCTCAGAAGCCGGGCGGCAAGCGATCCTCGAACGCGCTGGAGAAACAGTGCCAGGCCGATCCGAAATACTCCGGACAGGTATTGTTTCGAACGAGCTTTGCGTCTCCTCCGGGCACCTCGACGAAGAAGACGAGGCCCGACGCCATCAAGGCGGATCAGTCACAATGCTTCGACTTCAAGCTGTGCGGAGACTCGTTCCGCGGCGATCAGAAGGACCGGCAGGCAGGCATCTCCGGAGGCGCCGATCCGATCGAGATCAGTTGTAAGGCGTGCACCAAGTGCAATCCGTCGTGTACTTGCCCGAAGTAATCGAGGGAACCGAGAGCTATGAATGACATCGACACCACGCTCGAGAAGCTGACGTTCAAAGAGGATGATTTCGTGTACCTGCGGCCGTGCCTGGAGGTCACCCTTTTCTGGAGCGGTCCCGCTGCCGCCCGCGCCGCCGGCATCGTCAAGTTCTACGACGAGAGCCTCAAGCTCATTCGCGACGGCCTGGCGTTCTACAGGACGGAGACGATGTCGGCGGCAAAGCGCCTCAAGAAGGACACCCTGGGGCTCGTGCCGTTCTGGTTCCAGGACACCAAGACCAGGCGCGACGTGTACATGATGTTCCTGGAAAGCGGCGCCGCTCCCGACGAACCGTCAGACCGTGCGTTCGCGCTGAATGCCTCCCCCAACAACGGCTTCGTGAGACTGATCCTGCCGGTCGCCTATGCCGCGAAGTCGGCGGCGCCCTTCCTGGATGTGGCCCTCAGGCTCGGACAGACGATTGAATATGACTTCGGTCAGGCCGGCCTGGCGCTGAACTGGAACCACCTCGGCGATCACGGCACGCCCGCAAAGGAGGCAATGAATGCCCTGGCGAGCCGCTATCCCGGTCTGGACATCTCGCATCCGTTCAGCACGAAGTACATCGCGTCGAAGGGCTTCAAGGCGGTGAACTGGCTCACCTTCCTGAGCATGGACTACGTGGAGCGTTTGGGCGGCCTGTCAGCGTTGCGCAAGGCATTCGACAAGGACGTCGTCGTCCATGAGCAGAAGCATGGCGTTGCAATCCAGGCTGGGCCCGCTCCGGAGCTCGGAGACGTCAACCGCCGCAAGACATTGCCCGTCTATCATCAGGTCGGCAGGGTGCTGGCGCCCATCCGTGCCAAGGATCATCCGCCCATCTTCGGACCAGAGGGGATTCAGGACAAGGAGGTCACGGAAAAGTGGCTGAGCCGCTTCGATTCGTGAATCGACTCGATATTCGACGCGTGGACGCATGAAACCTTCCTTTCCAGCCGAAGTAGAGATCATCGACGCCCCTGGCGAGTCCGACGTCGTTTTCGAAGCGACAGGGAAAGCACAGGCGTCGATCGCGGAGGCCGCCCGGGGGGCGGAGGCGTTCGAGGGCGCGGCACGCGTGGGAATGTTCTCAAAGGAACCGGCTGTCCGCCGGAGCGCGATTGAGCGAGTCTCGATGGAGCGTCCGCGCGAGCAGAGCGTTCGGTACGTGTGGAAGGCGCGGGACATTCAACCCGGGGCCTATCGAACGCTGCTCAACATGCTCGAGATCGGCCACCATTTCTCCGGCCCGCTCGAGTCTGTCCGCCTCGTGTCGGCCTCCGGACATGGCACACGACTCAATCTGAGCGGACTCCTGAACACGCCGTTTCCTGCCCGGAGCTCGAGGCTGCCCTTCGAGCTCGTTCTCAAGCCGAATCTCGAGGACTCCAAGGAACCGCTTATCCGCATGGAATTCCAGCGGGAGATTCATGACGACGAGCTGAAGACGCTCGAGCCGCTGTTCCTCGCGTGGGACAGCATCGTCATTCGGGGCGGGTACCTGAACGACCTCACAGACAGATATCCCGACGTGGACATCGAGGAGAGCTTGTCCGGGCAGCAGACGTATCTCGCCGCGCCCAACACGGTCGAGCATCTGTTCTACGAGTTCATCGGAGCGGCGGCGGCCTACGACGCGCTCGTCAACGCAGCGGTCGTGGTTCACCACGCAGGGCGTCCATTGTCCTCATTCGAGATCGAGTAGCGGGGAGGAGCGCGTTCGAATCGGCGCGTCGTTGAATGACGAGCGAACAAGTCGTGATCCCGTCGGTGATCGCGCTTCATGCCGAGGAGTCGGCGCTCCTGTGGCTCACGCGAGCAGCGCTCACTGAGGCGCCGCACGTCGCGCTGGCGAGCCTTCTTCGTCTCGATGACCGGCTGGCCGCGCATCTCGACGGTCTCGCCGTGGCTGGCGAGGGAGCATGGCCAACGTGCGAAGCGGCGCTCGAGAGCCCGTCCGCCGGCGTGACGTTTACCGCGGCCGCCGTTGCGATTGGGGAGCGCAGCCAGGAAAAGCTGGGCCGACTGTTTGGTTTCGCCGAGGCCGCGCCCGAGGCTCGCGGGGGATTGACTGCCGCCTTCGGTTGGACGAGCGGCGCCCGGCTGACCGGGCTCGGGCGCGAGCTGCTGACGGCCTCGTCGCCCACACGCCGGCGCCTCGGCCTCGCTGCGTGCCGGCTTCATGGCGTCGATCCCGGCGCGCCCCTGCGGGCGGGACTGAAGGATGCCAACGCGGCCGTCCGCGCCGAGGCGCTGCGCACCGCAGGCACGCTCGGGAAGCAGGAGCTCGTCTCCACCTGCGCCTCTGCCGCGCTCGAAGACGACGACCCCGACTGTCAGTTCTGGGCTGCCTGGTCCGCCGTCCTCCTCGGCCACCGCGGCTCGGTCCTCGATGCGCTCACGGGCATGGGCGAGGCCGACGGTCCGCACCGAACCCGCGCCTTCCGCCTCTCCCTCCAGGCCATGGACGCTCGCGCCGCGCACGCCGTGCTCCAGCGGCTCGCGCGCGATCCCAAGGATCTCCGACGGCTCATCCAGGGCAGCGGCATCGCCGGCGATCCCGCGTACGTGCCGTGGCTCATCGGCCACATGACGAAGAACGAAACAGCGCGGCTGGCAGGCGAGGCCTTCAGCCTGATCACCGGCCTCGACCTGGCGCTCCTGGATCTCGAGCGGAAGCCGCCTGAGGACTTCGAGTCGGGACCGAATGACGACCCGAACGACCCGAACGTCGACATGGATCCGGACGATGGGCTGCCCTGGCCGGATCCGGAGCGGATCCAGAAGTGGTGGGACACAAACGGCGCGCGGTTCCAAAGGAGTGAGCGCTACTTCATGGGCGCACCCGTCACGCGCGCGCATTGCGTGGATATCCTGAAGAACGGCTACCAGCGGCAGCGGATCCTGGCCGCGCACGACCTGTGCCTGCTCGAGCCCGGCACGCCGCTCTTCAACACGAGCGCGCCGGCCTGGCGCCAGCAGCGCCTCCTCGCGCAGATGGAGTGACCGCATGGGCGCCAAACACATCCTCGCCGTCCTCTCGGTCCTCTTCCTCATCGCGGCGCTCGTCCGCCTGGCGCGCGACGCGGGAACGCTGCATCCGCAAAGCAAAACGTGGCTGCTCGTCAGCATCATCTTCGGCGCCGTGAGCGCGTGGCTCTTCTATCGGCAATGAGCCGTCGTTCACGGAGCGGGTGAAGGAGCATTCGAGTCATGGCTGGCGAACGGATCCCGGGCGCTCTACGAGCACGACCTCATCGACACCGGCACGACGTGCACGTACCGCATGCCCGCGCCGGGCTCGATGGGCGAGCACGTCACAGGGCTGACCGAGCTTGAAAGCGCGCTGGGTCTCCTCGAGGCCGAGGCGACGGACTTCGCGTACCGCGCCGTCCAGGATGGCGCCATACGTCTCGCGTACATCG
>JBOGIW010000607.1:0-1969 GCA_050748045.1 Vicinamibacterales bacterium | reverse complement strand
GAGGTCGCGCGTCCGGCGCACCTCGCCCGCCGCCGCCCGCTCGCGCGCAAATGCCGCCGCCGTGCCGGCGAGACCGTCCGTCGCGATGCGATCGACGATGCCCTCGTCCAGGGCGCGTGCGGCGGAGACGGGCTTGCCGGTCGTGCACAGCTCGAGCGCCGTCTTCGCGCCGCAGAGCCGTGGAAGCCGCTGCGTGCCTCCCGCGCCAGGGATGAGGCCGAGCGAGACCTCGGGCTGGCCCACCTTCGCGCCAGGCGAGGCGACGCGGTAATGGCAGGCCATCGCCAGCTCGAGGCCGCCCCCGAGCGCGTGGCCGTCGATTGCCGCCACGAGCGGCTTCGCGCAGTCCTCGAGGCGGCGCAGGAGCGCGTGGGTGCGCCCGGATCGCTCGAGCGACTGTTCCCGGGTCTTCAGCGTGTCGAAGATCCGGATGTCGGCGCCGGCCACGAACCTCCCTCCGGCGCCCGCGAGCACGATGGCGTCGACGGCGGCATCCTCGGCGCCGCGGGCGACCGCGCGCTCGATGCCCTCGAGGACGCCGGGGCCGAGCGCGTTGACCGGTGGATTGTCGATCGTGACGACGGCGACACGGTGCTGAACGTCGTAGCGAACGAGCGTCGACATGGGCGGTTACAGGCCCTTGACGGCCAGAGGGACGAACTGCCCGCCCAGGACGTGCGCGGCGACGACCGGCTGCCGCATGTGTCCGAGCTCGTCCACGCCGAGGAGCTCCGACGGTTTGGCGTCATCCGGCAGCGTGGCGGCCGCCTCGTCCACCTTCGCCCGGATGGCGGCGGCATCGGTGACGGTGCCGGAGAGCTCCATGGCGCGCGCCAGCACGCGCATCGCCAGGTACGTGAGGCTGACCTCGCGCGGCGGATCGCGCCTGGCCCCCTTGACCTGCCGGTACTTTTCCACGAAGCGCTTCGCGCGCGCGTCGGGGTAAGCGACGAGCGGCATGACGCCGACGGAGCTCTCGAGCATCGCCATCGGGATGATCTTGTTCATTTCCTCGAACTTGGCCTGGTCCATCACGGCGAAGCCGCCCGTGAACCGCTGCTGGCGCGCCGCCTTGATGACGAGCGCCGTGGCCTGCGACGGTCCGCCCACGAAGAGCACGTCGGGCTTTTCCGCGAGCGCCGTGGAGACGACGCTGGAGAAGTCGGCGGTGGTGTTGTAGTCGATCTCGTTGTTGGTGAGCAGCGTACCGCCGTGCTCCTGCCACACGCGCGAAAAGCCCTTCGTCCATTCCTTCGCGTACGCATGGGACGCGGGGATCCGTCCGAGGCGCCTGCCGTGGCGCGCGATCATCGTCTTCGCGAAGGGCTCGAAGTAGACCGTGTAGCTCGGCGGGATCATCAGCGTCAGCGGGTTCTTCCGGTCGAGGATCTGCGGCTCGCTGCTGTAGGCCCCGATGATGAACTGCGGCGACTGCGTGGCGTTGAAGCCCTGGATGGCGAGGATGCCTCCGCTGTGCGGGCAGAAGACGATCGGCGTCCCGTGCTGGTGCACGAGCCGCTTGGCGTTGGTGGCCGCCTCGTTGGGGAAGTACCGATCGTCGAGCGACACGACCTCGACGCGCACGCGCCGGCCGCCGGCCTCCACGCCGCCCGCGGCGTTGATGTCGGCCACGGCGAGCTGCAGGCCGTCCAGCGAGTTGCGTCCATAGAGCGCCGCGCCGCCGCTCAGCGGTCCCGTGAACCCGATCCGCACGGACTCGTCGCCGGCCCCGCCGGAACAGGCGACCAGCGCGGCAGTCAGGAATCCACACAGGATACGCACCTGCCACTGAACAGTGAGGAGCCGGCCCACTTTGTGAGATGCAGGAAGGCAGGAAGCCACGAAGGCCACGAAGCGCGCTCGACGCCATCGGCGCCCGCCCGCCGTGTGGATGGTTCGCGGCGCTGTCCGAGGGGGCACCGAGGCGCCGGGGCTGGTGCGTTCGACTGGTCGGCCTGCGGAGCAGGCC
>JBOGIW010000606.1:0-2848 GCA_050748045.1 Vicinamibacterales bacterium | reverse complement strand
GCGTGCAGGCGGCGGCGACGCCGCGCTTTGTCGAGGCGATGGAGCGCGTGGTCACGCTGCCGGCGCCGGGCCGCGCGCGCGCGCGGCTGCTGGCGCTCCTGTGCCGGCTGCCGCTCTACCCGGTGGCGGGACTCCTCGCCTTGCATCTGCGCACGCAGCTCTGGCGCAAGTACGCGCGCAACCGCTTCCGCAAGGACTACAAGGCGTGGAAACGGCGCATCCTGGTGGACCTCAAGCAGTTCGCGACCCGCGGGCTGCGCAAGGCGCCGCGGCCGGTCGTCACCCCGCCACCCTCCGCCCTCACCCCCAAGCTCGGGCGCCACCGCGATCCCGCGAAGAAGATGGCGGGATGGGACGTGGAGGAAGCGCGCGACGTCCGCGAGCTGATGACGCTCCTCGGGCGCAGCGGCAAGCCGATCATCGTCGGGCCGTGGCTCTCGGAGACCGGCTTCGAGCTGTTGTACTGGATCCCGTTCCTGGCCTGGGCCAAGGCGTACGGCAATCTCGATCCGGAGACGCTCGTCGTCATTTCGCGCGGCGGGGCGGCCCCGTGGTACGGGCACCTGACGGCGAACTACGAGGATGTGCTCGCCTACTACACGCCGGAGGAGTTCCGGCGGAAGAACGAGGAGCGGATCCGCGCGCAGCACGGGCGGCTCAAGCACCTCGACGTGTCGCGCTTCGACAGGGAGATCATCGACCGGGTGATCGAGCGGCGGGGTCTCCATGGCGCACAGCTCCTGCACCCCTCCGAGATGTACCGGCTGTTCGAGCACTTCTGGTTCCAGCGCGCGCCGGTGACGCTCATCGAGGCCTTCACCCACTTCTCGATGCTGCCGCCGGCCGAGCGGGGGTCGCGCGATCCTTCGCCGCTTCGGAGTCAGCTCCCGGCGCGCTACGTGGCGGCGAAGTTCTACGGCAACAGCGCCTTGCCCGATACGCCGGACAACCGTGCGTTCATCCGGGTGTTCCTCTCCGAGCTGGCGCAGCACGTGGACGTCGTGCTGCTGAACACGGCGGACCGCTACGACGATCACGACGACTTTCCGCCGGGGCTCGAGGGGCGCGTGCACACGATCGAGCACCTGATGCGCCCCGACGACAACCTCGCCGTGCAGACCGAGGTGATCCGGCATGCCGAGGCGTTTGTCGGCACGTATGGCGGCTTCTCGTACCTCGCGCCGCTTCTCGGCACCGACACGCTGGCGTTCTACTCGCACCCGACCGGATTCCGCTTCGACCATCTCGAGGTGGCCAAGCGCGTCTTCTCGGGCCTTCGATGCGGGGCGTTCGTCGAGCTCGAGACGCGCGCCCTCGACGTGGTCAGGCTGGGATTCGGGGGAGCGCTTCCGGCGGTCCTGGGCGTGCCGCGCCGGAGTGGCGAAGCCGCGAAGGCGGGGAAGTGAAGCATGTGCTCGAGGCGGCGGTCAATCTCGCGCGCCGCCAGCAGCGCCGGATGGCGGGTCGCGCGCGGTGGGCGGCGAAGGTCGGCGAGGAAGGTGTGAGGGACGCCGTGCACGGCACGCGCAAGGCCGGCCGCGGCGTGCGCGACGCCGCCGTCAATGCGGCCAAGGACGTGTTCCGCCGCCTGCGCCGGCCCATCCGGACGGCGACACGCCGGCGGCATCAGCTCGAAGAGCAGCGGGCCTTGTATCGCACCGAGTGGCAGGTCGAGCGGGAGCTGGAGACGATTGTCGGGCGCGGACGGCTGCTGGTTGCCGGACCGTGGCTGTCGGAGGTCGGGTACGAGACGCTCTACTGGCTGCCGTTCCTGCACTGGGTGAAGGCCGCGTTCCGGCTGGAGCCGGATCGCCTCGTGGCCGTGTCGCGCGGCGGCGTCGCATCGTGGTACGAGGACGTCGCCGCACGCTACGTCGAGATCTGGGACGACCTCGACCCTGCCGAGTTCGCGCGCCGGAACGCGGAGCGGGGCGTGACGAAGCAGTACGAGCCGTCGGCGCTCGACCGGGACGTCCTCGAGCACGTGGCACGCCGGATCGGCACGCGCGACTTCGAGGTCATTCATCCCGGCCTGATGTACCGCCTCTTCGCGTTGTACTGGTCCGGGCAGCGGGCGATGGGCTTTCTCGACGCGCACACCAGGTTCACGCGCCACGCGGCGGCGCCGCTCATCGATCCGGCGCTCCTGCCGCGCGAGTACGTCGCGGTCAAGTTCTATGCGGCGCGGTCGCTGCCCGATACGCCCGAGATCCGCTCGTGGCTTCGCGCCATGGTCGCGGGCCTCGCGGAGCGGATGCCCGTCGTGCTGCTCGACACCGGGCTCGTGCTCGAGGACGATCACGCCGACTACGCATTGGCGCCGGGAGATGGTGTGGGACGCGTGATCAGCGCGCGAGGCTGGATGACGCCCCAGACGAATCTCGGCGTGCAAACGCAGATCGTCGCGGGGGCGAAGGCCTTCGTGGGGACCTGTGGCAGCCTTGCGTGGCTGGCGCCGCGGCTCGGCGTCGACACGTCGGCCGTGTTCGTGGATCCGAAGTGGCTGCACGCGCACCTGGCCGTCGCGATGCGCGCATATCACAAGCTGGATGCGGGGAGGTTCGCGGTGGCCGACCTGCGCGCCGTGGACGTGCTTGCGCACGCGTTGAGCATCAAGTGACGGTCCTTCCCTGTCACGGGGGCGCAGGGACGCAGAGGGCGCGGAGGCGATTCAGCCACGAAGAGCACGAAGGGCATGACGCACAGCCTCCGCGCCTCCGCGCCTCCGCGTGCCCGTGACAAGCGGCGTCAGGTGAGAATTCTCTTCATCGCCCGGCACTTCACCTACTTCCGGAACTTCGACTCCGTGATCGAGTCGCTGGCCCTGCGCGGCCACGAGGTGCATCTG
>JBOGIW010000605.1:0-8136 GCA_050748045.1 Vicinamibacterales bacterium | reverse complement strand
ATCGTGACGCCCGCGCCCTTGAGGACCGTGCGCCGCGGAATGTGCTTCCGGGTGATCAGGAACATCTCGCTCTCTCCATCCGGCGACTGCACGATCTATGACACGCCCAATCCGTCACGGTCGTGATGCGGTGGTGTCCACGACCGCCTGCTTCATCTGGAACGGGGCGCTCTTGACGACGCCGAGGACGAGCGCCGACATGCGGTGCTCCCTGGCCTCCGCCTCGCGGATGATACGACGGACGGCGGGCATGTCGTACGCCTCGAGCCGGCGTCCGAGCGCGTAGGTCATCAGGCTCTCGGTAAAGGCGCCGAGGAACGCGTGCGTGTGCTTCAGGATCGCGCCCCGCACGCCGGCCGGTCCTTCCATCGGGGTGCCGTCGTAGAGCTCCCCGCTCGCCGCGATGGCCACGCCGTTGTCCTTGATGCGCCAGCGTCCGGTGACGTCGAAGTTCTCGAGCGCCAGCCCGAGCGGATCGATGACGCGATGGCAGGAGCTGCACGCCGGATTGCGGCGGTGCTCCTCCATGCGCTCGCGCACCGTCAGGAGCTTCCCGCCCTCGGCGGCCTTCGTGTCCTCGAGCGCCGGGACGTTCGGCGGCGGCGGCGGCGGGGGCGAGCCGAGGAGCACTTCCATCACCCATTTGCCGCGCATCACGGGCGAGGTCCGATCCGCGACCGAGGTCAGCACCAGCACGCTGCCGTGGCCGAGGATGCCGCGACGATAGTCGGGCACCGTCACACGCCGGAACTCGTGGCCGGTGACGTTCGGAATGCCGTAATGCCGCGCGATGCGCTCGTTCACGAACGTATAGTCGGCGGTGAGGAGCTCGACGAGGCTCCGGTCCTCGCGCACGAGGCTCTCGAAGAAGAGCTGGGTCTCACGAATGAAGGCGTCGCCGAGCGTACGGTCGTAGTACGGATACAGGATCGCATCGGGCAGCATCCCCTCGACGTCGTGCAGGCGCAGCCACTGCGAGGCAAAGCGCGTGGCGAGGGCCTCGGCGCGCGGGTCGGCGAGCATGCGGGCGACCTGCTGCTCGACGGCGCCGGGCGCGCGCAGCCCGCGCCGGCGGGCCAGCGCCAGGAGCTCCGCATCGGGACCGGCGGCCCAGAGGAAATACGAGATTCGCGACGCCAGCTCGAGGTCGGTGACGGGCTCGGGCGCCCCTGCTGTCCGGGGGGCACTCTCGAGGCGGAACAGGAAGTCGGGGCTCGCCAGGATCGCCTCGAGCGCCGACGCGATGCCGTACTCGAAGTCGCGGTGCCGGCGTCCCTCGTCGTAGAAGCGCAGCAGCCCCTCGAGACTCGCGCCCTCGACCGGCGCGCGGAACGCCTGGCTCGCCAGCCGCTTCACGATCTCGGCGGCGCAGGGCCGCTCGTCCTCCGCCGACGTGGGGCGACACGTGAAAATGCGGCGCCGGCTGGCCGTCTCCGAGACGCCCGTCACGCGCCGCGGCCCGGCGATGCTCAGGTCCTTCAGGTGGGGAAGCGTCGTGATGCCGTGCGAGACGCCGATCTGCGTATCGGCCAGGGTGTGCTCGACCGGCGCCAGCAGATCGTTGACCGGGCCCTCGAAACGCTGGATGAACGCCGCCGTCACCCGCCGCGTCCCCGCCTGCACGTAAATGGACGGAGTCTTCAGCGTCAGGCTCGTCGTCACTTCCGCCATGCGTGGGTCGATGTCGAGGAGCGCCTTGCGCTCGCCGTCGATCGACAGCTCGAGCTGCTCGCCTTCGGCCGGGCCGCCGAAGAGGAAGCCGTCGGCATTGCCGTGCAGGTCCATCCTGAACACGTACTCGCCGTCGGCCACGAAGGTGTGCCGCACCGAGATGCCCCCGCGCGTGCCGGCCGGCGCGCCGTCCACGTGCCGGACCTGCGCCGCCGTCTTCGGCACGCGGTAGTGCGCCTCCGCGGGGCTCGCCTCGGCGTCGCCGACGGCGAGCGCCGCGATCCGGCTCGCGGCTCGCAGATAGCCTTCGAGCAGCGTCGGCGAGAACGTCTGCACGTCCGAGATCGTGTCGAAGCCCTGGCTGATCGTGTCGGCCGGCAGGAACGCCTGCACGTCGACGTCGATCCCGAGCAGCGCCTTGACCGCGCGCGCCAGCTCGGCGCGGTTCAGCCGCTGGAACGGACGTGACCCGGCCGTGGGATTCAGCGCGGCGGCGCGATCCATGTGCGCCTCGAGCGCTCCGGCGAGGGCGGCGAGCGTGGCGTCGTCCGGCCGCTTGACGCCGGCGGGCGGCATCATGCCCGCCCGCAGCTTGCGGATCATGCGCTCGGTCGTGTCCGCGTCCCGCGACGCGCGCGTCGCGTCGAAGGCGGCGAACGACAGGCCGCCGGTCTTCATGCGGTCGTTATGGCACGGCGTGCAGTACTGCCTGACGAGGGCGGTCTGTACGGATTCAGGAAGAGACGGAGGCAGGTGTGACGCGACAGGTTTCGAGGGCGTCGCGCGCTGCGGGCCCCCCTGTTCCGCAGCCTGAATGGCGAGCCCGAAGAAAGCGACCCCGACGGCCGCAACCGCAAATCCCTTCATGGCTGAAGGTATTCTGCGGCGAATGTCCCGGAGCGATTTGTAATCCTTTGTCTGTCGGCTGTAAATCGGGCGAGCCGGCCTGATACAGCACGCTTTCCTCGCCGAGCCGTGCAATCAGGTCGTCGAAGTGCCGGACGATGATGTCGCGCCTCGCAAGAAGCGCGTTCACCTCGGGCTCGCTCAGGTAGGGCCCGACCGCGTTCTCCAGCGCCGGCTTCGTCAGCCCCCGCATGGCGGCCAGCAGGTTCCGATCGCATCGCCGGAGGATCGTAAGCGGGCTCGGCGTCTTCGCCCAGGCCCGGAAGGCGCGCGTGAAGTCGATCATCACCAGGCGCCAGTCGTTCGTGATCAGGAGGTTCCCCTGGTTCCGATCCGTGTCGTGGACGAGCTGGGTGAAGACACGCATCCGGAGCTGCTGCTCCGTCCAGGCCTTCGGGTCTGGCGGCTCGGCCTTCGCCGTCTTCCGCGCCTGCTCGTCCATGAGGACGTCGTCCACCCACCAGGTGAGGGCGCCTTTCGTCCCCCTCCACATGCGCTCGACCGACACCGGGATCATCTCGCCGATCCCAAGAAGCTCCGCCACGCGCGGCGCGGCCACGTTGAATCGCCACGAGTCCACGAAGTTCAGTTCCGGCGTGCCGTCGCGCCCCGTGCGCGCGCTGAACTGGCGTTGCTGGTCGACCGACTGGAACGCGGCGTCGTGCGTGAGGGTGCCGTCGGTCAGCGTCAGCCGGTAGGGACGCGTGACCCCTTTGCCGATCGGTGTCGACTTGACAATGCGCGCCGTGCGGAGGAAGTGGGCCTGCTCGTCGCGCGAGAGCGCCTGGGCGCCCGCCGGGCTCGCCTGCAGGGCGAGGTGCAGAGCACAGATTGCCACGAGGACACGAAGGCTCATCCCTTCTGACCTCACGCGTGAATCGCCTCAGCCGACGGCGACTCGGGCCAGACGGCCGCCGGCGCGGCGGTGTACCCGGCATGAGCCAGCGTGGCCTGGAAGAGCGCCGTCTGCGACGCGATGAAGTGCAGCTTGAGAAAGAGCCGCGCCGCAAGATACGCCTGGGCCAGACCGATGCCGAGCCACATCGAGAGGCCCGCCCGTCCCGCGCCCGGCGCCAGCACCGCCCACAGGGCGAGGAGTGCGAGGAACGCGAGCGCGTTCAGGGCGTACAACCCGAACACCAGGCGCGGGTGGCGGACCACGAATCGCGCCGACGCCAGGAGCGTGACGATCATGCTGCGGCGATCCTCGACGACGGCGCGGATCCTGGCGTAGTCGAAGAGCACGTTCGCCAGCACGAGCAGCGCGCCGAAGACGAGGTACAGGGCGGCACGCCAGGCGAATGCCGCCCGCTCGACGTTCACCTCCCGGGTGACGTCTCGGTAGAGGTCGTCGAACAGCCAGCCGTGCACGACGCCGAAGAGGAACCAGTAGACCAGTCCCGCAGCGACGGCCAGCCGCAGGAAGCGGAAGAAGAACACGCCGCTCGCCGCGAAGAACCCGTGCGCCCGCGTGGGCCGCCGGCGGGCGAAGCGATCCACGATGCCGCCGGAGAGAAAGGTCCAGACCAGCAGGTACGCGCCGAGGGCGCCCGTGACCGGCGCGATCTCCCGCTCCGCGTCGAGGACGCTGCTGATGTTGTCGAGCACGGCGGCAAACCCGATCACGGAAGGCGTGAAAGTGGTGCCAAGGCCGGCGGCCTGCGCCTGGAATTCCTGCCACCAGTCGTGGTTGACCCCCTCGGCGGCGTCATGCGCGGCAAGGCTCGTCCCGAGATGCCCCTCGAGCATCCCGCGCAGTGTCAGCGCCAGCGGCAGCGCCATCGCCATCGTCACGAGCATCACGCCCAGCAGTACCGCCGGCGCGCTTACCGTACGCTTAATGCCGTCGAGGAACGCGCGGAGGATCATACGAAGAAGGCGTAGGTGAGCATCAGGTCCTGCAGCCAGACCATCCATTTGAGCGACCACTTCAGCGTGGCGTCGCCGGTCCTCGGCTCCAGCGTCCAGCTGTTGTTCGTGTAGTTCACGTCGAGGAGCAGCACGCGCTCCGGGTCCACGTGTGCCGTGAGCGCCTGCTGCGGGCGCTCGTAGGCGAAGATACGGCGGCGATCGCGCCCATCCCAGCGCTCGCGCACCTGCTCCCCGTTGCGGAACGTCGTCACGACGTCGACGGGGAAGACCGCCTCGCCGAATCGCCGCGCGACGACGATGGTCCGGTAGAGACCGCCGCCCGCCTCGCTGTCGAGGGCTTCGCTCGTGAAGTCCTGCAGGCCGTAGTCGAAGACCTTCGAGCTGCGATACGCCTCGTTGAAGAACCACGTGAGGTCCTGGCCGCTCGCCTCGGCGAGCGCCTCGAAGAAGTCGTCGGGCTTTGGATGCCGGAACTTCCAGCGGTCGAAGTACGTGGCCATGCCTTTCTGCAACGTGGGCCAGCCGAGATGCTTCTCGAGCGTGTTCAACCAGAGCGCCGTCTTGTTGTACGTGATGGCGCCGGCCGATTCGGGCCAGTAGCGCCAGGTCGGCGTGCCCGGCACGTCGGCGTCGGCCACGTCGCGATACCCGCTGAGGCGGTTGCCGTCGGTCTCCCGCTTGACGGGGATGTCGTAGAACACCCACGGGAGGAAGCCCCCGAAGTACCGTTGCACGCGGTAGTTCGGGTTGAAGGCCTGGCCGATCGTGCGAGCCGTCGAGAACGTGTTGAGCCCTTCGTCCATCCACGCGTGCTCGATCTCGTTGTTGCCGATGATGCCGTACCAGAACTGGTGGCCGGCCTCGTGTACCGTGACGCCTTCGGGCTGCGTGACCGCCCGCGGCGCGAGCCAGCGCGTGCCGGCGGTGAAGAGCGTTGGATACTCCATGCCGCCGCTGTCGCTTTGATACGCGGGATCGACGATCGTCACGTAGCCGTACGGATAGGCGCCGAACCATTCGCCGTAGTACCTCAGACATGCGGCGGTGGCGTCGAAGTGCCGCTCGGCCTGCCCGGCATGTTCCGGGCGGAGCAGCAGCCGCATCTCCACCTCCGGCAGCGTGGGATGGCGGAACGTCTGCCGGAGATCGATGAAGTCCGGGCTCGTGGTCCAGGCGAAGTCGTGGATGTCCTCGCCGTGGTAGGCGTGCGTGGCCGTGCCGTCGGCGTGGTCCGTCGTCGAGACCTCGCGGCCCGAGGCCCCGACGATCCATCCGGCCGGAACCGTGAGGCGCACGTCATACACGCCGTAGTCGGCGTAGAACTCCGTGGCCGAGTGGAACTGGTGCGTGTTCCAGCCTGTGTCCTCGAGCACGCCGATCTTCGGGAACCAGTGGGCGATGAAGTAGTAGTCCCCGATGTAGCCCGTGCGCGCGAAGGGGCGCGGGATCTTCGAGACCCATTCGACCTCGATCTCGAGGCTCTCGTTCGGTCCCACCGGGCCTGGCAGCGGCACGCTCATCACCGTCTGGTCGGCCGCGTTCCCGTCGTCTGGCGCGATGAACCGCTTCTGCGAGGTCAGGTCGATCGCCTGCGGCGTGGGCAATTCGGAGTCGGGCGCCGGCATGCGCACGCGGATCGCACGCACGTCGATGGAGCCCCAGGCGTCGGCAGCCGGCGTCTGGCGGTCGCCGCGCAGGCGCTGCTCGCGCAGCCAGGTGGACCCGGCGTTCCGCCACGCGTTCCAGTACAGGTGGAACTGCAGCTCCGTGGCGGCCGCCGCGCTGATGTTGCGCCACCGGATCGTTTCCCGTCCCGCGAGCGTGCGCGCCGCGTGGTCGAGGCGCACGTCGATGGCGTAGCTCGCGTTGCGCGGCGAGAAGGCTCCGGGGGCGGGCTGGTCGTAGGTCTGGGCGCGCACGCCGAGAGACCTCGAGTCGATCCGCGGCAGCGGCTGCCGTGCGATGTCCTGGGTGTGCGGGACGGCGGCCGCGGCTCCACACATGATCGCCAGGACCCCGACAAGGCGCGCCATGACGCGGATTATAATTCCGGGCTCGACCCTTACGGAGATCGTTTCGATGAGTATTCGTGTGATGCATATCGGGCTCGGCCCGATCGGCGCCGCGGTGGTGCGCCAGGTCGCGGCGCGGAAGGGCATGCACATCGTCGCGGCCGTGGACATCGACCCGCACAAGGTCGGCAAGGATCTGGGAGAGGTCGTGGGCCTTGGACGGAGACTCCGCGTCAAGGTGACACCCGACGTCGGCAGGACCATCAAGGCGGCGAAGCCGGACGTCGCGGTCGTGTGCACCAGCTCGTCGCTGAAGCGCGTGCTGCCGCAGTTCGAGGAAGTGCTCAGGCACAAGGTGCCGATCGTCTCGACGACCGAGGAACTGTCGTATCCCGCGCCGTACAACCGCCGCCTGGCGAAGAAGCTCGACGAGGCGGCGCGCAAGGCGAAGGTGGCCGTGCTCGGCACTGGCGTCAATCCCGGCTTCACGATGGACGCGCTGCCGATCACGCTGACGGGCGTGTGCGAGCGCGTGGACCGCATCGAGGTGCACCGCGTGCAGGATGCGTCGGTCCGCCGGCTGCCCTTCCAGCAGAAGATCGGATCCGGGCTCACGAGGGAGCAGTTCCAGAAGAAGGTGGACGAGGGCACCGTCCGCCACGTGGGCCTGAGCGAGTCGATTCAGATGATTGGCGACGCGATGGGCTGGACGCTGGATCGGATCACCGACGACATCCAGCCGAAGATTGCCGAGCGCACCGTGGAGAGCGAGTACCTCGCCGTCGATCCCGGCTACGTCTGCGGCATCGTCCAGGACGGCGTGGGCTACGTAAACGGCGAGGCGCGGATCAGGCTGCACATGGAGGCGTATCTCGGCGCGCCGGAGTCGTACGACTCGGTGCTCATCGAGGGGTCGCCGCGGCTCTATTCGAAGATTGCCGGCGGCGTGCACGGCGACGTGGCCACCGCGTCGATTGCGGTGAATTCGATTCCGAAGGTGATGGCGGCCGGGCCCGGCCTGCGGACGATGCGCGACATGCCGATCCCGTCCTTCTTCGGCGGGCGCTGACGCGGCTGGTGCGTGAAGGCGCCGGGTCGAGGCGCGCGGGAACGTGCGTGTAGAATCGACCCCGGACGTTCGTATGCCCACCATCCTCGTCGTCGACGACGAGGCATCGATCCGCGAGCTGCTGCGCCGTATCCTGGAGCCCGAGGGATACACCGTGGCGCTGGCGTGCGATGCCGTGAGCGCGCTGCGCGCCATGGCGGAGCACGGCCCGCAGGTGGTCTTCATCGACGTGCACATGCCGGGCGACGACGGGTTGACGCTGGCCGCCCAGATCCAGGAGCGCTTCCCGACGGCGGCCACCGTGCTGGCGACGGCGGACCGCGACATTCCGCAGGCCGAGAGCCTCCGGCGCGGCATCATCGGGTATCTCGTGAAGCCCTTTCTCCGGGACGACGTGCTGCGCGCGGCGGAGGACGGGGTGCACTGGTCTGCGGCGCTGCGGAACCTGCAGCACTGATCCGCGATCCGGTCTTCGCGATCCGGACTCCGCGATCCGCGATCCGCGATCCGCGGTCCGCACTCCGCGATCCGCACTCCGCGATCCGCACTCCGCGATCCGCGATCCGCGATCCGCGATCCGCAGTCCGCGTTCGGCACTCCGCGACC
>JBOGIW010000604.1:0-15189 GCA_050748045.1 Vicinamibacterales bacterium | reverse complement strand
AACCACCATGGATCAAGCGCGGCTTGTTTTCGCCGGCCTCGGCCCCACGCGTGCCGCCTTCGGCAGCCAGTCGAACGCACAAGCCTCCGCGCCTTTGCGTCTCTGCGCCGGTACGTGGACAAGCCGTGGCGCCTTGAAGAAAGCAGAGTAGGCATATGGGTGAGCAGTACAACGAACTGACTGCGATCCTTCGCCGCGTGCGGGTGCGCTGGCGGACGATGACGGCGCTGCGCGCCTGGAGATCTGCGGCGGCCGTCGCCGGCCTCGTGCTGCTCGTGGCGCTCGTCGCGCACTGGGTGACGGCTCCCGAGGGCACGGCGCTCGTGCTGCTGTGGGGTGCCGCCGCCGCAGTCGCCATCGGCGTCATCGGGTGGACTGTAGCGCCCCTCCGGCGGTTGCCCGGCGATCGCCAGGTGGCCCGCTTCGTCGAGGAGTGCTGCCCGGAGCTCGAGGATTCGCTCGTGACCGCCGTGACCGAGCGCGAGCACCGCGCCGGCGCGTCGGACGACCTCCGGCAGCAGGCCCTGGGCCGGGCGATGCTCACCGCCGTCCTCGGCGACGCGTTGCGCCGCGCGCGACGCCTCGACCTCGATCGCATCGTCAGCGCCGACGCGCTGAAGCGCGCCGGCATCACCGCGGTGGCCGCCACCGTCGTCCTCTTCGTGCTCGGCTTCCTGTCCGCCGGTCCTGCCAGCCGTGCGGCCAGCGTCTTCGCCGTATACGTGTTTCCGGAGCGTCTGGCGCTCGAAGTGCTGCCGGGCGACATCAAGCTCCGCGCGGGCCTGCCACTCCGGGTGCGGGCGCGGATGGCCCACGCGGGCGGGGCCGTCGTGCCCATCCTGCGGTTCGGCGACGGGGACGATTGGCGCGAAGCGCGGATGGAGGCCGATCCGGACGGCGGCTTCGCGTTCGTGTTCGACGCCGTCGAGCAGCCATTCACTTATTCGATCAGCGCCGCCACGGCGACCTCGCGCGACTACCGCGTCACCGTCGTGCGGCCGCCGCGCGTGCAGCAGATCGACCTCCACTACGAATATCCCCGCACCTTCGGCCTGAAGCCGCGCTTCGAGGAAGACAGCGGCGACATCTACGGCCCGGTCGGCACCCGCGTGCGGATTGCGGTGCACACCGACAAGCCGATCACGGCTGCCGCGCTGACGCTCGGAGACGGCAGGCGCGTGGAGTTGCGCCACGGAGGCGACAGCGCCAGCGGCGAGCTGGTGATCGCCGAGGACGGCTCGTACCGCGTGGCGCTGGCCGATGCCGACGGGCTCTCGAGCCCTGGCGACACCGAGTACTTCATCCGCACGCTGGAGGATCGGCCTCCCGACGTGCGCATCGTCCGGCCTGCCGGCGACCGGCAGGTCACCCCCATTGAAGAGGTCACGATCGAAGCCCGCGCCGACGATGACTTCGGGATCGCGGCGTTCGACCTCGTGTACTCGGTGCGCGGCCAGACCGAGAAGGCGATGCCCTTCAGGCGCGACGGCTCGGGCATGACGGTGAACGGTGACCGGACCATTTACCTCGAGGACCTCGAGGTGGAGCCCGGCGACTTCGTCACGTACTATGCGCGCGCCCGCGACATCAGCCGCGGCAAGCGGGCCACCGAGGCGCGGAGTGACATCTTCTTCCTCGAGGTCAAGCCGCTCGAAGAGGAGTTCGTCGCGGCGCAGAGCCAGGCGATGGGCGGCGGCTCCGGCGATCGGTCGCTCGACGATCTCGCCGAGGCGCAGAAGGAGATCATCGTCGCGACGTGGAAGCTCGATGCCCGGGGCCGCAACGCGCGCGGGCAGTCGCAGGACGACATCCGGAACGTGGGCCGCGCCCAGGCCGAGCTGCAGAAGCGCGCGCAGACCGCGATGGGGCAGCTCAATCGCCCGCCGATCGATCCGCGCCGCCGGCGATCGCCGCGTCCGGCGGGTCCGCGCCCGCCGGCCGAGCCGTCGCCGACCGACGACCCGATGTCGAAAGCCGTCGCCGCGATGGGCAAGGCCGTCGTGGAGCTCCACGGGCTGAAGACCTCCGGGGCGCTGCCGCACGAGATGACGGCGCTCAACGAGCTGCTGCGCGCGCAGGCCGAGGTGCGGAAGCGCCAGGTCCAGCGGCAGCAGAACGCGATGGGCGGCGGGCGCGGATCGAACCGGCAGCAACAGGATCTGTCGTCGCTCTTCGACCGCGAGCTGGCCCGCCAGCAGTCGACCAACTACGAGACGCCGAATAGCTCCGAGACCCGCGAGGAGCAGAACGACCGCGACACGAGCGCGCTCGACAGGATCCGGGAGCTGGCGCGCCGCCAGGACGCGCTCAACCGCCAGCAGCAGGAGCTGGCCAGGCGGCGCGAGCAGATGAGCGAGGAGGAGCTCCGGCGCGAGCTTGAGAAGCTGACGCGGGAGCAGAGCGAGCTGCGGCGCCAGGCCGAGGAGCTCTCCCGCCAGATGCAGCAGCAGGGCGGGTCGCCGTCGCAGCAGCCGCAACAGAACAGCCGTGGCCAGCAGGGGCAGCAAAGCCGGAACCAGCGCGGCCAGGGCGGGGGCGAGCAGGCGAATACCGAGACCAGCCGCTCGCTTCGAGAGGTCTCCGACGAGATGCAGAGCGCGGCGAGCGATCTCCGCCGCCAGGATCCGCGACGGGCGAGCGCGCGCGGCAGCCGCGCGCTCGACAAGCTCCGCGATCTCGAGCAGCGCATGCGCAGCTCGCAGCCCGACGACCGGCGTCGCGCCCTTGGCGAGCTGCAGCTCGAGTCGCGCCAGCTCGCCGAGGCGCAGCGGCAGATTGCGAACGATGGCGAGCGGCAGCGGGCGTCGAACCCGCAGGGGTCGCCGAAATCGGCCGGTGAGACCGGCCGGCAGGGGCAGCAGCGCGCCGACGCGTCGCGGCGCCGTGCCGCCGAGCAGGAGCGGCTCGCCGATCGCATGCGGCGGCTCGAGCAGTCGGTGGACCAGCTCGCGCGCGGCACTCAGGGTGCACGGGACGCGACCGATGACGAGCGGAAGGCCCTCGCCGATGCGGCGCGAGAGCTCGATCGGCAGAAGCTGTCCGAGCGGATGCGCAGCAACGCGCGCGCCGAGCGCACGGACGCCGACGCCGCCGCCGGCGAGAGCGATCCCCGCGCGGGAGCGCGCGAGGGGCAGGAGATTGCCAGGCAGCTCGAGCGGCTGGCCGAGCGGCTCGGCGCGGCCGGCGGCCAGAGTGCCGAAGCCCGTCGTCTCTCGGAACAGCTCGCCCGGAATCGCGAGCTTCGCGACCGGATCAACGAGATCGACCGGCAGCTCTCGGAGATGCGCCGCAAGGGCGACCGCGGGCGCGAGGGACAGGACGGCAGGCCCGAGGAGACGCAGCAGGACGGACAGCCGCAGCAGCAGGACGGACAGCCGCAGCAGCAGGGGGAGCAGCGCTCGGCGTCGTCCCAGGGCCAGCAGGGACAGAGCGGCCAGCAGGGCGCAGCCGACGGCGGCCGCGGCGGAGAGGCGCAGCCTGCCGGGACAGAAGGCCGGCCGTGGCAGGACGCGCGTGAGCTCGTCGACGAGCTGCGTCGCGACGAGGGGCTGGGCGCATCGACGCCCGAAGCGTCGCGGTTCAACCCGGGCAGGTCGGCGCCCGGCACCCAGGCGTGGAAGCAGGACTTCGCAACGTGGGAGGAGCTGAAGAAGCAGATGGAGGTGGCGCTCGAGAAGGCGGAAACGTCGCTCGCCTCGCAGCTCCGTGAGCAGGAATCGAAGGACCGGTTGAACGCCGGCGCGACGCAGGCCGTGCCGGAGCAGTACCGGCGCCTGGTCGATAAGTACTATCGGGCCCTGGCGCAGAAGAAGCGGTGAAGCTTGAATTCGGGAATCAGAATGATCCAGTGATGCAGCTCGCGATTCCGCTCCCCTGGTGGGTGCTCGTCCTCCTCGTCATCGCGGTCGTGGCGGTGGCCTGGGGCGCGTACGCGCAGCTCCTCGTGCCGGTGCCGCGCGCGAAGCGGTCGGCGCTCGTCGCCCTTCGTGCGCTCACGCTCCTGTTCCTGCTCGCCTGCCTGCTGCGTCCCGTCCGCGTGATGCCCCCCGACACGGAGAGCGATGCCGTCGTGCCCGTGCTGCTGGATGTGTCGCGCAGCATGGGCCTGCCCGACGTCGACGGCAGGCCGCGGATCGATCTGGCGCGCGAGGTCGTGTCGCAGAAGGTGGCGCCGGCGTTGAAGGGGCGCTTCGTCTCCGAGATCTGGACCTTCGGCGACACGCTCGCGCGCGCGCAGGACGGCACGCTCGCCCCCGCGGCCCGCAGCAGCGATCTCTCGGGCGCGCTTCGCGCGGTCCGCGAGCGCTATCGCGAACGCCGCGTCGCCGGCATTGTCGTCGTGTCCGACGGCGGCGATACCGGCGCCCAGGACGCCGCCGAGAGCGTTGACGACGGCGGAACGCCGGTGTTCACGCTGGGCATCGGGAGCGCCAGGGTGGCGCCCGACCTCGAGGTGCTCGACGTTGCCGCTGGTGAAGCGGCGCTCACGGACTCCTCGATCGATCTGACCGTGTCGGCGGTCAGCCGGACGTACGGCCGCAGTGACCGGCCGTCGTTTCAGGTCCGGGTGCTGGAGAACGGCCGGCCGGTCGATGTCCGTACCGTGACGCCTGCCGGCCCGGACAGTCCCGTCCGGGAGGTGTTCACGGTGTCGCCGAGCCGGGAGACGGCCACTGTGTACACCGTGGAGATTCCCACGGCGACCGGCGAGCTCGTGAGCGAGAACAACCGCCGCAGCGTGCTGGTGAGCCCGCCGGGGCGTACGCGACGCGTGCTCGTCGTGGAAGGCGCACCGGGCTTCGAGCATACGTTCCTCAAGCGTGCGCTGGCGTCGGACCCCGGCATCGAGGTCGACTCGGTTGTCCGCAAGGGACGCGACGAGCGGGGCGCGGCCACGTTCTTCGTCCAGGCGGCCGCGGCCCGCGCGCCGCAACTGGCCACGGGCTTCCCGGTGGACCGCGAGGCCCTCTATCGATACGACGCGGTGATCTTCGCGAATATCGAGCCCGATTCGCTGACGCGCGTGCAACTCGAGGGCGCGACCGAGTTTGTGGGAGAGCGCGGCGGCGGCGTGCTCGTGCTCGGGGCGAAGTCGTTCGCGCAGCAGGGTTTCGTGGGCACGGCGCTCGAAGAGGCGCTGCCTGTCGATCTCCGAGATCGTGGCAGCGGCGTCGTGCGCACGTCGCAGCGCGACGGGCGCGAGTACCGGGTGCGGCTGACGGCCGAGGGCGTCTCGCATCCGGTCATGCGCGTCGGGTCGTCGGCGGAGGAGACCGAAAAGCTCTGGGCATCCGCGCCCGCGCTCGCCGGCGCGACGGCGCTCGGCGCGCCCCGTCCCGGCGCGCAGGTGCTCGCCCTGACCGACACCGCCGACGGCGTGCGGCCCGTGGTGGCCGTGCACCGGTTCGGCCGCGGCCGCGCGATGATCTTCGCGGGCGAAGCCTCATGGCGCTGGCGCATGCAGTTGCCCTCGACCGACCGCACGCACGAGCTGTTCTGGCGGCAGGCGGCACGCTGGCTCGCGTCGTCGGCTCCCGACCCCGTGGCCGCGGCGCCGCTGCCCAACGTCATCCCCGGCACGACTCAGCGCGTGAGCGTGGACGTGCGGAACGCGGCCTTCGAGCCCGTGCACGATGCCGAGGTCACGATGCGCGTCACGCTGCCCGGCGGCGACGTGCGCGACCTCAAGCCGACGCTGGCCGACGCCCGCACGGGCCGTTACGCCGTGCAGACCCGCTTCGAGCAGCCCGGTGTGTACCGCGTCGTGGCCGAGGCCAGACAGGGGCGGGAAACGCTCGGGCGCGTGGAGCAGTGGGTGCTGGCGGGAGCGGCGGACCTGGAGATGGCGGACCCGCGCCTGAATGAAGACGTGCTCAGGCGCGTCTCGCGCGCAAGCGGCGGCCGGTACCTCGATGCCGCCGACCTCGCCCGCCTACCGTCGCTCCTGGCCTCGTCGGCCGACCCCGCGCCGCCCAGGTTGCAGGAACTGTGGCATAACATCTGGCTATTCATCGCCGTGGTGATGCTGCTCGGTGCCGAGTGGTACCTGCGGCGCCGATGGGGAATGCGGTGAACGGCACCAGGCAAGGGGCCAAGGGGCGTATGCAGACGACGCAGGCCGGTCGCGTCACCAGGCGTTCGCTGGTGGCATGCTGCATCCTGCTCTTCGTGCTGCTGCTCGGCATCGGTTCGGTGTCGGCGGGGGAGCGATACGCGGTCATCGTGTCCGGCGTGTCGGGGGGCGAGAAGTACGCGGCCCAGCAGCGGAAATGGCGCGACGACCTTGCGGCGTCCCTGCGCAACAACTTCGTGTTCGCCGAGGCGAACGTCGTGACGCTCGCGGAAGAGAGCGTGGACACCTCGAAGGCCACCGCCGAGAACGTCCGCCGGCTCTTCGGCGACCTGCGGAAGCGGCTGACGCGCGAGGACCTGCTGCTCGTCGTCCTCCTCGGGCACGGGACCTTCGATGGCGAGGCGGCGAAGTTCAACCTGGTCGGTCCGGACCTGACGGCCGTCGAGTGGAAAGGCCTGTTCGACGAGGTGCCCGGGCGCCTGGTCGTGGTCAACACGACCGAGTCGAGCTACCCGTTCCTCGAGGAGCTCTCCGGGCGCGGACGCGTCATCATCACCGCCACCGACTCCGTGGCGCAGCGCTTTGCCACCGTCTTCCCTGAGTACTTCGTCCGGGCGATCTCCGACCTCTCGAGCGACTTCGACAAGAACGGCCGCGTGTCGGTGTGGGAGGCCTTTGCGGCGGCGAGCGCGGCGGTGAAGCAGCACTACGAGCAGCGCGGGCAGCTCTCCACCGAGCGGCCGGTGCTCGACGACAACGGCGACCGCGTTGGCCGCGAGGCGCAGGCGCCCGGCCCTGACGGCACGCTCGCGCGCACCACCTACTTCGACGCGGAGCCCGGCACCATCACCGCCGACGTCGCGCTCGCCGGCCTGCAGCGCCGCCGGGCCGCCCTCGAAGCGCAGCTCGAGGAGCTCAAGGGGAAGAAGGAGTCGCTCGCCACGGAGGACTACGAGGCGCAGCTCGAACGCATCCTCGTCGAGTTCGCGCGCGTCGCCAGGCAGATACGGCAGAGATCCTAACTCGCAACTCCCAACTCCCAACTCCCAATCCCCAACTCCCAATTCAGAGCCGAGAATCCCACCACTCCACTCGTTGCCGTTCGCGCCGCTTGAACAACCCGACTGTGCCGATGCCGGCCGCGAATCCCGCGACGTGAGCCCAGAAAGCGATGCCGCCGACCGGTTCACCGGATGCGGTGGCGATCGATCCGACGCCGCTCAGGAACTGCATCACGAACCAGACACCCAGGAAGAAGATCGCCGGGACCTCGATGAGCTGGATGAAGAAGAAGATCGGCACGAGCGTGAGGATGCGCGAATTGGGGTACAGCACGAAGTACGCGCCCATCACACCGGCAATCGCGCCGCTCGCCCCCACCATCGGGACCACCGACATCGGATTCGTGAAGGTCTGCGCGAGCGCCGCGGCGGCGCCGCACACGAGGTAGAACACGATGAACCGTCCGTGCCCCATGCGATCCTCGACGTTGTCGCCGAAGATCCAGAGATAGAGCATGTTGCCCGCGAAGTGCAGAAAGCTCCCGTGCAGGAACATCGACGTGAACACGTTGACCCAGGCGAACCCGGCAGGCACGAGGCCGTAGTAGAAGATGAACTCCTCCACGAAGGGCCCGAGGGAGAGCTGGTAGAAAAACACCAGCGCGTTGATCACGATGAAGCCGATCGTGACGAACGGGGTCGTTCGTGACGGGATGACGTCGCGGAGAGGGATCATGACGGTCTCGGGTCTTTGGTCTCGGGTCTCTGGTCTTTGGTCTTAGGGTACATTACTGAAGCACTCAGTCCTGACAAGGTCTCAAGGGGACTAGAGACGAAGGGCCAGAGACTAAAGACGAAGGACGGACCGGAGACCAGAGACCAGAGACCGAAAAAGCCCGTGCAGTGCAGATTCTGCGGAGCCCAGATCGCCGACAAGGCGTTGATCTGCTACAAATGCGGCCACGCGACGACGGAGCCGCGTATCAGGCCGCCCGACGAGGGCCCCATCCTGGGCCGTCCGAGGCGATCATCGCGGCTGCCGTACGTCGTCGTCATCATTCTCCTCGCGCTGGCGCTCCTGGCCGCGTGGCTGCTCGGCCTTCAGCCGTGAGCCCGGCGCTGCGGATCACCGGCGTTCCTTGACGCCCTGCGAGATGTCCTGGAGGGCATCTCCTACCCGTTTGTCGTTGTCGTCCTTCACGGCCAGGTCGCCCAGCGACACGATCCCGACGAGCCGGTCGTTTTCGACGACCGGGAGCCGGCGCACCTGGTGCTCGCTCATGAGCTGCGCCGCTTCCCTGGTGGACATGTCGGGACGCGCCGTGACGACCGCGCTCGACACGATGTCGCCGATGGGGCGGTTGAGCTCGCCCTCGGCGACGGCGCGGACCACGATGTCGCGGTCGGTGACGACGCCCACGGGCCGGCCGTTGTCGACGACGGGCACGGCGCCCGTGTCCTCGTCGCGCATGATGCGGGCGGCGTTTTGAATCGTGTCTGCCGGCGAGACCGTACGCGGGTTGCTGGTCATGACGTCGCGGATATTCATGTGTTTGCCTCTCCTTCGAGATCGGGCGGATCTCACCGCCACGGATTAGCAAGAGACAGGCCCGGCCGAAAGCCCGCCGCCGCGCGCCCAGCCCCGACCATATAATTGAAGGCGGATGCCTGACGCACGGCTCGAAGTCCACGATTCGCTCGGCCGGCGGCCGGTGCCGATCGACAAGCCGGTGTTCACGATCGGGCGCCGCTCGGGCAACGACCTGCACCTGATGGGCAGCGACGTCTCGCGGGACCACGCGGAGATCGCGCAGGTGTCGGGGAATTTCCTCGTGCGCGACCGAGGCTCGCGGTACGGGACCTTTGTGAACGGCACGCAGGTCAGCGAGCACACCCTCACGCACGGCGATCGCATCCAGCTCGGACGCACGGGCGGCGCCGAGCTGGTGTTCCTCATGGACGACGCCCCGATGGAGCGGCAGCCCACGTCGGCCGTCGGCGACCTCCGGCAGGTCGCCGCGCTGCTCGAGGGCCTGCGGGCGCTCGGATCGGGCCGCGTCCTCGACGAGGTGCTCGCGCTCGTGATGGACTCCGCCATCGAGCTCACCGGCGCGGAGCGCGGGTTCATCATGCTCGCCAGCGACGCCGGCGAGCTGGAGATGAAGCTCGCACGCGCGCGCGGCCACGTGACGCTGCCGGGCACCCGTTTCGAGACGAGCCGCAAGATCCCGGAGGAGGTCTTCTCGACCGGCGAGCAGAAGATCGTCAACGATCTGCTCGACGGCGATCTCGCGAACGTCCACATGGGGACCGTGGCGCTTGGCATCCGCCACGTGCTCTGCACGCCGCTGCGCCTCGTGCGCTACGTCGACCGCGCCGACGCGAGCGCCGAGCAGAAGCGGATCGGCGTGCTCTATCTGGACAGCCGCGAGAAGGGGACGCTGACGTCGAGGGCCACGCTCGCCGCGCTCGACACGCTGGCGACGGAGGCCGCCGTCGCCATCGAGAACGCGAGGCTGTACCGTGACTCGATGGAGAAGGCACGCATCGAGCAGGACCTCCGCATCGCGTCGCAGATCCAGCAGGCGCTGCTGCCCCAGGGGAGCAAGCGCGGCGGCTTCTTCGACGCGATGGGCGCGTCGCTCCCGTGCCGCGCCATCGGCGGCGATTTCTTCGACTACCTGGACCTGGCCGACGGCCGGTTCGGGTTCGCCCTGGGCGACGTGGCCGGGAAGGGACCTCCGGCGGCGATCCTGACGGCGGTGCTGCAGGGCATCTTCGCCGCCCACACGTTCGTGGCGGTCGAGCCGAAGGAAACCGTGTCGCGCGTCAACATCGCCCTGATTCACCGCTCCATCGAATCACGGTTCGCGACGGTCTTCTTCGGGGTGCTCGATCGGCAGGGGCGCCTGACGTACTGCAATGCCGGGCACAACGCGCCGCTGCTCGTCGGGCGCTGTGGCGTGCGCCGCCTCGAGGAGGGGGGGCTCATCGTCGGCATGTTCGAGCATGCGTCGTACGAGCAGGAAACGGTCCAGCTCGACCCTGGCGACATCGTCGTCGTCTTCAGCGACGGCGTGTCGGAGGCGCTGAGCGCCAGCAGCGAGGAGTTCGGCGAGCGGCGGCTGCAGGCGGTGGTATCGCAGCACCTGAACGACAGCCCGGCCGCGACGCTCGATCACATGCTCGACGCCGTGCGGGAGTTCACGAAGGGCGCGGTCCAGAACGACGACGTGACGGCGCTCGTCGTACGATATACGGGTGCGGCAGGTGCGTAAGGTGCGCACGGTGCGGGGTGTGTTCTGGATCACGGTGGCGGCGGTGGTGACGGTGTTCTGCGTCGTGCAGGATCGCGTCACGGCGGACGGCGCGCGCCGCTACGTGGCCCTGCAGGACGCGGCGCTCGAGGGCCGCGGCCGTCCGGTCACGATTGACGACGTGATGCGGCCGGCCGTGGATCGTTCGGTCCGGTTGGCGCTATGGTGGAGCGGAGCAGTCGCGGCGCTCGGTGCCGCCGCCGGTGCCGCCGTCCGGCGCGCGTCCCGGCGGGCGGCGGCGCTGCCCTCGGTGTCCTGATGCGTGATTCTCTGATTTACGACTGGAACGTGGTGGAGCCCGCCAGCCGGCCGCCGGTGGTGATGCTCGACGACGAGACGCTGCGTGACGGGCTGCAGTCGCCGTCGGTCCGCACGCCATCGGTCGAGCAGAAGATCCAGATCCTGCACCTCATCGACGCGGTTGGGATGGATACGGCGAATATCGGGCTGCCGGGCGCGGGCCCGCACGTGGCACGCGACGTCGAGCGCCTCGCGCGCGAGATCCTCGACGGGCGTCTCAGCGTGCAGGCCAACTGCGCGGCCCGCACCGTGATCTCCGACGTGAAGCCGATCGCCGAGATCGTGCAGCGGACGGGACTGCCGATCGAGTGCTGCTGCTTCATCGGGTCGAGCCCGCTGCGGCAGTTCGCGGAGGACTGGACGATCGATTACCTGCTGAAGTGCACCGAGGACGCCGTCTCGTTCGCGGTGGCGCAGGGGCTCAAGGTGATGTACGTCACCGAGGACACGACGCGGTCCGACCCCGGCACGCTGCGCCGGCTGTTCACGGCGGCCATCCGCGCGGGCGCGTCGCGCATCTGCATCGCCGACACCGTCGGCCACGCCACCCCGATGGGGGCCGGGGCGGTCGTGCGCTTCGCGCGGCGCATCGTCGACGAGCTCGGCGTCGACGTGGGCATCGACTGGCACGGCCACCGCGATCGCGACCTGGCGGTGATCAACAGCATCGCCGCGCTCGAGGCGGGCGCCTCGCGCGTCCACGGTGCCGCCCTCGGCGTCGGCGAGCGCGTCGGCAACACGCCGCTCGATCTGCTGCTGGTCAACCTCGTGCTGATGCGGTGGGTGCAGCGCGACTTGACGAAGCTCAACGAGTACGTCCATGCCGTGTCGAGTGCCACGGGTGTCCCGATTCCCGACAACTATCCGGTGTTCGGCCGCGACGCGTTCCGCACGGCCACCGGCGTGCACGCGGCGGCTGTCGTGAAGGCCTTCAGGAAGAACGATCCGGACCTGATGGACGCCGTGTACTCGGGCGTGCCCGCGCGCCTGGTCGGGCGCGCCCAGGAGATCGAGGTCGGCCCGATGTCCGGAAAGTCGAACGTCGTGTTCTGGCTGGAGCGCCACGGCGTGACACCGACCGACGAGCTGGTGGACCGCGTCTTCCGCCGCGCGAAAGCGTCGGCGACGGTGCTGACGGTGGAAGAGATCATGGCGGAGGTCGCCCAGGCGGCGTCGGCACACTAGCCCTGCCGCGCCGATCCCAGCTCCCCACGTCCCAGTCCCATTTTCTCGAGGTGCAAGAGATGCGTACGTTTCACATGGTCCTGGCCGTTGTCGCTCTCGGGCTGGCGCCACTCCTGGCGCGGCAGGCGGGTCATCCCAAAGAGCCGCATCAACACCCCGATGGCGCAAAGCTGGAGAACCCGGTGGCCGCCGATGCCGCGTCGATCGAGGCGGGCAAGAAGGTGTACACGGAACTGTGCGCCGACTGCCACGGCGAGACCGGAAAGGGCGACGGTCCCATGGCGGCGTATACCGGCGAGCCGCTGCCGGCGAGCCTTGCCGACGCCGAGTGGAAGCATGGCTCGACCGACGGCGAGATCTACACGGTCATCCACGACGGGATCGACGGGACGGGGATGAAGGACTTCGCCAAGGACCTGAAGCCCACCGACATCTGGCACGTCGTCAACTACATCAGGACGCTCGCACCGAAGCCTGCCAAAGCGCATTGACGCGCCATGCCGCCGCACGCCACCGAGTTGCGCGACGAAGTGCACGCGGCCTTGCCCCGGCTGCGGGCCATGTCCGAGGAATGGGCCAGTCAGTCTCGAGGTGCGGGCCGGTGGATCAGGAAGGAAATCCTCGGCCACCTGATCGACTCGGCCGCGAACAATCACCAGCGGATTGTCCGGGCGCGGTTCAGCGATCCGTTTGTCTGGCCCGATTACGACGGAAACGCCTGGGTGCCGGTGCACGGCTACGGCGCGCGGCCGTGGACCGAGCTCGTCGATCTCTGGGCCGGGCTCAACGGCCAGGTGGCGGCGGCGATGGCGTCGGTTCCGTCGGACCGGCTCGAGACCTCCTGTCGGATCGGCGGCGATCCGCCCGTGTCGCTCGACTGGCTGATGCGCGACTACGTCCGCCACCTGCGCCACCACCTGGCGCAGATCCTCGGCGAGTGAGGCTAGCGCGCCGAGGTCGAGGCCAACCGCTTCTCGATCTGGGGGAGCGCGTCGAGGACGACGTCGCCGACGATCTGCAGGCTGCGCGCGCTGACGGCGTCGAGATCGTCCTGGGGCGTGTGCCACGCGCGGTACTCGAGGTCGATGATGTCCACGGCCGGCACGCCCGCCTTCAGGAACGGCACGTGGTCGTCCGAGATCGGCGTCTCGTCGGGGAGGAAATGGTCCCCGTATCCGAGCCTTTTCGCCGACGCCCAGATGATGTCGGTCAGCCAGCGGGTGGAGTTCGACTCGCGCTTGATGTTCAGATTCCGGTCGCCGATGAGGTCGAGGAGCACGAGCGCTTTCAGGCCCGCGAGCGTGCCGGCCTTCAGCGCCGCCGCCACGTAGTGGCGGCTGCCATAGGTGTTGTCGGGATCCACCCAGTCGCGGTTGATGGCCTCCTCGCCGTCGAAGAAGAGCAGCTCGATCGTGAAGGGGTTCTGCCGCCCGGCCAGGACGCGCCCGAGCTCGAGCACCGCGGCGACCGAGGAGGCCGGGTCGCTCGCGCCGACGAACCTGATCTCGCGTGCGAGCTTCGTCTCGTAGTGCGTGGCGATCGCGATGCGCTCCGGCCGGCTCCCCGGGATGGTCGCCACCAGGTTCACCATCGGCACGCGTCCGATGGGCGTCTCCGGCTCGAAGCGCTGCTCGCGCGTCTCGATCCCGGCGGCCTTCAGCTGATCGATGATGTAGCGCCGCGTGTCGGCGAGCGCTGCCGAGTTGACCGGCCGCGGCCCGAACGCCACCTGACGGCGAAGATGCTCCCAGGCTCTCGCGCTGTCGAAACGTGCATTGGGGGCAGTGGATGCGGGAGGTGCGGGAACCGGCTTCTGTGCGTCGGCCCCCGCACACCCCGCCAGCACGAAGGTCGCCACGAACGCACCCACTGCCGTCAACAGGAAACGCATCCGTTCCACCTGTCGCACCGGTTGCATCTGATGCACGCACCTGATGCACCTGATGCACCCAACTACCGCTCCGCCAGCGCCACGTAGTCCCGCCTCTTCGGTCCGATGTAGATCTGCTTTGGCCTGGCGATCTTCTGATCCGGGTCGAGCAGCATCTCTTCCCACTGGGCGATCCAGCCCGACGTGCGCGGGATGGCGAAGAGCACCGGAAACATGTCGACCGGAAAGCCCATGGCCTGGTAGATGAGGCCTGAGTAGAAGTCGACGTTCGGATAGAGCTTGCGGGTGATGAAGTACTCGTCCTGCAGCGCGATGCGCTCGAGCTCGAGCGCGATCTCCAGCAGCGGGTTCCTGCCCGTGACCTCGAAGACCCGGTCGGCCGTTTCCTTGATGATCGTCGCGCGGGGGTCGTAGGACTTGTACACGCGATGGCCGAAGCCCATGAGCCGGCCCTCGCCCCCTTTCACGCGCTTGATGAACCCGGGGACGTTGGCGGCCGATCCGATCTCGCTCAGCATCCGGAGCACCGCCTCGTTGGCGCCGCCGTGGAGCGGACCGTAGAGCGCGGCCGCCGCGCCCGCCATGGCCGAGTAGGGATCGGCGTGCGAGCTTCCGATCACCCGCATCGCCGTCGTGCTGCAGTTCTGCTCGTGATCGGCGTGCAGGATGAACAGCACCTCCAGCGCCCGCTCCAGCACGGGGTTCACCCGGTACTTCAGCTCGGTCATCTTGAACAGCATGTTCAGGAAGTTGCCGGTGAAGCTCAGGTCGTTGTCGGGGTAGACGTACGGGCGGCCGATGCTGTGGCGGTACGCGTAGGCGGCAATCGTCGGCACCTTCGCGATGAGGCGCTGGATCTGCTTCTTTCGCGAGGTCTCGTCGAAGATGCGCTTGGCGTCCGGGTAGAACGTCGAGAAGGCGCCGACGGTGCTGAGGAAGACGCCCATCGGGTGGGCGTCGTACTGGAAGCCCTCCATGAGCTTCTTGATGTTCTCGTGCAGCATCGTGTGGAACGTGATCTCCTGCGTCCACTGCTGGAGCCCGGCCTGCGTCGGCAGCTCGCCGAAGATGATCAGGTAAGCCGTCTCGAGATACGTCGACTGCTCCGCGAGCTGCTCGATCGGGTAGCCGCGGTACATCAGGATCCCGCGGTCGCCGTCGATGTACGTGATGGCGCTCCGGCAGAATGCCGTGTTCATGAACGCCGCGTCATAGGTCGCCAGGCCTCCGTCGTCCTGACCCGCCTTGATCTGCCTGAGGTCGGTGGCGCGGATGTAGCTGCCGTCGGCGATCGGGACCTCGTACTGCTTGCCGGTCCGGTTGTCGGTGATGCTCAGCGTATCGGGCATAGTCGAGAGGTCAGCCATCAGCGGGCAGGGACAGGGAGTGCCGCCCGCATGGGGGCGCTACGCGTCCTCGTGC
>JBOGIW010000603.1:0-5279 GCA_050748045.1 Vicinamibacterales bacterium | reverse complement strand
CGCCGCTGCGCGACATCCACGCGCTCGCGTCGGGTGCCGCCGCCGCGATGCGGCCGCTCGTCGGCCTGCCGTTCGTGCTGTTCGGCCACAGCATGGGCGCGCTCGTCGCGTTCGAAGTGGCGCGGCTCCTCCGCGCGCACCACGGCGCTCGACCGGCCCATCTGCTTCTGTCGGGCGCCGGCGCGCCCGATCTCCCCGCCTTGACTCCGCCGTTGCACGGTTTGCAGGAGCCGGCGTTCCTCGACAAGCTGCGTGAGTATAATGGGACCCCCCGGGACGTTCTCGACAATCGCGAGCTGATGGCGCTGCTCCTCCCGATGCTTCGGGCCGATTTCGAGGCGTGCGAGACGTACCGGTACGAGGAGCAGCCGCCGCTGGATTCTCCTATGACCCTCTTCGGAGGCGTACGCGATCTCGACACGCCACCGCACTACTTCGAGGCGTGGCGTCGGCATACGACCGGATCGGTGCGGACGTACTGGTTCCCCGGCGATCACTTCTTCGTCCACGGCTCGACGTCGAGCTTTCTCCCCACGCTCGCCGGCGTGCTGACCGACATTGCGGCGGGTCATGAGCCGTATTCGTAGTCCGGCGCTTGGCGTCTGCCCGCGGCCCCACACGCCGTCGGGCCGTTCCGTCACGATACGGGCGCTCACGACGGTGGAGGAGTTCGCCGCGTGCGTCGAGGTGCAGCGGACGGTGTGGGGGTGGAGCGATCTGGACCTCATGCCCGTGCGCCTGTTCGTGCTCCTCCAGCACGTCGGCGGCCTCGTGCTCGGCGCCTGGGAGGATGCCGCGCTCGTCGGGTTCGTGAACTGCGTTCCGGGCGCAGGCGACGGCCACCTCTACTGGCACTCGCACATGATGGCCGTGCTGCCGGCCTTCCAGGACCGCGGCATCGGGACCGCCCTGAAGCTCGCACAGCGACAGCACGCGCTGGACCGCGGCGTGAGCGCCGTCCAATGGGTCTTCGATCCCCTGCAGGCCAAGAACGCGCACCTGAACCTCGTGAAGCTCGGCGCCGTCGTCCGGCACTATTCGATCAACCACTACGGTGCCAGCAGCTCCCCGCTTCATGCCGGCTTCGACAGCGACCGCGTGGTCGCCGAGTGGCGGCTCGCCGGAGCGCCCCTTCGCTTCGGCGACGAGACCCGGAGGATCGGCATTCCGGCTGACATTCAACAGCTGAAGCGGATCCGCCCCTCGGAGGTCCGGCCGATGCAGCTCGCGGTGCGAGCGGCATTTCTCGAGCATGTCGCCGATGGGTTCGTGGCCAGCGGCTTCGAGCGCCACGGCGACTCCGGCACCTACATCCTTCGCCGTCAGCTCGACGCGGTCGAGACGGACACGACCACAGAGAGGATGACGTGAACACGCTCAGCCAGCGCTTTCGGGAACAGGCCGCGCGAGCTCCCGACGCCACCGCCCTGGTGTTCAAGGACGAGCGCATCACGTACGCGACGTTGAACGCCCGCACGGACCACGTCGCGCGCCATCTGCGGAGCAAGGGCGTGGGGCGCGGCCACGTCGTGGCCATCGACATGCGGCACTCGCCGGGGCTGGTCGTCGCGCTGCTGGCCATTGCCAGGGCCGGTGCGGCGTATGTCGGCGTGGACCCGACCTGGCCGCTCGGGCGCGCCCGCGACGTGCTGCAGGATTCAAGGCCGACGGCGCTCGTGGTCGACGACGACGACACGGCGCGGGCGTTGCGGTTCGACGGCGAGATCGTCGTGTTGCCCTCGACCGAAGCCGCCGGCAGTGCGCCGTGGCCACACGAGGATCCCCTCGCGCGCGCGGACGACCTGTTCAGCATCGTCTACACGTCCGGCACGACCGGCAGACCCAAAGGCGTGCTCGTGACGCTTCGATCCGTCGTGAACAGGCTCGAGTGGATGTGGAATACGTATCCCTTCCAGCCCGGGGACCTGGCGCTCGTGTACCGGTCCTACACGACCGTCGGGTTCTCATGGGATTGCTTTGGCGCATTGCTGCAGGGCATTCCCACGATCATCAGCTCCGTGGAAGACACGCGCGATGCCATCGCGATCGTGAAAGCGGCCCGCCGCGCCGGTGTCACGCACTGCACCGCGTCGGTCGGGTTCTGGGAAGCCGTGCTCGATCAGGCCGATCGGCATACCGGCCTCTGGCCGACGCTGCGGCTCGCGAGAAGCAGCGGCGAGCCACTGCCACCCGCGGTGGTGGCGCACTGGCGCCGCGTGTTTCCACACGCGCGGCTGCTGAACATCTACGGCGCCACGGAATGCAGCGGATCGACGGCGTACGACACGGCGCTCTTCGATCCCGCGGGCGCGACCCGCGTGCCGGTGGGCCGACCGATCCCTGGCGTCGAGGTGATCGTCGTCGACGACGAGATGCGGCCGGTCGGGATTGGCGAAGCGGGCGAGCTGTGCATCGGCGGCGCATCGCTGGCCCGGGGCTATCTCGGAGATCCCGAGCTGACCGCCGGGCGGTTCGTCACCCGTCCGGCAGGCACGGCCGGCGCGCCGGTGTTCCGCACGGGCGACATCGGATTCTGGCGTCCGGACGGACAGTTGGAGATTACCGGCCGCCGCGATCTGCAGGTGAAAGTCCGCGGGTACCGAGTGGAGATCGAAGAGGTCGAGGCCGCGCTCCGAGCGTGTCCGGGCGTGCGCGCAACGGCGGTGCACGGCGAGGCGGACCGTGGCGGCACGCGGCTCGTGGCCTTCGTCGTGCCGGAGCCGGGGGCGCTGCCGGACGCCTTCGCGATCCGCCGTGCCCTCGACGAAACCCTGCCGGGCTACATGGTGCCGGCCGAATTCGTCATGGTCGAGGACGTGCCGCGCACCGCGACCGGCAAGATCGACCGAACCGCGCTCGCCGGCCTGCGGAAGGGCGCAGTGACGCAGGCGCCCCTCGCTGGTGTTCCGGCGCGCACGGCGACCGAGGCGACGGTCGCCGCCGTCTGGACCGAGGTGCTTGGACTGGCCGAGATCGGACGTGAGGACGATTTCTTCGACATCGGCGGTCATTCGCTCTCAGGCATCCAGATCGTCGCCCGCCTGCAGGATGCCTTCGGCCTCGAAATTCCGCTGCACGTCCTCTTCGACAACTCGTCGATCGGCGCCCTCGCGGCGGAGGTCGATCGCCTGCTCCAGAAGGAAGGCTCCGACCGGCAGCCGCGTCCGGCACTGCCCGCGGCGCTCGAGCCAATGGAACCCGGAACCCGGAACGTGGAACGCGGATGCCTGTCGTGACGCCCGGAATCAACCTCGCAGCCGGCACGGTGGACGCGTCGCGGCCGGTGTTTCGCCCCGCAGGCCGGGACGATCTCATCCGCGTGCCCGGAGGGAAGTGGGCGATCTGGCCGTTGGCGTGCCTTCGCGCGGCGGGCTTTCCGGCGGAGCACGTCCTGAGGCTCTCCTCTCCGGTGTCGGCACGGCTGGCCGTGCGGCTGCTCCAGTCGCGCGGGCCGGAGGCGCGCGCCGCCCTGCGAGCCACGTTCAGCGCTGAACGCCTGCGCGTGCGCTCCGCGCTCCGCGATCTCGCCGCCGACCCGAGCTTTCGCGAGGCGGTCGTCTGGCAGAACCGCCGCGCGTTCAAGTACGCCGTGGCGCCGCTGGCGGCGGCGCCGATCGAGCACCTCGACAGCGAGATGCGCAAGAAGGAGCTCCTGGTCGCCAGCTACGCGCAGCGCTACTCCGTCAAGAACGAGACGATCGGTTTCTTCGGACCGGTTGGCTGGGCACGGTTTTCCGAGGGCCCGATTGCCGCGACCGTCGAGTGCGGTCCCGCCCTGCTTGCCGCGCGCCAGGTCTATTTCGAGTCGTGGTGCATCGACGAGGTGGCGCGCGCGCTCGATACGCGGCCGGAGCTCGGACCGTGGCGGATCCCACGCCTCCAGCCGTTCGTGCGGCTCGAGGGCACCCGCGTGATGACGGCGTCCCGCGTGATCGTCGAGCTCCCGCCGGACCACGCCCGGCTGCTCGCCGCCTGCGATGGGACGCGTCATGCGAAGGCTCTTGCGCGCGATTTCCAGTCGGCCTGTGGGTCGTCGTTTCCGACCGACGCCGCGGTGGACGCCCTTCTTGAGTGCTGGCAGCGCGCCGGCTACCTCACGTGGACGTTCGAGGGACCCCGGGAGCTGCACCCCGAACGGACGCTTGGCGAACGGCTCGGCGCGATCGACGACCGCGCGTTGCGCGAGCGAGCGCAGGCCGAGCTCCAGGCGATCGAAGCCTCGGCCCGCCTCGTCCAGGCCGCGGCCGGTGACGCCGAGGCGCTCGACGGCGCGCTCGACGCGCTGGAGTCGACGTTCTCGCGCATCACCGGCATCCCGCCGACCCGCTCGGCCGGGCAGATGTACGCGGCACGGACCCTCGTCTACGAAGATTGCCGGCGCGACGTGGCCGTGGATTTCGGCAGCGATGTGCTGCGGCGGCTGGGCCCGCCGATGTCGCTGGTGCTGCAGAGCGCCCGGTGGGCCGTCCACGAGCTGGCGCGCCGCCACGCCCTGGAGCTCCGCCGCGCCTACGACCTGCTCTCCGGCGGTGGTCGCCGCGAGGTCACGCTCGGATCGTTCTTCGCGAGAACGTCGCTCGTCGGAGACAGTCGCGGCGCCCTCTCACCCGTTGCGGCCGGCGTGCGCGCGGCGCTGCAGCAGCGATGGGCCGAGGTGCTCGGCGCATCCCCGGCGGCGCACCGCATCCAGTTCCGCAGCCGCGACCTTCGCCCCGCCGTGTCAGCCGCCTTCCACGCGCCGGGCGCGCCGCCCTCGGCCTGGGCCCGGTACATCAGTCCCGACGTCATGATCGACGCTCCGAGCATCGAGGCGATTCGGCGCGGTGAATATCAGATCGTGCTCGGGGAGGTGCATGTCATCAACACCCTCGCCCAATCGGCCTTCATGACGCAGTGTCCGGATGCCGACGGCGTGATTCGGGCGCTCGATCGCGACTGCCCGGACCCGCGCGTCTTCTGGCTCGCGCCGAAGGAAGCCTCGCCTCAGCGCGTGCAGTACAGCCGGAAGCCGAACGATTTCGTCTACGCGGCGTCGCGGGACCCGTCGCCGGCCCCGCCAGACCGGACGCTCCCGGTTGCCGAGCTCGTCGTCGTCGATGCGGCGGGCGCGCTCGTCGTGCAGACGCGGGACGGACGCCTGCGCTTTCCATGCCTCGAGTTCTTCGGCTACCTGATGATGCGGAAGGAGGTCAACCTCTTCGGCCCGCTCGCGTCGCAGAGCCATCGTCCTCGCGTCACGATTGACGATGTGGTGATCTGCCGGGAGCAGTGGCAGGTCC
>JBOGIW010000602.1:0-3350 GCA_050748045.1 Vicinamibacterales bacterium | reverse complement strand
ACCGGTTCGTCGGCATCCGGAGTTACCACGTAGAAGTGTTCCGGACATGCTGACTGAGTGGCCGCGAGGAGATCGCAGTACAGGCCCAGTTGAAGGATGGTGCCGGCGCGAGTCTCAATCGCGAGCTTCGTATCGGCGATCTCATAGCTCCATGCACCGAGCTCGCTCGGTGCATCGACGCGCAACAGGACGTCCGGACGGCCGTACCATCGCCCGGCCGCCAGCGCCGCCTGGACAATGACCTCGACTCCCGCGCGCATCGCACGGCGCGTGGCCGCCAGGGCCTCGTCGTGAGCCTTGATCTCGCTCAGGTCGGCGATCTGTTTCCCGGCAGCGCCCAGCCGTGACACGTAGGCGCGCTCGTGCGCGAGGCCACGAGCGAACAGTGCGTCACGGAGTGGATCCGGCCACGCCGGCCGCTGGCGCCTGCCACGCGCCTCGCTCATCTCCAGCGCGGTCCGATGTCGGCAGTTCAGGAAATTCGCAAGGTCCGTGGCGGAAAGGATGAGAGTGCCGCTGTCCTGACGCATGCGTCACATCACGCGAAGGAAGGGCCGCCTGACATCGACGCGCCAAAAGGCGCTCTGGGATGACATCTGCCGGGTTCAACGGGCCACCGGCCCTGGGGGTCACAGCGGGAGTTTCGGAGCCGCGGCGATCATACAGGGAAGTTCCGTGTGGAGGCCTGTCGAGCAGAAGCCCATGGCCGGCATGGCGAATGAATCCGGCAACCGCCCTTTGGCTCGCCTTGTGCTCATGGCGCTGACATCACGATGGCGTTTACGCTCGAAAGCTCAGCATTCCGCGACGGCCAGGCGATTCCGAGACCATTCACCTGCGACGGGACCGACCGTCCCCCGCCGCTCTCGTGGTCCGACCCGCCGGAGGGTACGCGCAGCTTCGCCCTGATCATGGACGATCCCGACGCGCCGAGCGGCACGTTCACGCACGAGATCCGGCGGGACATTCAGACTCGGCTTCCAGGTCGGCGCTGGACACCTTGTCGCAGCGCGCGAGGCTCGCCACGAGCCGCACTGACGGGTCGAGCGGCGATTCGCCACGAGCACCGCACGTGGCACAATCGTCGTCACAATGTCGGATTCACCCCGCGGCGACCAAGAACACGATCGATTGGCTCTCGACCGACTTCGCGCTGACATACAGGCCGGGCTTCGACCAGCGCGCGCGCGGAGAAGGTCGCGAGTACGACAAGGAATCGCTTCGGGGCCTCATGGAGAACATCAAAGCGCGAGCGCGTGCGTTGCGACCGGCACCACGGGGAGCGGAGGACTGAATCGTAAGTCGCGCGAATGACCCGCGGCACACATTCGAGGTGCGAACTCCTGCCGATACCCCCGGCCCTTTGCAAATGTGGCCACAAGTGGCTATATTTATGGCATGGAGACCGGCATCCGAGAGCTGAAAGACAACCTGAGCCGCTATATCCGCCGAATTGAAGCAGGCGAGCGGATTTCGGTGACGGCCCACGGGCGTGTGGTCGCCGAACTCGTTCCTCCAGGACGCGGTGCGCGCTCGTCGCCCGGAAGCCGGTGGGACGAGCTCATTGCGGCCGGCGTTCTCCACCCCCCGGTGGAAGCTGGTGACCCGTTCGAGGACTGGCCGGACATCCGGCTGCCGCCGGGCACCGCCGCTGAACTGATCGACAGCGATCGTGGCGAAGCGTAGCGCCCCGCGGCGACGCTCGCCTCGGAAGACAGCCCCGCGTGCCCGCCGACCCAAGGCTGCCGGGGCGAGCATTCGGTACATGGAGTCGAGCGCGCTCGTGGCAGCACTGTTGGAGCATGACACGGCGGCCATGAAGCCGCTGCCGGTCGGAACACAACACGTGACGTCGGCCCTGACCCTCGCAGAAGCAGGCCGGGCGATCATCCGGGCGCGCGCGACTGCTCGGTTGACCGCAGCAGAAGAACAGGCGGCCGTTCGAGCCCTGCGAACTTTCGAGCGGCGCTGCTTCATCCTCGACGTTGACCGAGCCGTGCTCGCCCGCGTCCGCCGCCCTTTCCCCATCGAACCGATCCGCACGCTCGATGCGGTGCATCTTGCAACGACAGAGCTGCTCGGCGAACCGCCACAGGTTGTCACGATCGTGATTCGTGATGTCAGAGTGCGAGACAACGCCCGTGCGCTTGGGTACATCGTCGAGTAGCTCAGCGTCCGCACGATCTCGAAGACGTGATCGCGCTTACACCGCACTGCGTCGCGGTCGCAGTTTTACGACATTGCCGCCGAGCCGTGGAGCAATCCGTATCTTCACCTGCCGGTGACGTGCACAGTGCCGCGGGTCCAGTCGATGTCGCGCTTCGGATCGATGCAGCGGATCTCGTCGAGCCGGCAACCGGTTCCGAGATCGAACCGGACGAAGCGCTGGAAGCGCGGATGGAGCGCCTCCAGCAGCTTTGCCTTCTCGTCAAGAGCAAGGACGCGCGCGCGGCTTGTCCTTGCCGCGCTTGATGCCGCAGAACGGGTTCCGGAATTCGTGGCCTTCCTCGATGGCGACACTGGGCGGAACGGTGACGCGCGATGGGAACTCTGATCGTTGTTGATTGCGAAGCGCCATTCGGCGTCGGCTCGCCGTCCGTCGGCGACATGACGGAGTTCGGCGCCGTCGACTGCAACGCCCTTCGTGAAGGGCGCGTGGAGACGTTCCACGGCGTCGACTGCACCGAGGAGACGTTCCGCCGGTTCCGTGAATGGCTGGAACCGCGGAAGCCCGTCGTCTTCGTCTCGGACAATCCCGCGTACGACTTCCAGTGGATCAACTTCTACTTCTGGCGCTACTTCGGGCAGAACCCGTTCGGGCATTCGGGTAGGCGCATCGCCGACTTCTACGCCGGACTGGTCGGTGATTTCCGGAGCACGCAGAAGTGGAAACGGCTGCGACGGACGAAGCACGATCATCATCCAGTCCACGACGCGCTCGGAAACGCCGAGGCGCTCATTCGGATCTTCGAAGGTGAGCGATGAGAACCAAACAGTACACGTCTGGCGACGTCTGGCGGCGAATGCCACGACCGGTTGCGGCTAGCCGTTCGGCGTGCGCACGCGTTCTAGGCTCTCGAACCTGTGCTCTTTCGTACCGAGTGCGTGGTGTTGTAAGCCATCGCCTCGCGCAGCAACGCCCTGAGCGCGGTCTCGTCTATCGTGTCTCCCTCGCGAACGTCTATCGCCCGCCACGTGTTCCCCTCCAGGCCCGCGTTGAAGAGCTTCTTGGGGTCAGGGAGCTGCGCTCCGTGGTGGAACGTGAGCTTCACCTTGTCCTTGTGGGCGTTGGCGAGGGCGTACATCCCCTCGTGCGACCAGACGGGGCTCCCCATCCACTTCCATTCTTC